>NZ_BAAGXU010000007.1:0-92872 GCF_054779675.1 Emticicia fontis
GCAAAGTTCGCTCCCTTGTTTTATTTATTCAACTCATCATACATTTGAATCTACAACCCGGGATTTTAATTCAGATGCCCGTATACTAATATTTCCATTAAATTTGCCTCTATTTCTCATTTATTTCTGTTTTCTCCTTCCTTTTCACGGTCTGGCTGGTAAAGGTGCTTTCAAAGATTTTATCAGCATTACCGGTTTCAAAACCCTCACGGCGATGTTCTCTTTTGATTTCAGCAGGTTTCAGGTGCTGAAATTGTGGTAAAACCTTGCGCTCGGCAAATTCTACATAACTGCCCGAAATCGGGTGAGTTTCTCCTCCATTAAATTCAGCGTCAATGATTTCGGCCACTGTTGAGCTCTGCAACAATCCACCATCAGGACTAATCTTGATTTTTCCACCTGCATCATTCAGTTTAATACCTGTTTTTTCCAGAAATGCATTAAATTCCTGAATGGTATTATAGCCCTCTTTCAGGTTATGCACGCTGATGGTATAATGATTCAGGTAATAGCGGTTATAGATTACCCATGCCGCATATTCGCTTTCTTTCAATAAGGTCGAATAATCTTCCCACGTCGGCATACTCCACAGTGGTCTGTGCAAAAACTCATCTATTGCCACGCCATCATTCAAATCCAGACTATCTACTGGGTCAGATTTTACCTCATCTGTATAGCTTCTGATAATATCCTGAATATTTTGCGGTAAATCTTTTACACGCAACTCACTCACAAATATTCTTGGATACTCAGGCTTTGGCGGCGAAAACCAATACGCATCCAGTTTTTTACCTTCAAAATAAAAGTAATCACGTTTTTCATAGCCCAAATGAAGAAAAATCTTCTCAAACGATTGAATCCCCAACTGAGGCACACCCATTGTGCGAAAAGCTATATGGTCGTTTTCAATTTCACTGGCATTGGCAATAATACCTTCGGCAATCATGGCGTTCGATACCTTTTCTACATCAGGCACGCGCTCACGGTATCGGCGCATTAATCCATTCAAAACGTATACTAAAGTTGCTGTTTTATCTTCCATTTTATTCTTGTACTTTAAAAAATTGTCCGTTAGTAGTTTCCAGATACGCGTCTAACGGAATGTCTTCTTGTTTAATAAATCCTTTCTGTGGCAATTTACCATCGGCTACCATTTCTACTACTGCCGCAATAGATGCTGCTGTTGTCCAGGATATAGCTCTCCAGTGTTTGCCATCAATTTCAATCGGGTGATACGCTTCGTAGAACTCTTCACGTGCCAGTTCCTCGCCTTTCCAGCCCTCTACAACGGCATATACATACACTACGTCATCCTGTACAGGTGGTTTGGCTTCTGTCAGAATCTGCTCTACCAGTTCACGTTTATCTTTCAGGATTAATTCATATAACAAAAACTTCATCAGCTTGGCATGACCCGGATAACGGATGGTTTTATAGTTGAGTGTATCCACTTTACCTTCGTAGGTTTCACACATTGTACCCAATCCACCCGAAGTACTGAATGCTTCAAACTCCTGACCTTCAATCTGGATATGCTCGATACCATCCAAAGAAGGCACCATTTTCTTTGTCCCATTATGAATAACCTCAGCATCGTTGATATATTCGTTGATTACCCCAGCCGGAGACCAGGTAAAAGAATAGCCCATTAAACCATTCGGATAGCGAGGTAATGCCCCTACGCGCAGCTCAATATCACGCAATTTGGTGAAACGTTTAGCCAAATCTGCTCCGACTATTCCAATCAGACCCGGTGCGAGTCCACATTGTGGAGCCATTACTGACTTAGAAGTTTTAGCCATTTCTCTGATAGCTGTTGTCGTCGGTACGTCTTCCGTCAGATCAAAATAGTGGATACCAAATTTATGGGCAGTTTGTGCAATAGGCAAGTTCAGATTATAGGGCATCGCCGATACGACAGCATCAAAACTCGGGATAGTTTTTTCTAAGAAACTGATGTCGTTTACATCACCTAAAATGATGTCGAAGGGTAGTTGGGTATTTGGGTGGCGTTTATCCATACCCATCACGGCAAAGCGTTTAGCAAGCAATACGCCCACCAACGAACCCACTTTGCCCATACCAATCACAAGTACGTTTTTCATGTCTGGTTTGAAATAAAGTTTATGATGAAACTAGCAATAACAAACAACGCGAGTAAACTCTTTCCTATGGACACATAAACTATAATACTGAAATAAAGTTATTCAGTTCAATAGCAAGCTACGCCCTATGAAAATCATTTAGTAGAGTTATTTGGCAATAAATGATAAAGATTGATTAAGACCCCTGACACACATCAGGAACAAATGAGCAGGCACTACGAAGATAGGCGAGGCGTGCTAAATGATATTTAAGGTCTTTGAACAAGTGGAAGATTTATTTTTTCGACAAATGTAGGCAATTGAATATAATTTGCAAGAAATTTTTATTGAATAAAATCTCTAAATAACTGACTTTCTAATCACTAAATCGCTCATCACCGGGCCGCGTAGGCTCAATCACTCAACAACTAGACCACCATCGCATCCTTATTATATCGACTTCTATACTCCAACGGCGACATGCCTGTGATTTTTCTAAAAACTTCTCTGAATGCCTTAATATCAGAATAGCCTACCTCATACATTACTTCATTGATGGTTTTCCGGGTAGTTTCAAAGCTTTTCTTGGCGGCTTCAATTTTTACTCTTTGCGCATATTCTAATGGGGTGTTACCAGTTGCCTTTATGAATCTCCGGTCGAAGTTTCGTCGTCCTAAGGCTAGTTTAGCTGATAATTCTTCAATAGAGATTTTTTCGTCTATTTTACTTTCAATATATTGCTGTGCCTGTTTCACTTCTTCGTCTTCATGCAGTTTCTGTCCACTAAAAATACTGAATATTGATTGGTGTTGACGGTCAACTTCAATCTGGAAAACTTTAGAACAGTAGATGGCCGTTTCTCTATTGTAATATTTCTCAATTAAGTAAATGAGCAAATTAAGAAATGAATAGGCTCCTCCATTCGTATAAATCCCATTTTCATCAGTTATCAATTTATGGACATGCAAATGAACTTCCGGGAATAGACTCTTGAATGTATTTTCAGAAGACCAATGCGTAGAGCAATTTTTTCCATCCAACAAGCCTGTTGCAGCCAGCATAAATGCACCACTGCACATAGTAGCTACTTCTGCTCCTTGTTTATATTGTTGTGTAATCCAGTCAGTCAGAAACTTATTTCCTCCCAGAGCTTTCTGATAATCTCTAGCAAGAGATGGAATGATAATTAAGTTTGTTCTTTTCACCTGCTCAATGGTAGCGTGTGGCCTTATACTGAATAACCCATTATCAAATTCTGTTCTTTCAGAAATACCCACAATCTGAACAGTATACAATTCTTTATTCCCCATGCTCTGCCAATGTTCTCCGGCCTGTAAAAGAATTTCATATGAGCCTACAATGCAGGCTACACTGCTAAGGTTGCCCTGACCATCTGGTGCAATGATAGAGATATGCTTCATAACAAAATATTTTTCTACAAATATAGTGAAACCTGACTGTCTAAATCAACCCGTCAGAATGTCTATTTCACACCCTCTTAAAGTAAAATTTAGCTGATACTTTTGCAAAGTAAAATTCAGATTATCTGATAAGGATAGTTCTAAGACGGTTTTGCAAAAACAATAGAAATTAAGAGAATCATCGAATAAACTTATAGAACATGAATAATTATGAACATTTTTTAGACTTGCATCATCAATCTGAACCTTTAATAGTAGCTAATGCATGGAATGTAAAAAGTGCACAGATTATCGAAAAAAGTGGTTATAAGGCCATCGCTACCTCAAGTGGTGCAATTGCCGATTCGCTAGGCTATAAAGATGGAGAAGTAATACCGTTTGAAGAATTACTCTATATAGTAAAAAGAATAAAATCAGGCACAACTCTGCCACTATCGGTCGATCTGGAAAGAGGGTATACCAAAGATTTAAATACTTTAAACGGTAATATTCAGCAATTAATTGATACTGGAGTAGTAGGAATAAACATAGAAGATGCCGAAGGAGAAGAAATATATTTAAGAAAACTGACCAGTATAAAAAACTACCTTGAAAAGACAAATCAACGACTTTTTATCAATGCCCGAACAGACGCTTTTTTGCTAAAACTTCCTTCACCGATTGAAACAGTTATCAGAAGAGCAAAGCTATATGAAGAGGCTGGAGCTAATGGGCTTTTTGTTACGGCTATAAGCGATATTGAATTAATCAAAGAAATTGCTACCTCTATTGCACTTCCGCTCAATGTAGTTGGTGTACCAAAACTTTCATCCATTCAATCATTAGCCGAAAATGGTGTAAAGAGAATCAGTATGGCTGCTTTTCTTTATAGAGCAACTTATAATCTTCTGGAAAACATTGCGCAAACAATTCTGGCTAAACAATCATTTGCTCCCTTACATTAATTAATCGTTTCAATCAGTAACTAATAGCAACAATCATCCTATATGCAACACAACCCATTACCAACACAAGCAGTGGCGGCGAGATTTAACGAATTAGCTCAACAAGAAAAATGGTTTGAAATACAAGACGAACTATTTGCAGAAAATGTGAGAAGCATTGAACCCACAAACGCCCCTTATCTGAAAGACGCTGAAGGCAAAGCATTAGTCAGAGAAAAAGGAGAAAACTGGGTAAAAAGAATAACAGCCGCCTACAAACTGGCTACTACCCAACCTGTGGTAGCAGGTAATCATTTTGCCATAGGCAGAGAGTTTGATATAGAAGTTAATGAATTAGGCAGGGTTCATATCAATGAAATAATATTATATGAGGTGAAGGATGGGAAGATTGTATTGGAGCAGTTTTTTTATTGATAAATATATGTTGGCGAGAGCCGGGCGTCGGGCGCTTCGGGCTCTCGCCATAAAAAAAGAACCATCCTCCTAAGAAGATGGCTCATGTATGGGTAAGGAATCGTAATGGGCCATTATGAGATACTATCCAGCAATTTTTCTTCCTGCTCAATAAACGGCTGGTTTTTCAGACGTTTACCGGTAGCCTTAAAGATAGCATTGGCAATGGATGCTCCGGTTGGTGGCAAGGCTGGCTCTCCTAAACCAGTAGGATCAATGCCATTATCAACAAAGTGTACATCTATGGCCGGAATCTCGTTCATCTTAATCAGACGGAAAGTATTGAAATTGCTTTGGTTAGGTTTACCTTCGGTAAAGGTCAGGTTACCATACATGGCATGCCCCATACCGTCAACTATCCCTCCTACTATCTGGTTTCGCGCACCACTCTGGTTGATTACTATACCACAGTCAACGGCTGCATATATTTTCTGCAAGACAGGTTTGCCTTTTTTCATTACCACTTCACCTACCTGTGCCACATAAGAAGCATGAGAGAAATAGACACTGAAACCAAGGCTTACGCCTTTGCGTTTTTTGTTCCAACCCGATTTTTCTGCGGCTAATTCAATGACCGCTTTCATCCGGTCAATGTCGTAGCGAACAGGGCCGATTGGTGCTGTTTTAGCTTTCTCTAACAATTCAAGTCTGAATTGCACAGCATCTTTCCCTGCGGCTATTGCTACTTCATCAATAAATGATTGCTCAGCAAAGGCCAGGAAGTTAGTGATTGGTGCTCTCCAAGGGCCAGTAGTGATTGGCGATTTATGTTCTACTGAATCAATCAATAAATTCGGTACGGCACCCGACGGAAAGTTATTTTCACGCGTAGGATTTCCGGCATTGATACCTACCCCACGAAGCGAATAGCCTATCATATTGCCTTGTTTATCTAACGCCGCACGGAAACGGTAACGCACCGCCGGACGGTAGCTACCACCCGTCATATCGTCTTCACGTGTCCAGATAACCTTTACAGGGGCTTTAACTAAATTAGATACTTCAACGGCTTCCAATACATAATCAGTACCTAAACGGCGGCCAAAACCACCTCCCATACGTGTTAACTCAACCGTTACTTTTTCAGGAGCGATATTCAGCAATTTGGCAGTTTGTCCTTGTGCTGCCTGTGGGGTTTGGGTTGGGCCAACCAATTCTACGCCGTCTTCTCTTACATGGGCAAAGAAGTTCATCGGCTCCATTGGGTTATGCGGCAGAAACGGGCATTGATATTCAGACTCAACTATTTTCGCAGCATTTTTAAATGCCTCTTCAACATTCCCCTCTTTTCTTCTGACTTCTGTTTTTGGCGAATCCAGTAATTCCTTGAAAAGTTTATTATGGTCGTCGGTACTTTCAAGATTTCCGTCTTTTTCCCATTCAATTTTCAAAGCATCCTTCGCCTTTTTCACTTCCCATGTCGATTTACCAACTACTGCTACCTTGTTTTTAAACGAAACCACATCAACAATACCCGGCATGGCTTTAGCCGCCGTGGCATCAAGTGATTTCAGTTTCAACCCAAAAGCTGGCGGGCGTTGAATCATCGAGAAAAGCATTCCTTCCCGATAAAAGTCGATTCCAAAAAGTGGCTGGCCTGTAATAATAGGCTTATTATCAACATTTTTAACAGTTGAGCCTATCAACTTAAAATCTTTCAGGTCTTTCAGTTTTACATCTGTTGGCGGTGTAATCTGAGCCGCATCCGTTGCTAATTCACCATAACTCAGTCTCTTGTTTGAGGTGGTATGTATCACAAAACCTTTTTCGGTTTTGCACTCGGTGGCCGATACATTCCATTTTTTAGCGGCGGCTTCTACCAACATCTGGCGGGCAGTGGCCCCGGCTTTGCGGAGGCGTTGCCATGAGTGAGGGATAGACCCGCTTCCTCCGGCAACCTGGCGCTCAAATTTCTTGGTGTCCAAAGGCGCCTGTATTACTTTCACATTTGCCCAATCCACATCCAGTTCTTCAGCTACAATAATCGGGAAGGCAGTTTTTATCCCTTGTCCGATTTCTGGGTTCGGTGAAAATATACTGACGATTCCATCAGGATGAATCGATAAATAGGCATTGGGTGCAAAGTCTCCTGCTAATGCTTTTGAGGCAATATCAGTTGCGGCAATATCCATTGTGGCAGCGTCGGCAGCAAAAGCCTCCTTACCAAACCAACTAAAACTTAACATGAAACCACCACCGGCAAGCGCGGCCGATTTCAAAAAATCTCTACGGCTGTTGTTTGTGTTTTCCATATGCTTATTTCATTTTGGTGGCTGCTAACTGAACGGCTTCTCTGATACGGTGGTAAGTACCGCAACGACATATATTGTTTGACATCGCAGTCTCTATCTCTTCCGTAGTCGGTTTAGGGTTGCTTTTCAAAAACGCAGCGGCTGTCATGATTTGCCCGGCCTGGCAATATCCGCATTGAGGAACATCTACTTCATGCCATGCCTTTTGAACAGGATGGTCACCTTTCTCTGATAGTCCTTCAATGGTAGTTATTTTGGCTTCGCTCACTGTCGAAACCGGTAAGATACAAGTACGGGTTGCTTCACCATTAATGTGTACTGTACACGCTCCACACATAGCCATTCCACAGCCATATTTGGTACCTAACAGTCCTAAATGATCACGCAAAACCCATAGCAGAGGTGTATCGGGAGCTATGTCTGTTTTGTAGACTTTCCCGTTAATGTTAAGGTTGTAAATTGCCATCGTAGTATATTTTGTTGATAGACAGTATTTTAACCAAAATTAATTAAAATACTTACACATTGGAAAGAATTTTGATACGAATTATTTTGTTAGATGGAAAAAGTAGACTAATTGCCCTAATTTGCATACCACATTTTGAGCATTTTTTTCCACATACGTATATAAATTCCGTAAAAACGTAGATGGATTACTAATTTACTAAATTTACTTTAATAACTTTGAGGCGCCGTATCTCCACTAATGCATGAAAATATGAGTTCACATACAAGAAAAAATTTGTTCTCCGAGAAAATAGACAACTGGCTGATTGGATTTAAAGATGGTGCCGACTTCCTGTTGTTATTCTTTAAAGAAGCACTTAGTGGAAATTTTGAATTTAAAGAGTTCGTCAATCAATGCTATCGTATAGGTAATAGTTCGTTGCTGCTCATCTCGCTCACAGGTTTTGTTACAGGTTTTGTATTTACCAAGCAATCGCGTCCATCATTAGAGAGTTTCGGGGCTACTTCCTGGCTACCTTCACTGGTAACTATTGCCATCATCAGAGCCTTAGCCCCATTGGTTACTTCTTTGATATGTGCGGGTAAGGTAGGCTCAAGCATTGGTGCAGAGTTGGGCTCAATGAAAGTAACCGAGCAGGTAGATGCCATGGAAGTATCAGCCGTTAACCCGATTAAGTTTTTAGTGGTGACAAGAGTGCTGGCTACCACAATTACTATCCCGATCTTATCATTTTATTGCGGCTTGATGGCTATGACGGGGGTATTTCTGAATGTAACAACCAACGAAGATACCAGTTTTCCGGCTTTTCTTGAGCAGGCATTCAATAGTATTGTTTATCTCGACTTATGGACAGCCGTTATTAAATCGGTGGCCTATGGTTTTACTATTGGTATAGTGGGTTGTTATAAAGGATACAATGCTACCAACGGCACATTGGGTGTAGGTAAAGCCGCCAATTCATCGGTGGTAATGTCGATGTTTTTGATATTTATTGAAGAAGTATTTATCGTACAGGTAACAAATTGGTTTAGATGATAAAATTGTGAATTAGTGAATGGCGAATTAGCGAATAATTGTACTATTTAGTCTGGAAACTCCAACTATTTTTGGGTAAATTGTGATAAAGTTAATTTCTCTATTTTTTAATTATTCACTAATTCACAATTCGCCATTCACGATTAGAAGATTCACTCAATAGACAACATGAACAAAGTAATACAAATAGAACATCTGTATAAGGCATTTGGCGACAGGAAGGTTTTGATAGATGCCAATCTGGATGTCTATGAGAGCGAAAACATGGTGGTTCTGGGTAGGTCGGGCACCGGGAAATCGGTCCTGATTAAAATCATTGCCGGATTATTGCCTGCCGACAAAGGAAGTGTAAAGGTATTGGGACAGGAAGTAACAGAACTGGACAAAAAAGCTATGAACGAATTGCGCCTGAAAATAGGCTTTTCGTTTCAGAACAGTGCCTTGTATGATAGTATGACTGTAAGGGAGAATCTGGAATTTCCATTGGTAAGAAATGTAAAGAATATGAGCCGGGGTCAGATTAATAAGGCAGTGCACCAGGTATTAGACTCGGTTGGCTTATTGAAATCTATTGACCAGATGCCTGCCGAATTATCAGGCGGACAAAAGAAACGGATAGGTATTGCCCGCACCCTCATCATGAATCCAACCATTATGTTGTATGATGAGCCTACCGCTGGTCTTGATCCGATTACATGTATGGAAATCAATCAGTTGATAAACGAAGTAAAAGAAAACTATAAGACAACTTCTATTATCATTACGCATGATTTGACCTGTGCTAAAGAAACAGGCGACCGTGTGGCAGTTTTATTCGACGGCAACTTTAAGTTTCAGGGGACATTTGATGAGGTATTCAAAGACCCTGACCCAAGAATCAAGAATTTTTACGATTACAATTTTATAGAAAATCAAAAGAAATAGGTATATGGCGACCCCCGAATCTTCACAAAAAATAGCAGCGAAAGTTGGTTTATTTATATTAATAGGTGTTATTATATTAGCTGCTGCTATCCTGACACTCGGAACCATGCGTAAATCGTTCATCACACGCATTGATGCTACGGCTACGTTCAATAGTGTCAATGGTCTTACCAAAGGAAATAACGTATGGTTTGCCGGGGTAAAAGTAGGCACAGTCCAGGAGATAGCCTTTACCCCCGACTCAAAAGTGCGGGTATTATTCAGCATCGAAGACAAATCTCAGAAATTCATCAAACAGGATGCCACCGTAAGAGTAAGCTCTGACGGTTTAATCGGAAACCCAATCATCCTGATTTCAGGAGGCTCACCAAACATCCCTATGATTCAGGATGGGCATACTTTTAAGGCAGAAGCAGATGTAACACAACAGGAAATGCTCTCTACACTGCAAGCCAACAATAAAAATATCCTGTCTATCACCAGCGATTTAAAAGGCTTAACGGCTGATATTCGTGCAGGGCAAGGTTCATTAGGCAAATTGATGAAAGACGAGGCGCTTTATGCCAGTATCTCAAAAAGTATGTCAACCGTTGAAGCTGCCACCAGAGATTTGAAAAAAGGAGCGTCTTCATTAGCCACCTTAACTGATAAATTAAATGCCGAAGGAAACTTTATCAACTCATTGGCAACCGATAAAGAGATTTATCCATCTATCAAAAATACGGTGGCTTCATTGCAAAGCACCTCACAGACTTTGAAAGAAACGACGATGTCTGCCCAGAAAACAGTGGGTAACCTAGAGCAAACAACCAATGCATTATTGAATAATCCGAATAATACCATTGGTGTTTTATTGCATGACCCCAAAGCGGCCAATAATATCAGAGAAACCATCAGCAATCTGGAAAGCAGCAGTGCAAAACTAGACCAGAATCTGGAAGCCTTGAAGCACAACTTCTTGTTCAGAAGATATTTCAGAAATAAAGCGAAAGAAGACGAGAAGAAAAAAGAAGAAGAGCAGAAGTTACAGACAGCAAATCCGA
Organism: Emticicia fontis; assembly: GCF_054779675.1. Classification (NCBI taxonomy): domain Bacteria; kingdom Pseudomonadati; phylum Bacteroidota; class Cytophagia; order Cytophagales; family Leadbetterellaceae; genus Emticicia; species Emticicia fontis. Next base: position 10,626 of record NZ_BAAGXU010000007.1, read on the forward strand.
AGTGATAGATAAATTTAGTGCCTTTATTTTATCAATAAAGGCACTAAATTGAAGAATATTTTATTCAATACTTTTCAGTTCGCCTTTATAAAATCCTTTAACCGCCTTTCCGTCTTCATCCTTACCATCCAAAGTTATTTCGTAAATACTGCCATTCTTTTTTACGGTAAGTTTTCCAAACTCTATAGTAGCTTCGTCGTCACTGTCTAAAGTGCTTAAGTCTGCATTAACGATGACACCGCCATAAAATGTATTAGGTTTACCCTCATCATTTATATCACTTGTATACTCTCCTGCATCTAATCCTTTAGTACCTTTTTTCATATAAATATATAAAACAAGTCCGGTGATCTTTCCATCAGCTGAATCAAAATCCCCATTTACATATTTTATTTTCAAGTCAGATGTTGCAAGAATCAAACTGAGTTCTTCTATATTCTCGTCATCATAAACTTCCGATGACCAGAGTCCTTGTGTTAAATCATACGTTTTCCCATTGTATGCCATCTGGCTTGCAGGGGTAACTTCTTCGTTCTTTTTGTCGCAGCTGATAATTAATAGTCCAGCAATTAAAATCAGTAACAGCCTGGTAATTGTTTTGTGCATTTTGTTAAAATTTAAAATAGTTATAAAAGCATTAAATTATAAAATAAAAGAGAGCCCACAAAGAGCTCTCTTTTATTTCTCGGCAAATTCAAAGAAAAATCCTACAATACTGTCTTAATCTTCAATTCATCCATTTGTTTCTGGTCGATGGTTGATGGTGAATCAATCATCATATCACGTCCTGAATTGTTTTTAGGGAAGGCAATGAAGTCACGGATTGAATCAGCTCCACCGAAGATTGAACAAAGGCGGTCGAACCCAAAGGCGATACCTGCGTGTGGAGGTGCACCAAATTCAAAAGCATCCATCAGGAAGCCAAATTGTTTTTTAGCTTCTTCCTCAGTGAAACCTAAAATACCAAACATCTTCTGTTGCAATGGTCTCTGGAAAATACGCACCGAGCCCCCTCCTACTTCTGTACCGTTAATTACCATGTCATAGGCATTGGCTCTAACACTGCCTAAATCTTCGGTTTCCAACAACGGAATATCTTCCGGTTTCGGACTAGTGAACGGATGGTGCATTGCAAACCAACGGTTTTCTTCTTCGCCGTATTCTAATAACGGAAAGTCTAATACCCACAACGCCTTAAATTCATCCGGTTTACGTAAACCTAAACGGCTACCCATTTCCAGACGTAATTCGTTTAATTGTTTGCGTGTTTTGTTAGCCTCTCCTGCCAGAATAAAGATTAAATCGCCAGGTTTTGCATCGAATTTCTCAGCGATTTGTTTCAAGGCTGCTTCATCAAAGAACTTATCGAATGACGATTTCAAAGTACCATCCGCATTGAATCTGATATAGGCTAACCCTTTCGCTCCTACCTGTGGACGTTTCACCCACTCAGTTATTTCGTCGATTTGCTTACGGGTATATTCGGCACAACCCGAAGCATTGATACCGACAACCAGTTCAGCAGAATCGAACACCACAAAATCTTTCCCTTTCACCACATCGTTCAATTCTACAAACTCCATTCCGAAACGTGTATCAGGCTTATCCGAACCATATAAACGCATGGCATCAGCATAAGTCATACGTGGCACCTCCGGCATATCAATGTTTTTCACTGTTTTGAACAAATGGCGAATTAAGCCTTCAAACATTTGCAAAATATCCTCTTGTTTCACAAAAGACATCTCGCAGTCTATCTGTGTAAATTCCGGTTGGCGGTCAGCACGTAAGTCTTCGTCACGGAAACATTTCACAATCTGATAATAACGGTCAAAACCCGAAACCATCAACAATTGCTTAAACGTCTGTGGCGATTGTGGTAAAGCATAAAACTCACCCGGATTCATACGGCTCGGCACTACAAAGTCTCTTGCCCCTTCTGGAGTAGATTTAATCAATACCGGTGTTTCTACCTCAATAAATTCCTGTCCGTCCAGATAATTACGGGTTTGCTGAGCCATTTTGTGGCGCAATTGCAAGTTCTGACGAACGGCATTACGGCGTAAATCCAAGTAACGGTATTTCATACGAATATCGTCGCCACCGTCAGTTTCGTCCTGAATCAGGAACGGAGGTAATTTGGCAGGGTTTAGAATCTCTAAAGCCGAAACTTTAATCTCTACATCACCCGTCGGAATTTTATCATTTTTTGATACACGCTCAATCACCTCACCCGTTGCCTGAATCACAAATTCACGGCTCAATGTACGAGCCAAAGCTATTACGTCGGTATCGCTGCTATTTTCATTTAATATTAATTGTGTGATACCATAGCGGTCACGAAGGTCAATATAAATAATACCACCTTTATCACGAACAACTTGTACCCACCCGCATAAGGTAACTGTCTGATTTACATCTGCGATACGCAATTGGCCGCAGGTATGAGTTCTTAACATTAGTCTAAAGAATTATGTTGAGCAATTTTTTTGCAAAAGTAAGCATTTTAAAGCAAAGGTCTTAGACCCCTCCTAAAAATTATGGCTTTTATCAAAATACCGAATTTCACCCAAATCCTACCAGCTACTCACACAGATAACCAAATACTCATTCATGCTTTCAATCAGCTTCTGAATTAATTTATTTAGCGTTCTCAAAGTCTTCTAAACTAATTTTATACCATGAAAAAAATCTTTACCCTTTTTGCTATTTGCCTGATAGCAAGCACTTACACCATTGCCCAACATGCAGAAGCCCTTCCCGGTACACTGAAAGCCACAACTTTAAGCGGCGTTGGCAAAAGACCAGTTTTCTCAGACCCAGATGGTGTTCTGATTAACCAGTCATCAGGCAATGAACTATTTCTTTCTATTCCGGCAGCAGACTTTCGTAGTATTGATGATCAGGGGCCTGTTAATTTTACAATTGGTGAGATTGCCGGAACCGGAGGTAGCAATATGCGTTTGATAGCCCCGGCGGGATACCTGCCCTATATAGTGAAAGTAAATAAAATGCGGGTTTGCCTGAAAGATAATATCTCCTCCAATCTGCAGGTAGATTTATTTCAGGTATATCCAGACCCAAGCCTTACCGTTCTTACCCTCACAACTTTAACTACCGTTGCTTCTTCAGGTTCAGACCCGAAATACCGTTGTTTTGATAAAGAAGTAGACCAGGTTTTTGACTATGCCAAATTCAGTTATTATTTACAGGCGAGACCTGTTCCGGGTGGGACAGATAATGGTATCTGGGATTCTAAAATTGAAAATATGTCTTTGGTACACGTAATTCTGTTCTACTCATACCTGTAAGTCTCGATTTGGTAGAATCTATCAAATCAGGAAGGTAGTCGAATAAATTTGTGTAAATAATCTACAGATGGCACTTTTTTTTTGCCTATTAAAAATATAAGTAGTAACTTTCCTTTTTAGTCACAGCAAAACATTTTGGAATAGGGCTGCTCATTGAGCGGCTTTTATTTTTTTGCGTGACATCACCCATTCATCAGCAGAAAACCAGAGAGGTCTGTTCAGCCATTCTCTTACGTTCAGTTTTAATATAATTTCTGACAACGATACAGGCTTCAAAATACTCTTTTGCCTCGTAGAAGTGCAATAGTTCGATGAGTTCTTCCATATCCAGGCTGCATACAAATTTTCCCAGATCATCTATGGACAGGCTCAATAGCAGTTTTTGTGAGGGCAATGTTAACACATTACCTCCAGTTTGTTTGTAGGGATTTGGCATTAATTTGGGATTCTTTAGTATATACGTAAACTCGGGCTATATCGAAATTGTTTAACAAAAATAAACAATAATTTTGATTTTCTAAACAATCTTATTCTAAGGTTCCTTCTGCTCTACAATTTTATTCACAATATCAAAAAAACGGCTCAATTCTTTTTCCCGGCCACGCAACCAGACCATCCGCATTTCAGATTTGGCACTGATACTGGTCAGTTCAATATGCTTTACATTCATATTCTGCCCGCTTAATGCCGACTTCGGCTCTATCGAAATTCCAACCCCCGCTTCTACCAAACGCAAAACCGTATTGGTATTGCCCGATTGATAAGCCACTTTTGGAATAAACCCATAGTTCTGGCAAAGTGCCTCTATACTTTCTACATAGCCCGAGCTTTCGCTTCTTGAGGGAAGAATAAAATTTTCGTCAGCCAATTGGGCGAGTGAATGGAAATTTTCAATGTTTAACTGATGATTTTGGGGCAGGAGTACCACAAAGTTTTCGGCATAAAGTGTTTGGGCATTAATTTCTTTCGGTACAATTATATTCGGCCCGAAACCTACATCTATTGTCCGGTTGAGCAAAGCATTGATTTCATAAACATTCGTTGACTCTATCAGCACCGTTTGCATCGAGGGGATTTCTTTCTGAATCTTGGCCAGAATAGCAGGCAATAAAAACTGCATCAATGAGCTTGAATGCGCTATCCGAATCTCCCCGCCCTCTCCCCTATGAATCTGTGCTGTGCGTTGGCAAACCCTTTCAAAATCTTCAATAATTCTTTTGGCTTCATCCTTAAAATAAATACCCGCTTCGGTCAGTTCTACCTTTCTTTTATGGCGATTGAATAATTGCACGCCCAGTTCTTCTTCCAACTGCATAATCTGGCGGCTCAAAGCAGGTTGAGCAATATAAATATCCTCAGCTGTTTTACGGTAGTTGAGTCTTTCCGTCAGTTTCAGAAAATTCTCAAGGGTTCTTAAATCCATCAATGATTGTGTTAGCATTCATAAATACAATTGATGCCAGAATTGCATCAATTAATCAAAATTAAGTATTTTTTGTTATCATAAATAATTCCTTGCTTTGCATTTATAAACCTGATTAATTATGAGTGAGCTATTATCTGCAATTCCTGTTATTACTCTACCAGAAAATATCCAGCTAATTCAGGCCGAATTATCCCACGTGGATGCAGTAGCAGAAGTATTTGATGCTTATCGCCAATATTACGGGCAAACATCAGATATTGAAGGAGCCAGACAGTTTTTGGCAGAAAGAATAACCAATAAAGAATCAGTTATTTTTCTGGCACTAGAAGACAACCAACCTTTGGGTTTTACCCAATTATATCCTATGTTTTCGTCAGTTTCCATGCGCCGTTCCTGGACATTGAATGATTTATTCGTAAAAGAAAATATCAGAAGCAGAGGCATAGGCAAAGCATTACTTGCCGCTGCCCAGAATTTCATAATCCAACAAGGCCATAAAGGTTTATTATTAGAAACCACACCAGATAATACCAAAGCCCAAAGTTTATACGAGCGCCTGGGTTGGGTTCGTGAGCAGAATTATTATTATTTCTGGCAGGCTTAGTACAACAAATTACAATAGTATCATGCAATCTCTCCTACAAAAAGCATTTTCTGCAGACCTTTTCCGCCAACAGGCACATAGTCTGGTGGATACACTGGCTGATTATCTTGAACAAACACAAAACGGCTCATTAGAGACAGTTTTGCCCTACAAAGACCCGGAAGAAAGTCTGGCTTTCTGGCAGGAAGATTATCAGCAAGGACAAGGTGACGTGGCTGAGTTTTTCAGCAAAACTATCCAACACTCCAATCATCTGCACCATCCACGTTATATGGGGCATCAGGTTACGCCACCTGTACCCATTTCAGCCTTGGCAGGAATGCTCAGCAGTATGCTTAATAATGGGATGGCTGTCTATGAAATGGGGCTGGTTTCTAATCCTTTAGAACGTATCCTTTCAGAATTATTAGCAAAAAAGATAGGATTTGATTCCAATGCCAGTGGCCTATTAACTTCGGGAGGTACATTGGCTAACCTGACGGCACTTTTAGCCGCAAGAGCCGCCAGAACCGATGTATGGGAAGAGGGTAATACTGAGAAACTGGCGGTAATGGTATCAGAAGAGGCACATTATTGTATAGACCGAGCAGCACGCATTATGGGCATGGGTAGCGAGGGAATTATTAAAGTGCCTACTAATGCGCATTTACAAATCAGAACCGATTTATTGGAGCAATATTATCAGGAAGCAACCGACAAAGGCTTACGTATCATAGCCATTATCGGCAGCGCCTGCTCCACCTCTACCGGAAGTTATGATGATCTGGAAGCGATTGCCGCTTTTGCTCAGAAACATGACCTCTGGTTTCATGCCGATGGCGCACATGGTGGCGCAGTGGTGTTTTCTGATAAATACAAACATCTGGTAAAAGGCTTACATCTGGCAGATTCGGTGGTGATAGACTGGCATAAAATGCTGATGGCTCCTGCTCTGATTACAGCCGTGATTTTTAAACGAAACGCTGATGCCTTCAAGACTTTTCAGCAAAAAGCACAATACTTATGGGCAAACCAACACTCAAAAGACTGGTTTAATTCGGGCAAACGTACCTTTGAATGTACCAAATTGATGATGAGTATAAAAGTATACGCCATACTCAAAGCTCATGGCGAGCAGATTTTTACAGATAATGTAGACTATCTCTATGATTTAGGCAAAACATTCGCCGCACTCGTAAAAGCTCGCCCCAATTTTGAATTAGCCTTAGAGCCAGAAAGCAATATTGTCTGCTTCCGCCTGAAAAACGAATCCGGTTCAGTAAATGATTTAAATGCCAGCATCAGAAAGAGGTTATTGGAAGAAGGTAAATTCTACATTGTTCAAACTACGCTAGGTGATAAACTTTATCTGAGAGTATCCTTAATGAATCCGCTTACGACAGAGGCAGACTTGGTGGCTTTATTGGATGAAGTGCAGAGATTGGCAAAAATTGGGTAGAATAATAATATCTACCCAATTTTACACTTATACTTCCTGAACAATCATTTCTTTAAGAGCATTACTAATTGTATTAAACATCTGCTTCTTTTCTATTGGAATATCCGCATCATTTATTGAAAGTAACAATAAGTATGATGAAGGTATATTAAAAATTTCACAGATTTTTGCAATTGTGCTTTTTTGAGGGAAGCTATTATTCTTCTCAATCTGACATAAGGCATTAGTAGAAATCCCCATTTTCACCGCCAAGTCTTTTTGCGATAAGCCTTTTTTACTCCTCAAAGTTTTAATTGCCGCTCCTATTTCCATTTTATCTATATTTTACAGAAACTTATCTAGCAAGTCTGCAAGTTGCAATAGTCTTAAAAACTTTACTAAGAAGTTGTCAAAACTTAGCCCTTGATTCTCTTGAATGAAAGAAATTAACTCTTCTTTCTCTTTTGTAGATAAATTACTTTTTTTTACAATTTCTATTAGATTATTATAATTTTTCATCTTATACCTATTAAACTATACATTTGATAATTTGTAAATAGGTACCTTTAACTGTCATGAATAATAAGGTACCTGAAAATTTCTTAGGTATAACTTATTATCTTCCTCAGAATTAAAACAATAAAATAAAGTTTCAGTAATTATATTTTTAAAACTAAACCCAACCACTTGGGGCCTAAATTTCGGCTTTCGAGTAGCTTTTAGTAAAAGTCTTTTTAAAATATTTCTGAGTTGGGCGAAAAAGATATTTGCAAACCGTTTTATTTCTTGGCCCAAAGACAAGACTTCTCTCCTATTTTGTTCAATTTTCAACCAGTCTACAAAATCACAAGCAAATCTTTTCCCTTTATTCCTTAGGTAAACAGATACCTTTGCTAATTGAGCCTCATCAAATTTGTCTTTAATTGCATCAAATATTGAATCTATATAAACTTCAGGCTTTGTATTGACAGTAATTAATTCGAGCCTATCTGTTAATAACTTTCTATTTATAGGCCACGCTTTTATGATTATAGACTTTTCATTCTCTTTATTTTTATCAAAAAATGCATAAAAATTAGCCTTGGAAAAACACATTTTATCTTCCTCGGCATTGGGATGGAGAGAAGTTTGATAATCTAAAATGGTTGAATCGAAAAATTCATTTAAAATAGTTGATGAGTCTTCTTCTTTAAAATTATTGTTAAGGGTAGGATCAATGGAAAACATTTCTTCCCTGATTTCAGACGAATCAATGTCATAGAACCATTTTTTAATAATTTTACTCTTTATTTTATTGCTATTGCTCACTTTCATCTTATACACTCATATAAAGTTATGAAACAAAGGTAAGTATTAAAAAGGAAAATACAAGTAGAAATTGTATAATTTAAAAAAAATACATCTTAAAAGAATATTTTTCTATATTGTGAGATTAGGATATCGCTTATTTAAATAATTATTAAATTTTAAATTCTAACCCTAATAAAACTTTTCAAAGGATTTTATGCCAAAATCATATTTCCAGTTCAAACAATTCACCGTTCATCAGGACAAATGTGCGATGAAAGTATGCACAGATGCCTGTATTTTAGGGGCGTATGCTGAGGTAAAGCATGTGAAGAGCATACTGGATATTGGCACCGGAACAGGGCTATTATCCATGATGTTGGCACAAAGAAGTGAAACTAAAATTGATGCCGTTGAAATAGATGATGATGCCTACGCACAGGCAAAAGTCAATATTGCCCAAAGCCCTTTCGCCGATAAAATCAATCTACATCACCAATCTATTCAGAATTTTAGCCTGCAACATTCAGAGGCTGAAAACCATCAATACGATTTAATTATTTCAAATCCCCCCTTTTATCAGAATTCTCTGCAATCACCAGACTCACAAACCAATAAAGCCTTACACGCCACTACCCTTACTTTTGACGAACTGATTGATGCGGTTATTCATCTACTAAGAGCAGATGGCAGGTTTATTGTCTTGTTGCCGCCCTTTGAGGCACAGCAATTATTGACGGTAGCTCAGAAAAAAGGCTTATATTTGTGGAGTAAATTGCTGATACAACATAATCCTCAGAAAGCCGTATTCAGGCATATTCTCAGCTTTAGCCAGGTGCCTATATCAGCATACACGGCAGATACGTTAATGATTCATCCGGAAAATTCGAATGATTATTCGGATAAATTCCGACAACTGTTGAGCGATTATTACACGATTTTTTAGAACTTTGCTCCTAATGACTCAAACACTTCAAATATCAGTCGTTATACCTTTGTATAACGAGGCAGAATCTTTACCCGAACTACACGACTGGATTGTGAGGGTAATGCAGGAAAATAACTTTACCTACGAAATTCTTTTTGTTGACGATGGCAGTAGCGATGATTCATGGGAAGTCATTCAGAATCTTGGCCATCAGAACCCGAAAGTCAGAGGTTTTAAATTTGTGCGTAACTATGGTAAAACTGCAGCCCTGCAAACGGCTTTTGTACAAGCGAGAGGCCATGTAGTCATTACGATGGATGCTGACTTACAGGATAGCCCGGATGAAATTCCTGAGCTATACCGCATGATTACCGAAGAGAAATATGATTTGGTATCCGGCTGGAAAAAGAAACGTTACGACCCAATTACCAAAACACTTCCGACCAAACTATTCAATGCGGTATCTCGGTGGGTATCAGGTGTTTATTTACACGATTTCAATTGTGGGTTGAAAGCCTATCAATCGAGAGTTATTAAAAACATTACAATCTATGGCGAAATGCACAGGAATATCCCCATTATCGCCAAATGGAATGGTTTCAAGAAAATCGGCGAAAAAGTAGTACAGCATCGCCCACGAAAATACGGCAGCACCAAATTTGGTTTAGAGCGTTTCATATTTGGCTTTCTTGATTTACTGACAGTTGCCTTTGTCAATAAATTCGGCCGCCGCCCGATGCACTTTTTTGGTACCATGGGCGTGCTTTCGTTTATGATAGGTAGCCTGATGGCCCTGTATCTGCTTTTCGAAAAACTGTATAATATCAATCAAGGGCTCCGCTACCGCAATGTAACCGATAATCCTTTTTTCTTTTTAGCTTTAGTGGCCATTATTATCGGTTCACAGCTATTTCTGGCAGGCTATATCGGCGAACTATTTGTGAAACAAACCTTTAAAAAAGACGAATACTTAATAGAAGAAAAAATAGGAGAATAAACTAACTAACCAACAGACTATATGCAAATCATCAAACTGACCTTTATCCTCTTTTGTATCACCTTCGTTTCACAGGCGCAAAAAGTTAATAAACTCATCAAAGACGACGAAGTAAAACGCATCATCAGCACTTTAGCTTCTGACGATATGATGGGCAGAAGCGCCATGCAACCCCAACAGATTGAAAAAGCCACCGCTTTTATTGCTGACGAATTCAAGAAAATCGGTTTACAACCCTTGAAAGGTTTAACCGGCTACAGACAGGAATTCCCGATTACAAAAATTGATGGATTTGTCAGTGCAGAGGTGATGATTAACGGTCAGGTAATTCCGAAAGATAAGTTTATTCTGATGTCGGATAGTGAAGAAATCAACTGGACTTCTAATATTCCGGTAGTGATTGTTGGCGCAGGAGATTCTTTCTCGCCGAATCAATACATGAGCGATTCTACCAGCAAAATTGTGATAGTAGATGCAGTCCATGAATCTAAACTGGCGGGTATTAAACGTTTTATGGGCCGCACCCGGTTACTGTCTAAGCCTTATCCGAAAATCGCAGGTAATATTCTGTTTGTAACAGGTATCAGTTCGGTAGAAAATTATTCAGTAAAAATCAAACAACGCAAAGAAGCGTTTAAAATGGCTAATGTGGTGGGCGTGCTGCCGGGTAAAAGTAAACCGGATGAAATGGTGGTTTTCTCAGGCCACTACGACCACCTGGGCATCCAGAAAGCCGTTGAAGGCGATTCAATTGCCAATGGTGCCGATGATGATGCCTCAGGAACCACAGCGGTTATTACCCTGGCCAACTATTTCAAAAAGCTAAAAAACAACGAAAGAACCTTGATATTTGTAGCCTTTACGGCAGAAGAAATTGGTGGTTTTGGCGCAAGATATTTTACCGAACAATTGAATGCAGATAAAGTAGTGGCGATGTTTAATATCGAAATGATTGGCAAAGCTTCTAAATGGGGCATGAATTCGGCCTTTATTACAGGTTTCGAACGCTCTGATTTCGGGACAATCCTACAAAAAAACCTAAAAGGCACTGCCTTTACCTTCAATCCTGACCCTTATCCGCAACAAAACCTTTTTTACCGTTCAGATAACGCGGCTCTGGCTCGTCAGGGAGTTCCGGCACATACCATTTCAACCGACCAGATTGATTCAGATAAATTGTATCACACTGTCAACGACGAAGTAGAATCATTAGATATTCAGAATATCGTTGCTACTATCAGAGCCATTGCTCTAAGTTCTCAGACGATTGTGGCTGGTATTGATACGCCAACGCGTATTGATAAGAGTACGGTGAAGTAATAATATCATCTACTATCGGACATATTAAATTTGGCTAAAGCCAATTAGGTCATATAATTTTGTAATCCTCCAGCTAAAGCTGGAGGCAATTAATTCAATAGCCCCATTTTTAAATGGGGATAAAATGAAAAACAAAATCCTTATGGGCTTTAGCCAAATGTTTCTTTAGCTAATTTAGCCATCAAGCAAAACATTTGGACATTTCATTCGAAAATTAATGTCATGCAAATCCATACAATAATTAAGCAAATCTTTCGTATCATAGGTACCATTGACACAGGTTATAGGGATAGAAAATGACATTTTAACCCCTTAACCTTTTGCATCAATAGACAAAAATGCTTACGTTTGCTTTAATATAACACCCTTTCTCTCACCAAGATGAAGTTTACATTCCCGGAATTAGAAGCAGGTAGATTTAAAAAGTTAATTTCAAGAATCTGGAAGGTTACAGGATTTATGGCGCTTGCCTTTGTGGTATATCTGATAGCCGTAAGTTTCAATTTGTTCTGGTTGTTCGGTAAAATGCCAAGCCCCGAAGAAATCGAAAACCCGAAAAGTGATGTAGCGTCTGAAATTATTTCTTCTGATGGAAAGGTAATTGGTAAGTTTTTGTACGAAAACCGTAGTCCAATCGAGTTCAGCGAACTCTCTCCCAATATCATCAATGCCTTGATAGCTACTGAAGATGCCCGTTTTACGGTGCATTCGGGTATCGATGCCCGCAGTACTTTGCGCGTAGTAACTGGTCTTTTTTCAGGTCAGAGCAAAGGGGGTGGTAGTACTATTTCACAACAGTTGGCCAAGAACCTCTTCAAACTCCGTGAGATTGATTATTACAAAGGCCCGTTATATTCGGTTCCGGTTATCAGACAAATCATTATCAAGACCAAAGAATGGATAACAGCCATTAAACTGGAGCGCCGGTATACCAAGCAGGAGATAATGGAAAAATACCTCAACACCATCGAATTCAGTAGTGGTGCTTTTGGTATCCGTTCTGCTACTAAAACCTATTTCAAGAAAGAGCCAAGCGAAGTAACGCTGGAAGAAGCAGCCGTGCTAGTAGGTATGATTCAGAACCCTTCGCGTTTCAATCCGAAGTTTCACCCGCAAGCCTCAAAAAACCGTCGAAATATCGTTTTCGACCAGATGGTGAAATACGATAAGCTATCTCCTAATAAAGCAGAATCGCTGAAAACCTTACCCATTACACTTAATTATCAGCCTGAAAGCCATAATACAGGCCCTGCGCCTTATTTCAGAGAATTCCTGAAAGGATGGCTGAAAGAAGAAATTGCCAAAGAAGGTTATGACCCTGACGATATCTATACCAAGGGTTTCAAGATATATACAACCATAGATTCCCGGATGCAGGTATATGCCGAAGAAGCATTGAGAGAGAATATGAAAGACCAGCAGAAGAAATTCTACGAGCACTGGAAAGGCCGTAACCCATGGACGATAGAAAAAGGTACAACAGGCACTTATCAGGAAATCCCTAATTTTATCCAGAACATTGCTAAAACTACCCCTCGCTACCGTGAATTGAAAGAGGAATATAATGGTGATATGGATAAGGTCTGGAAAGAAATGAATCGCCCGACCAAGATGCGTGTTTTCTCATGGAATGGAGAAAGAGATACAGTGATGTCGTCGATGGATTCAATCAGATACTATAAATTCTATCTGCATTCAAGTTTCTTAGCGATGGATCCTCGTAACGGGCAGATTAAAGCCTGGGTAGGTGGTATCAATTATAAATACTTCAAATACGACCACGTAAAACAAGGGAAACGCCAGCCTGGCTCAACATTCAAACCATTTGTATACGTAACAGCCATAGATAATGGCTTCTCAACCTGTGAGCACGTAGTTGACCAACCGATTACAATACAAGTACCGGGCGGAAGCTGGACTCCTAAAAACTCCGATGGAGTTTATAGTTACAGGTCTCTTACCTTGCGACAAGCCTTAGGGCAATCGATTAATACTGTGAGTGCTTATCTCATAAACCAGTTTAAGGCTGGTAATGTGATAAATTATGCGCATAAACTGGGCATCAAGAGTAAACTGGACGAAGTGCCTGCACTCTGCTTGGGTATCAGTAATGTTTCTCTCTATGAATTGATGGCAGGCTATTGTGTATTTGCCAACTCGGGCAAATATACCGAGCCTATTTTTGTGACGCGGATTGAAGATAAAAACGGAGAATTAATAAAGGAATTTTATTCAGATAGTAAAGAAGTAATCAGTCAGGAAACTGCCTATAAGATGATTCACCTCATGCGTGGGGCAACTCAACCGGGTGGTACCGCTTTTGGTGGACTTTCAAGATACGGTGTATTAGAAGGCAATGAAGTAGCCGCCAAAACAGGTACAACCTCCAACTATTCTGATGGCTGGTTTATGGGTATCACCCCTACACTGGTAGCTGGTGGATGGACTGGTGGAGATGACCCAACAATTCACTTCCGGACAATTGCCTTGGGACAAGGAGCGAGAGTATCACTACCTACCTGGGGAGGATTCTTCCAGCGGGTATATGCTGATAAAACCCTGGAATACAAAAAGGGCTCCTTCCTGAAGCCCTCTACTGTTTCAGTATCCGGTGACTGTGTATTTGCGGCTGGGGAAGGGTATCACATTGATTCGACTCAAAAGTATACTCCGCCAACAGCAAAACCAGCAGATGATGACCAATTATAGTGGCGTAGAACTTTAAGTTTTACGCGGCCATTGGCACTAAGTCCATAGCTGGTATTGCTTCTACCTCGGTAGATTCAACGACCATATAAGCGGTCTTAGTTTGTTTTCTCTTAGCTGCGAATTCATTCCAGTTTGAAATCACAACACTGATTCCGCAGACTAAACTCAGTATGATATACGGAATTTGGATTAGTATAACGAAAAAATGTGACATACAATTATTAGTTTCATGGTATAATCCATAAAACCAAAATTCTATGCCATAGCCACCATATACGAAAAGCCTGAAAGATGAGGAAAATAATCCTCATCTTTCAGGCTTTTTTGGGCTATTTTATTAAATCTTCTTATTTATAGTTTTATGTATTTTGCCAAGCCGCGGCCTTCGACTGCGCAAGGGATATTGCTTTGACTGCACTACCGAAGCCCAGATTTACTAGAAATATATCCTTATTTAATGGCTGAATTCTCACTTCTTTAACAATTGCTTAATATACCGATAACATTTGCGGAATAGTAAAAGCCTACTTTTGCGGCTGAAAATTAATAAAATAAAGGTATTACAGAGCATCGTGCAGGAAATTTCATCGGCTAATAGTGTCAATCTTCTAATTGTCTATTTTTCTCATTTTTTGGTACAATTTCTCAAAAAATTTAAAACGTTTGCAGAACGATTTAAAACGTTTGCATTAAATAACTTAAAAATAATAATATTTTTTATTGTTAAAATGCAACAGATTTCGAGAATTTAGCAATTAACACCAATAATCTGAAGATTCATAGGCTACCCCACGAGAAGCATTCATTGATAGCTGATAATGCTTACCCGACACGTCGCCTTTGTTCTCCAATTATGTATTCACTATTATTTATTAAAATACCTCACCCTTTGTAACAACACTTTTAAAACATCGAATTGTTTATTTAACCAACTCATCATGAAACACCTCGCTACTTCTCCCCCCTTGAAATTCCTATTGGGGGTATTTATGTTAGCTATTGTATGTATGCCGCAAACATACGCGCAAAAAGCAATTTTCGCCAGTGTGAAAGACGCACGCAGCGCCAGCAAACTTGACAGTAAAATTGTCGAAACTACAGTAAAAGGTCGTGTAACAGATGCCACAACAGGCGAAGCTCTGGTAGGTTGTAGTGTTATTCTGAAAGGCACTCAAAAAGGAACAAGTACAGATGCCAATGGTAACTATTCTATTTCGGTTCCGGACGAAAAATCGGTACTCGTATTTGGATTTATTGGCTACACCAAACAGGAAATTACTGTTGGTAACCAATCTACACTTGATGTACAACTAAAATCAGAAGCTGCTGATTTAGCACAGGTGGTAGTAATCGGTTATGGTACTGCTACTAAAAAAGATATGACAGGTGCGGTTAAATCATTGAAAAGCACCGAATTCAATAAAGGTATCATCAACTCTCCTGAGCAATTATTGCAAGGTAAAGTAGCGGGTGTAAACGTTACTTCTGCCAGTGGAGAGCCGGGTGCCTCTCAAAGTATCACGATCCGTGGTCCGGGTGGTCTTCGTACAGGTAGTACACCTTTGTTTATCCTTGACGGTATGGCGCTGGATAACTCAAGCACAGGTGGTGCAACAAACCCATTGACATTCCTGAACCCACAGGATATCGAATCTATCGACGTATTGAAAGATGCTTCTGCTACGGCTATCTACGGTTCTCGTGGAGCTAACGGAGTTGTGTTAATCACTACTAAAAAGGGTAAAGCCGGTTTCGGAACTTTAACTTATTCAGGAAGCGTAGGTATTTCAAAAGTAGCCAGAGCATTACCTGTATTTACAGCCGATGAGTTCAGAACTCAGGTAAAAGCAATTGGTGGTACATTAGACGATTTAGGTGGCAATACCGACTGGCAAAAAGAAGTAATGCAAACAGCCATTACACAAAACCATAATGTTTCGTTTGGCGGCGGTGCTGATAAATTGACTTACTATGGTTCATTTGGTATCCAGAATCAGGAAGGTATCCTGAAAAACTCTAACCTTAACCGTTATACAGGTCGTATCAACGTTTCTCAGAAATTCCTTGACGACCGCCTGACAGTTGATGTAAACCTGAATGCTACTTATACAACCAACTCTCGTCCTCCGACCGAGAGCTTGATTGGTGGTTCTATCTCGGCAAACCCAACTTATCCGGCTTACGATGATAAAGGAATGCCAAAAAATTATCCAAGCTTTACCAATCCTTTGATCACGCTCAGATTACAAAAAGATGCCTCTACTATCAACCGTGTAATTGGTAATATCTCTCCTTCGTTCAAAATCACTAAAGATTTAGTGTATAAACTGAACTTCGGTATTGATAACTCATCAGGTGTACGTGATATTCAATCATTGGCCAACTTAGAGCCACAACAGGATGGTAGATTAGAAACTTATAATACCTGGAACAGAAATAAGTTGATTGAAAACTACCTGACTTATACATTGAATACAGGTGCGCACAATATGACAGCCTTGGTGGGTCATTCATATCAGAAAATATTCGTACAAGGTCGTAATACAAGCATCAACAAATTCCCGATTACAGATATTGAGCCAATTTATAACCCAGGTTTAGGACAAGAATTAACTTTGGCAAATAACAAACCAGGTGGTTATGCTTTGATCAACGAGCTACAATCATTCTTCGGTCGTGTAAACTACCAGTACAAAGACAAATATTTAGCTACTGCTACTGTTCGTGCCGATGGTTCATCTAAATTCGGTGCTAATAATAAATATGGTGTTTTCCCATCGTTCTCATTAGGTTGGAGAATCTCTGAAGAAGAATTTATGAAATCGGCTGGTTTCTCAGATTTGAAACTGAGAGCAGGTTGGGGACAAACAGGTAACCAGGAGATTCCTGCAAAAATCACGCAGGCCTTGTTTACCTCTGTGGTATCATCATCAACGAGTTACCCATTATATCCAACAGGTGCTTTCCCTGCCGGAACGTCTTATACGCGTTTAGCTAACCCTGATATTCAGTGGGAGGTTTCGACACAAACAAACGTAGGTTTGGATTTCGGTTTATTCCGTGGTGCTTTGACAGGATCAGTTGATTACTTCGATAAGATCTCTAACAATATTCTATTAGAGGTTATCCCTGCTGACCCTGTTCAACCGGCAGGTACTTTCTGGACAAACGTGAAGGATATGAAAATCTCTAACAAAGGTCTTGAAATTGAATTAAACTATCGTTATTCAGCCGGAAACGGTTTGAGATTTGATATTGGTGGTAACGTAACATTCATCAAAAATATCGTTAAAAACTCTCCTTATTCGGTTATTCCATCGGGTAGTGCTTCTGGTTCTGGTTTAACTTCAGCAACAATCAACGGTTATGTAAGCGGCCAGCCTATCGGTACATTCTTCCTGAAAGAATTTACAGGCTTTGATGATAAAGGCATCAGCACATACAGAGATGTAAACGGTGATGGTGTAGTTGGCGACAACGACCGTATTGCAGCAGGTAGCGCCTTGCCAACCAAACAATACAATATCAATGGTAATATCGCTTTCAAAGGTTTCGATTTATCAGTGAATTTCAATGGTGTATCAGGAAACAAAATCTATGATAATACAGCCAATGCTAACTTCTATAAATTGAGATTATCGAAAAGCTTAAATACAACTCCTGAGGCTATCGCTAACCCTAACGAGTCAATCAATAACTCGGCTCCGGTTTCTACCCGATTCCTGAAAGATGGTGCGTTCTTCAGATTGAATAACTTGTCTTTAGGGTATAATGTAAACACCAAAGCCATTGGTTTAGGCAAATGGGTGAATGGTTTGAGATTGTCTGTAACCGGACAAAACCTGTTTGTAATCACCAAATATGATGGTTTCGATCCTGAAGTAAACATCGACAGAACGATCGGTGGTATCACTTCTTATGGTATTGATTATTTAAGTTATCCTAAAGCCCGTTCAGTGGTATTCGGCCTGAACGTAACCTTATAAAATTTCAGAAACATGAAAAAGAAAATATATACAATAGTAGCGCTTGCCAGCATGTTTGCTTTGGGCAGTTGTACAGACCTGAATGAAATCATTCTGGATGAAACATTCGGCTCAAACCTGACGGATAAACAAGCGGTAGAGGGAATTATTGCGCCGGTGTATGCCCGCCTTCCCGACATCTTTTTACACACAAACTATTTTGCTTTACAGGAGATTTCGACTGACGAAGCAATTCTTCCATATCGTGGTGGTACTGACTGGGGTGACAATGGTATTTATCTGGCCATGCACGCCCATACACACGGTGCCAATGATCCGAACATCCGTAATACCTGGAACCTGATTCTGCAAGGGATGTCAAGATCTATCACCGCTATCAATACCTTGCCAACTATGAGCGACCCAACCGCCAAAACATTTTTAGCTGAAGCCAGAGGGATGAGAGCCTATTACTCTATGCTTAGTTTAGATTTGTTTGGTTTGGTTTTCGTTAAAAACAATGTGGGCGAAACTTCAAAAATCATCAGAGGCGAAGAAGCATACGAGTATATCAAAAGCGAATTGCTGGCTGTTGAACCAAACCTTGAAACTAATGTTGGCCCGGGTCGTTTAACTAAGGGCGGTGTATGGTCTTTATTAGCTCGTTTGTACCTGAATGCTGCTGTGTATCGTGACAGATACGCTACACAATTCACCTTCAAACCAGAAGATATGGATAAAGTAGTTGAATATTGCGATAAAATCATTAACTCTGGTCAATATCAGTTATCAAGAGATTATTTCTCAATCTTCAATGATGATAACCATGATAACAAAGAGTTGATTTTTGCAGTTGACCAAAGAGCTGAATTGAATGGTCACAACCGTATGGCTTACTTCTCTATCTCAGGTGATCAGTTCCCATTGTATAATTTCCCTGCAGCCAATGGTACTGATGGTCCAGCCATTACGTCTGATTTCTATCGTACATGGGTAGGTGCTTATGGCGACCAGGATCCAAAAGTTGACCCACGTTTCTACAAACAGAATATCTCTATCTATACCAACCCTGCTGACTCTTGTGTAGTGGGTGAGAGTTTCAATATCGACCGTGGTATCTTACGTGGCCAACAATATGGCTTGATCAGAAAAAATGGGGTTTTCGTGAAATGTTCTAACGGAAATTTCAAAGTTGGTAAATTGGTTTACGATACCCGTAATAAACCAAATCTGAATGTTGATTTCACAGAAAAAGTTGACTTTACAGTAGAAGGTAGTAACTACAATACCGGTTTTCGTGTTGAAAAATATCAGTTCAGCAAAAAATCGACCAGTGGTAGAAACTTCGGTGATGCAGATATCGTAATCACCCGTCTGGCTGATATCTACTTGATGCGCGCAGAAGCTAAATTGCGTAAAAGCAATGATGCAGCAAGTGCATTGGCTGATGTGAACACCGTGAGAGCCGCAAGAAATATCACTACGCCTCCTCCGGCCTTAAATAGCATGTCATTAGACTTATTGTTCCGTGAGCGTGGTTTCGAATTCTATTGGGAGATGGTACGTCGTCCGGATATGATCCGTTTCGGTAAATACGAAGGAACGTGGACAGAGAAAAGCAATAATGACGTAAAGAAAAGAATCTTCCCGATTCCTCAGACAGCTATTGATGGAGCGTCTAATATCCCGGGTTATTTAAAACAAAACGACGGATATTAATCGCTAACTTACCTATTCTTTACACAGCCCTGTTTCCAGATGGAGACAGGGCTTTTTTGTGTTTTCTGTTTTGTTATTTGCTCACATTTTGTTTTTTCAATTTCTCCTCCTTTTCAAGGAAGAGAAATTTTTAAAATACACAATCAGTGCCCTACCCCACCACAAAATTACTCTTATCCTTCAAGTAGAATCCAATCCAGGTAAGGGCTATTAGCGCCAATGCCATAGGGTTTGCGCCTCCGGCAATTTCGGCAGCAGCTGCGCCACCCAGATAAGACAGGATAAAATAGAAACCTATTTTATAAGTTTTAGGAATCCAGAAAAGTGCTACGAAAACGAGTTCGGCTATTCCGAAGATTTTAATGTAGGGGCCATAACCTGCTTTAGTAAGGCCGGTAACTACTTGTTCTCCGCCCATGATTTTCATTACACCGCTCATAACAAGCATGATTGATGGAAGCGCCATAAAGATAATGGCCAGAATTTTTTGCGTCTTGTTCGACATGATGTTTCAGTTTTAAGTATTTAGAAATAAAGTCTATCTAAATACAATTCGCAGAAAAAATAAGTTTATGATTGGAAGTTAATTTCTTTTAGAAAGTAGTTTCCTTTAAGAAACTATCTATTCAATCAAAATCTGTAAAGAATTTGTTATAGTAATAACCGCAAGGAATTAGATATACACCAGATAATGTTATCTGATAGAATTTGTAGCTATATTTGTTAACTCTTCTATCTTACTACGATACTGACAAGGCATAGTTTTGCCCTCAGATTTGATGATTTTAAAATTATGACGACAAAAGTTGCTGAAACCATAGAACCACAAGAACACAATCCAACCCAATGCGGCCAACACCTGATGGCTGTGCAGGATGCGATGGATATTTTGAGTGGCAAATGGAAGATTATGATTATAGGCTCATTAAGCTTTGGGAAAAAGCGTTTCATGGAATTGATTCGTGAAGTGAATGGCATAGGCGCAAAAATGCTCTCAAAAGAACTAAAAGACCTGGAAGACAACGATTTAGTAAAACGAACAGTTTTCGATACAAAACCCGTAACAGTTGAATACGAACTAACCGAATACGGCCATACTTTAAAAGCAGTAATCGGCTCAATTGCCACCTGGGGCGCCGAACATCGGAAACGGATTTTCAGCAAGTAAAACTTCTTCTTAAATCGGTAAACCAAGATATTTTCCCGTCCGTTTCCGTACTTGAATCTGTCCATTTCTGGACAAGCTATCCCCTATTTATTCATAAAAACAGCCCTTTTTAGCCCAATCAATCAATGTTTAAAATTTGGCAAAGTATTTGTTCGGCAAAACCTATACAAATAAAATAATATTTGCTTTTATTATGAAACGAGCATTTTTGGGGGAACTGGAAGAAGTTGTCTTATTGACGGTAGCTGCGCTACAGGAATCAGCCTACTGTGCTTCCATCACACAAACCATTGATCAGCAAATGGGCCGTAGCATCAGCTTTCCTACTGTCCATAGCACCCTGCAACGGTTGGAAGAAAAAGGCTTTGTCACCTCCCTGATGGGTGGAGCCACTGCCGAGCGAGGAGGCCGTCAGAAACGTCTGTTCACCGTCACGACAGAAGGTCAACGCGCTTTGGTGGAATGTAAGTCAGTTCGTGCGCAATTATGGGATCAGATTCCAATCTCAATCACACAGCTATGGGGAGCCTAAACAACCATGACGAACGTTTTTCTGAGTCTCGGAATTCCCGGCCGCCCCTTTGGGCTGTCTGGCTATTGACCCACTTCTGTCCGGACGGATTAGAAGACGAACTACAAGGCGATTTGCAGGAAATGTATACATACTGGCTGAAAACCGTAGGCGTATCAAAAGCCCGCTGGCGATACATATTAGCGGTTTTACGATTGATTCGCCCTTTTACATGGTCCAAAGCCAGACAAAATAATGATTATACTCAGACCACCTTTATATTTCAACCGGCTATGCTACCAAACTATCTCAAAATTGCCGTTCGCAAACTGACGCGCAACAAGCTTTATTCCTTCATCAACGTGCTGGGTTTAACCTTGGGTATTTGTACCTGTCTGGTCATTTATCTGATTACGCAATACGAATTCAGTTTTGATAATTTTCATCAGGATCGCGACCGCATCTATTGTGTAGACGCTGTGGTGTTTGGTGGTCATTGGAATTGCGTGCCCGGCCCTATGCCGGCCGCTATGCGTCAGGAAATGACTGGCATTCAGACCGTGGCTGCCTATCAGACTTATAGTGCCAGTGTGACAATTCCAGGCGACAAAGAGGAGAAATCGAAACATTTCGATGACGACGGCAGCCTTGCTATCGTAGAGCCGCAATACTTTGATATTTTTCGATACCAATGGCTAAGCGGAAGTGCCGTAACCTCCCTTTCCATGCCCAATTCGGTCGTGCTCACTGCCGAAAGGGCAAAAAAATACTTCGGCGACCTCGACCCGAACAAAGTTATTGGCAGGACTATCACTTATCAGGATTCGCTAATGGTCAGAGTAACAGGCATCGTGGCCGATTGGACAGGCAACAGTGATTATAATTTCAGCCAATGGATTTCTTATACTACCATCCCAGCCAGTTTTCTTCAACGCGAGATAACCCTGAATAGTTGGGATAATTTAAATCGTTCGAGCCAGGTCATGATTTGCAATATGTATAGGTAGGCCATAGGAATGTAGTACTATTTCTCGCTTTTCTTATTAAATTTAAAAGAATTTTGCGAAAACATCATAAAATCCCGACACCCTATAATAAAATTAATTTATAAGAGAATATTTTACAGCAATGTAATTTCGACGACAAAGTATCACTAACAAGTTTGGCTAGACCGCGGCCTTCGACTACGCTCAGGCGCCGGGCTTGGCTCCAATTATTTGATTTTCTTGAATAAGTAAATATTCACTCACTAGCAACCTAGCCAATTGATTTCAGCCTCTCTAAAACCATCCCCACCCGCTCCTCCACACTATAATCCCCCCTAATCTCCAGAACCGGACAAGTTTGTTCAGCCAGCCAACTTTCATGCGCAGCCAATGTCCTGCCATTTGTAGTATTATCATCATATCCCCTGGCCCATTCCATAAAATCCAGATATTGCTTATTCCTGATAGGGTCAGTCAAAATAATATCTCCATAGCGTTCAAGCTCTCGCTTTTTCAGCCGCTCCATTCGTACTTCATGTGGGATATATAAGAATACAATCAGGTCGAAATCAAGTACTAAGTTCCATTTCAATAATGAGCCGCCTATTATCCAGCTATCGTGTTTGCGAATATCATCCATAAGCGTCTGATTCCGTAGAGCAGGGTCTCTTCGGGTAGTAAAAGGTGGACTCGTTTTTTCCCAGAAGTAAGCGTCACTATCAAAATATGGGATATTCAGATGATTGGTCAATGCTTCTCCTAAAGTTGTGGTACCACTACAGGATGCTCCCAGAATATGCAGTTTCATCAATTGTGTTAAGTGCTTAGGGTACAAATATAAATAGGACAGATTAATCTTACAGATTTTGAACTAAACCTTGAAAAAAACTATTACGCTTTTATTGCTAAAATCGTACCTTTGCAAATTATTACGCATTCTGTTCCTTTGGTATCCGATGTTCACCGGGGAATAATTATTAACAATCTGAAAGATGTTTGAAAATTTAAGCGATAAACTCAATAAAGCCGTCAAAACCCTGAAGGGGCAAGGGAGAATCTCTGATATTAACATTGCTGCGACAATCAAAGAAGTACGCCGTGCTTTGATGGATGCTGACGTGAACTATAAAGTTGCGAAAGATGTAACCGACCGTGTGCGCGAAAAAGCCATCGACCGCAAGGTGATGATTGCCGTTGAGCCGGGTCAGTTATTCGTTAAAATTATTCAGGAAGAATTAACTGAGTTGATGGGCGGACAAGCCCAGAGTGCTAACCTGAAAGGTTCTCCTGCCATTGTTTTGATTGCGGGTTTACAAGGGTCAGGTAAAACTACTTTCTCAGGTAAATTCGCCAATTACCTTAAAAAACAAGGTCGTCAGATATTATTAGTAGCCTGTGATATTTACCGTCCTGCGGCGATTACTCAGCTACAGGTATTAGGCGAGCAGATTGGTGTTGAAGTATATGCCGAACCTGAAAGCAAAGATGCCGTTGAAATTGCGAAAAATGCCGTTGCTTATGGTAAAAGCAAAGGAAAAAATATAGTCATCATAGATACAGCCGGACGTTTGGCTGTTGACGAGGTGATGATGAAAGAGGTTGAAAACATCAAGAAAGCCGTTACACCAAGCGAAATCCTGTTCGTGGTTGACTCCATGACTGGTCAGGATGCAGTGAACACGGCCAAGACTTTCAACGACCGTCTGGATTTTGATGGCGTAGTCTTAACCAAACTAGATGGTGATGCCCGTGGTGGTGCTGCGCTTTCAATCAAAACCGTGGTAAATAAACCAATCAAGTTTATTTCGACAGGTGAGAAAATGGAAGCCTTGGATGTGTTCTACCCGGATCGTATGGCGAGCCGTATCTTAGGCATGGGTGACGTAATATCCTTGGTAGAGCGTGCACAACAAGCCTTTGACGAAGACGAAGCCAAACGCCTGAACAAGAAAATGCGCGAGAACAAGTTCGACCTGAACGACTTCCTGACGCAATTGGAGCAAATCAAGAAAATGGGTAATATCAAAGATCTGATGGGGATGATTCCGGGTGTTGGATCACAAATCAAAGACCTTGACATCAGCAATGATTCTTTCAAACCAATTGAAGCCATCATCCGCTCAATGACACCAAAAGAGCGCGAAAAACCGGATATTATTGACGGTAGCCGCAAGAAAAGAATTGCTACCGGTAGCGGAACCCAGATTTTGCAGGTAAATAATCTCCTGAAACAATTCGACCAGATGCGCTCAATGATGAAGAAAGTGAATCAGATGCAGACTGGCGGTAAGATGAAGAGTTTTAAATAATTCGCAGATAATTACTAAATAAACTGTCTCTGGCTAGCTGGAGATAATTAAGAATTTTATACTTATTTGCTTTAGTCAAATAGTTTGAGCAACAAACGCCTTTTTTATTTTGGTGTAAAACAATAAAAAATACCTCGTCAGACGACGAGGTATTTTTTTATATGTTGGAAAACTATAATACTGTTTACTTATTTTGTCACAATTTTTAAATCAGCTTTATCTCCTCCACCCTGAATACCAATGGCGTCAATACGGGTGTCGATGATACCTGCTACCAATAATCTTTTCTTGATAGCAAAAGCTCTTTTAGTTGCCATAGATTTATTATCAATACCCACTGCATCTGTTGAGTGGCCTTGAATTCTGATTTGCATCTTAGGATACTTCTTCAATAATTCTGCCAATTCATTAATTGAGGCTGAAGAATTATCAGTTAATGCCTGAGAACCCTTCACAAATGCCACATCTTTCATTGTAAATATCTGTCCTACTGGTTTGGTTTTATCAGCAAGATATGGATCTAATTCTTTTGTCAGAGAACCACCGCCCGTTGACGCAGTAGTGGCAGCTGGCGTTGTAGAGCCTGCTTTAGCACTATCTTTCAAAGCAACAGAATCTATCGCCGCCGAGTTTGAGGTATCAGGGCTGATAGTAGTTGAATCCATAATAGTGGTTTCTTCTGGCGTTGTGGCGGCTTGTGATGGCTTATAATAATTTTCATAATAATAGTATCCACCTGCTGCTACGGCTATCACTACCAGAAAAATAAGCAACCATTTCACCGGAAATGCCGAACTCTCGCTTGATTCTTCTTCCTCTTCGGTTTCAATTACCTGTGGCGTGCTGGTTGGTGTACCAGTAACCGACTTAGGTTTTACCGAAGCTGGTTTAGGCGCAATCACCCGTTTATTAGTTGAGTTGGAGGCAAATTTAGGTGAAAGCAATTCCTGCAGACCTAGTTGCGGAATCATTTTTTCAATTAATTCCTCAGGCGTTTTTTTGAATAATGGCTCGTGATGATCGGCTAAATAAGTAGTCAAGTTATCAACATCCATTTTGTTATTGCTAATCTCTCTGCCTAAAGCATCAATTAAAATCGGAGTAGCCAAGCTCGAATACATGGTTGATGAATTCTTCTTGATTCCGGCATACGTCCCTATCATACTGATGAGCGGGCTTTTATACGCAGGAAAAACCTGACTTATTAAGCTATCACCAGTCTTTAATATCGCATCTAATTTATCCTTCTTGTTCAGGTAAGACATAATGTCTCCTATGAGCTCGCCCCCTTGGTTCCCTTTCTGTACCTGATTGTAAAGCATATTCACGCTCATGGTACTCCCGGTTCTTCTTACTAATCCTGCAATAAGTGTGCAGAATATCCCATCAATTGCTTTCTTAGTTTTCGTAGGCTCTTCGTCAGTCAACTTGGCAATTTTTGATACAACTTCATCAGTCATTGCCTCGTTCAACGTATCAAATAAGTTCATAATCTTTAATTTTTAAATCATTCTCGATTAATTCCAACAAATTTCTTAATTTGGTTGCAAAACAACACAAAAATAAGGATTATTGATAAATTTTTTTGCGTTTTTCTCTAACTTAAATTATGACCTCTGAAAATACAACGAAACTACGTAGCCAGGATTGGTTCGGAAAAGAAGGAAAAGACGGCTTCATTTACAGAAGCTGGATCAAGAATCAGGGCTACCCTGCACATCAGTTTAAAGGAAAACCTGTTATAGGAATCTGCAATACCTGGTCGGAAGTAACTCCCTGCAACGGGCATTTCCGCGAATTAGCACAATCGGTTAAAAATGGGGTTTACGAAGCCGGCGGTTTTCCTTTAGAATTCCCGGTGATGTCCTTAGGCGAAACCCTTATTCGTCCCACAGCGATGCTTTACAGAAATCTGGCAGCCATGACAGTAGAAGAAAGTATCAGAGGAAATCCTTTTGATGCCATAGTATTGCTGACGGGTTGTGATAAAACCACGCCGTCGCTCGTAATGGGAGCAGCCAGTGTAGATTTGCCAACTATAGTAGTACCGGGCGGCCCTATGCTAAGCGGGCGTTTTCAGGGCAAAGCCATTGGCTCAGGCACAGACGTATGGCGTTTTGCCGATGATGTGAAGACAGGTAAAATGACCCTCGAAGAGTTTGAAGATGCCGAAGCCTGTATGAGTAGAAGTATCGGCCACTGTTCTACTATGGGTACAGCCTCAACAATGGCAGTAATGGTAGAAGCCCTTGGACTAACACTACCTGGAGCATCGGCTATCCCGGCGGCAGACTCACGCAAAAAGGTATTAGCACATATGTCGGGCATGAGAATCGTGGAAATGGTGAAAGAAAATATGCTTTTATCGTCAGTATTGACCCGCGAGGCTTTTGAAAATGCCATCATGATGAATGCAGCCGTAGGCGGCTCAACAAACTTGGTACTACATTTGCTTGCTATAGCTGGTAGAATAGGTGTGGATGTTGATTTAGAGGATTTTGATAAAATAGGCAGCAAAATGCCGTTCCTGCTGAACCTGATGCCATCGGGCAAATACCTGATGGAAGATTTCTACTACGCAGGCGGGCTTCCGGCGGTTATTAAAGAAATGTCGGGCTTTTTGCACAAAACAGCTGTTACTGTAAATGGTAAAAGTCTGATTGATAATTCGAAAGGTGCTAAAATCTGGAATGAAGACGTGATTGCAACTGCCGAAAACCCTATTCTGCGCGAAGGAGGAATTGCTGTTGTAAAAGGAAATCTCTGCCAAAACGGGGCTGTAATCAAGCCTTCGGCTGCTTCTGCACACTTAATGCAACACACGGGAAAAGCCGTGGTTTTTGAAACCATTGAAGATTACCATGCACGTATAGACGACCCGGATCTGGAAGTGGACGAAACTTGCGTATTAGTCCTGAAAAACGTTGGCCCGAAAGGTTACCCTGGAATGCCGGAAGTAGGCAATATGCAATTACCGAAGAAGATACTGGAGAAAGGTGTAACAGACATGGTGCGTATCTCTGATGCACGCATGAGTGGTACAGCCTATGGAACAGTTTTTCTGCATGCATCACCGGAATCGGCAGTGGGCGGAAATCTTGGCTTGGTACAAAATGGAGATTTGATAGAGGTAGACGTACATAATCGTAAAATACATCTGCATGTATCGGATGAAGAACTGGCAGAAAGACGTAAAAACTGGAAACCTGTTGATTTAGGCTATAATCGTGGCTATGTTCAGCTATACATCAATACAGTTACACAGGCCGACAAAGGCGCAGATTTAGACTTTCTGACAGGAGGATCCGGCCATCAGGTGAATCGGGAATCGCATTAGTCAAACGCATATATTATAATTGAGCCTATACGAAATATATAGGCTCAACCTAAACTTTGTAATGAATACAAGATACATAACTGCTACCTTACTTTTACTGGTTTCAGAATTTTTTCTGCTTGAACTACCCCCTCAGGATAGCGTTTTCTGGACAGCCGTTGTAAGAATTTTTGCTGCTATCATCCTCAGCATCTGGTATTATAAAGTCCGCAAACCCATCCCCACGCTTATTGATAAGCTTTTTTTTCTGACACTTCTCTTACCGATTCTGATTTCTTTAAGTGTGATGTTCTATCCGCCTCTCGGCAAAAATTTTAATCTGATTATCCATGCAGCTATTTCCTGCGTCTGGATAGTTATTTTTAAATTAATGGGTTCTAAAATACCTATCAAAAGCATCTCTACTAAAATGCTGAAGATTGTGCCTATCTATGCTTTGATACCAATTTTATTCTATATATTTTCCTTGCACGCTGTTGTGCCTACCATTGACAAAATACTTCTTTTAAGCTATTCTGCTATTTATCTGTATACAAATACACTAGCTTCATTTTTACCAATCAATGAATCAAATAAATTCTGGATTAGCTGGGGAATAATCTTAAAGGCATTCGCCAATTTTTTGGTTTTCTATGGCATCTTTATTGAGCAGCTTCCTTGGATAGGCTTTATCCCGAGAACCCTTGTAGTAGTAGCCCGTTGTATTCTGATAGTGAGTATGATTGATTATTTTTCTTCTAAACAGACGACTCCTGTGCAGGGAGCTGTTTCTTGAGTGAGTGATATTGTCTTGAACTATGATTTACCCACGCGGCATCCGCTGATTGAATGATTTTTATGATTTCAGGTTTACAAATCTAATAATCAATTAATAAATCAGTGCAATCAGGTTAATCAGCTAAATCAAAGTTCAAGACAAAATTCAATTCTCCTATGTATGTATCGGTCTGTTATCAGTTGCCGCAAGCGCCGCTTCTTTTACAGCCTCCATATAGGTTGGGTGCGCATGAGAGGTACGGGCAATATCTTCTGCACTCGCTCTGAACTCCATCGCCATTACGGCTTCGGCAATCATATCTGCCGCTCTGGCACCTATGATGTGTACACCCAGAACCTCGTCTGTATCTTTATTAGCTAAAATCTTCACCAAACCATCGGTATCTCCACTGGCAGTGGCACGACCTAAGGCTTTGAATGGGAATTGGCCTGATTTATAGTTAACGCCCTTTGCTTTCAGTTCTTCTTCCGTTTGTCCGACAGAAGCTACCTCAGGCCAGGTATACACCACACCCGGAATCAGGTTATAGTTGATATGTGGCTTTTGTCCATTCATGGTTTCAGCTACCAATACACCTTCTTCTTCGGCTTTATGTGCCAGCATGGCTCCACGTATCACGTCACCAATGGCGTAGATGCCTTTTACGTTTGTTTCAAGCGTATGTTCGTCAACTACTACTTTGCCTCTATCAGTTGTTACTCCTGCGGCTTCCAGATTCAAGCCATCAACATAAGCTCTTCTACCAATACATACCAGACAATAATCGCCTTTGATTTCCACAGGTTTGCCATCTGCTCCATCGGCTGATACCAATACTTCTTCACCTAAATTCTCAATTTTGGTCACTTTTGTATTGAAATAAAAATCAGTACCCAGTTTCTTTACTGATTTTTGTAATTCTTTACCCATCGTCTTATCCATCGTCGGAATCATTGAATCGGCAAATTCTACAAATGTCACTTTTGAGCCTAAGCGGGCATAAACCGAGCCTAATTCCGCACCAATTACCCCTGCACCAATCACAATCAGGTGTTTAGGGATTTCAGGAAGATTTAAAGCTTCTGTGCTGGTAATGATCCGCTTTTTATCATAATTCATAAAAGGCAGAATCGTTGGTTTTGAACCTGTGGCAATAATCACCTTCTCGGTGCTTATCTGCTCTTCTGAACCATCAGCCTTTTTGATTTTGATGTTGTTTTTATCAACAAAAGACCCGAAACCATTATAAACCGTAATTTTATTCTTTTTCATCAGGAAGTTAATCCCGTTGTTCATCTTCTCTACTACCCCTTTCTTACGGGCCATCATTTGTTCCAGATTTACCTTAGGCGCAGGTATCTCAATACCATGCTCGGCAAAGTGATGAGCAGCATTATAAAAATGCTCTGACGAATCAAGCAATGCTTTTGAAGGAATACAGCCCACGTTCAGACAAGTGCCTCCTAAAACATTGTATTTTTCAATAATGGCGGTTTTCATACCTAGCTGGGCGGCTCTAATAGCTGCCACATATCCTCCGGGGCCGGAGCCAATCACCGTAACGTCGTATTGCATTAGTTTGTGTATTTGTTCTATGGTCAAATGTATGCTTAATAATTATTAACTCTGATAGTCTGGTCTGAAATTTTCCATTCAGGCTGTTTATTGGCATCGATAAAGACTATTCCGACACGATACTCTCCGGCAGGAATAGCGCTTTTAAAATAATCATACTTTACGCCAAAGCCGGTTCTGTCATAAAACAAACTTTGATGCGTAATGAGTCCTCTGATACCGTTAAATGTGGGCGTAGCGCCAAAGAAATATACCTGATTGGTAGAATCACTCATAATAAAGCCATAGCGCTCTTTATATTTTCTATCACTCGCTTTCGGATTTTCAGGATTATATAACATCAAGGTAGCAAAATGCTCAGCAGATTTCTCGATTGTAAAAGTAGTCTTTTCGCATTTACTTTTATCAAAAACCTGATTGCTTAATGGTGTATCAGGTAGTACATACCAGCCTTTGTTAATAAACTGGCGTGTCTGGGCATTATGCCTTTCATAAAAAGCAAAGCCCTCTTGTGCCGTCAGAAAAGACCAGTTCTGATGTTGTTTAAAATTAACCACATCAGCCTCAAAAGTCGACTTGAGCAATTGATAACTTATCAGATTTCTCTCTGCCGATTTATACCAGATGCCGACACTATATAAAGCAAATACCCCTAAAGCAGTCCATCGCAGATACTTGCTCGCTTTAAAGTGTATCAGAAACAGATAAATTGTGGTAATAAACAGAATCGAATAGTTTTTATACCAATCTGGTATTTCAACCTTATGAATAGCCCGCACGATGGCAGTCATCATAGCGGTTCCGGCCAGAAACAGAAATACACCCAGACAAAACAAGAGTACTTTATTCTCAACAGGCTTGAATCTTGTTTGTATGAGTTTAAAGAAAAAATACCCGAAATAGCTAACAATCCCGATTACGGCAATGATGCCAAAAGCAACAGATATAGAATTAATCTCAGTCAGAAAGGCAGCACCCAGAAAGCGAAAAGCATACAAGAAAGTATTGCCATTGAGTTTAGCCTCTCCCGAATTCATCTGGAACCCGGTGAAATAAATAGCTAAGCTAAGCCCATAAACAATAGCTGTATAAATAGCCTGACGGAATCTTTGCCGGAGCAATAACAGGATGATAGCCACAAAGAATACCATAATACCATTGCCATTTGAAAAAGTGGCCATAAAACCCGCAATCCATATCAGATAGCTATGCTTGGGCGATGCAAAACAGGCAAAATAGAAAGTCAGGATAGCCAGAAAGATAATGCTCATATTAGGCACCCCATAACTGACAATGCTATTGTACATGAACTGGTATTGAAACAATAAAAACGGAATCGGCAGGAAGTAAAGCCATGAAAGAGCAGTACGCTTGAAAGCCAATGCATATACCCCAAACATTCCGAAAAGGCTTATATTCCCAATGATTATCAGATGCTTGAAATTAATATTACCCTCTAACTGAAATAAACCCAACATCACAGTTCTGAAATAAACAAAACGATGCTGGTTATGCTGCACGAGCAACATTCTGATTTTATCTGCCACTGTGCTTTTCTGAAAGTAAGTTTCGAGGTAATCGAAGCCCCAGAAAAAATCATCATAGAAAGGCACATTAGAAGAAAAATGAAAGATAACGTAACAATAAAACAAGACAGGAAGAATACCAATCAGGACGGCGAAATTCTGAAATCGGGAGAGGATAGTAAAAAATCGGGTCATATAAATTTACAGATAAAATCCAGTAGATGAGAATCGGAACCGACTCTCACCTACTGGATTTATAGTATTATTCATCATGTATTAAAAACCTATGCCGGCGTATAATTTTACATCATCGAGTGTAATGGTTGGTCCACACATAATTACAAGACGCTCTACTACGTTGCGTAATTCACGCACGTTACCAGTCCACGGAAGGCTCTTCATATACTCCATTGCATCTGGTTCAAAATCTTTTACAGCATCGCCGTATTCATCGGCTACATCATGTAAGAATTTATCTGCCAATAGCGGAATATCGGTTTTGCGGTCGGTAAGAGCGGGTACATGAATCGGAATAACGTTCAGACGATGGTATAAGTCTTCACGGAAGTTTCCTTCAGCTATCTCTTTTTTCAGGTCTTTGTTTGTAGCCGCAATCACACGTACGTTTACTTTTATTTCTTTGTCGCCACCTACACGTGTAATCTTGCTTTCCTGCAAGGCTCTTAGCACTTTGGCCTGTGCCGAAAGGCTCATATCACCAATTTCATCAAGGAATAAAGTTCCGCCATCAGCCTGCTCAAATTTACCGATTCTTTGCTTGATAGCCGAAGTAAAGGCACCCTTTTCGTGACCGAAAAGCTCACTTTCTATCAATTCAGAAGGAATAGCGGCACAGTTTACTTCAACAGAAGGCTGATTGCAACGGTTGCTTTTCTCATGAATCTGTTTGGCAACCATTTCTTTACCCGATCCATTCGGCCCTGTAATCAGTACACGGGCTTCGGTAGGTGCTACGCGGTCGATAGTATCTTTTACTTTTTTGATAAGGTCTGACTCCCCGACAATCTCATTGATTTTGTAGATTCTGCGTTTCAGTGTTTTAATCACCTCTACGTCTTTGCTCTTTTCTATGGCATTACGCACGGTTACGAGCAAACGATTCAGATCTGGTGGTTTGGTGATAAAGTCAAAGGCACCACGTTTGGTGGCTTCAACAGCATTTTCGACATTCCCGAAGGCTGAAATCATCACAAATTGGGTCATTACGCCCTCTTCCTTTGCTTTCAGCAGCATTTCAAGTCCATCGAGTTTGGGCATTTTTATATCGCACAAAGCTACATCATAATGGGTTTTCAGTACCATTTCTAGTCCTTCTTCACCATCTTTTGCCTCATCTACTTCGTATTCTTCATATTCTAAGATGTCTCTTAATGCATCCCGAATACTTTTTTCATCATCAACTATTAATAATTTAGCCATCTGGGTTATTAAGGAGAGTGTATAATTAAGTAAATAAGGTTCGTGTCTTTTATGACGCAAAATAATGAAAAAATAACAAAATTCTTTAGAAAATTCTTTTAAAATAGATTTTAATCTATCTTAATGCCGTTTAATCAACGCTATAATAGTAACAAATAAGTGTGGTCTATTGTTAATAAATGTTAAGTATTTTTGATTACAAACCCGACTCTATGAAAGCAGGCATTATTGGTGCAGGTATTGGTGGCATTGCTACGGCGATTCGTTTACGCAATAAAGGTTATGAGGTAGAAGTATTTGAAGCCAATAGTTATGCAGGGGGTAAACTCAGTAGTTTTGAACAAGGCAACTATCGTTTTGATGCAGGGCCTTCTTTATTCACGATGCCGCAATTGGTTGAGGAATTATTTGAATTATCTGGTAAGTCTGTCAATGATTATTTTGAGTATATCCGGCTACCTGAAATATGTCGGTACTTCTGGGAAGATGGCACCCGCCTGAATGTATCAGCAGATACTGAGGCATTTGCCAAAGAAGCCGAGAAACAATTAGGCGAACCAGCCGAAAAAATCACCAGAATGCTGAAAGACAGTGCTTTCAAATATGAAGTATTGAGCGGTCTTTTTCTGGAAGATTCGCTGCATAAAATCTCTACCTGGACATCAGCAAAGGCATTAAAAGGTTATCTGAATCTACATAAATTAGGCATTTTCAATACCATGAATGCCGCCAATGAGCAGTTTTTTTCTACGCCCAAAGCCGTACAATTATTTAATCGTTATGCCACCTACAATGGTTCTGACCCCTATCAGACTCCTGCTACGATGAATATTATCCCCCATCTGGAATACAATGTCGGGGCATTTTTTCCGAAACATGGCATGTATGGCATCACCGAAAGTCTGGTGGCTCTAGCTAAAGATTTAGGCGTGAAGTTTCATTTCAGTACCCGGGTAAAAGAGATAATTGTAGAGGGCAAAAAAGTAAAAGGATTAAAGATTAAGCAAGCAGATGATAACAAAACAGAAGATTTTCGAAGTTTTGATATAGTAGTAAGTAATATGGATATTACCCCTACTTACCGCAAACTCTTACCCAATGCCATACACCCCGAAAAACTATTGAACCAACCTAAAAGCGGTTCGGGATTAATTTTTTATTGGGGGTTAAAGAAAGAATTTCCGGAGTTAGGCTTGCATAATATTTTCTTTTCTGATAACTACAAAGCAGAATTTGAACACCAGTTTCAGAAGAAAACCATTTACCACGACCCAACGATTTATTTGAATATCACTTCCAAATACAAAAAAGACGATGCGCCGGCAGATTGCGAAAACTGGTTTATCTTACTGAATGCCCCTGCCAATGCCGGACAAGACTGGGATAAACTCATTACAGAAGCCAGACAAAACGTAATAACCAAACTCAGCAGAAACCTGAAAACAGATATTGCCCCATTAATAGAATCAGAAAGCATTCTTGACCCCCGGAGTATAGAAATGAAAACTTCTTCGGTGCAAGGGGCTCTGTATGGCAATAGTTCCAACAATAAATTTGCGGCATTTCTGCGCCATGCCAATTTCTCGTCTCGCATTAAGGACTTATACTTTGTTGGGGGAAGTGTGCATCCCGGCGGCGGGATACCTTTAGCACTTTCTTCGGCTAAGATTGTTGGGGGGATGGTAAAAGGAGTTTAATTTTGAATACTTAAAACCATACTTTTTTGCTCTAAATCACCCCGCAATAACCCTCACCATCGCAAAATCATCGGCTGGTTTTAAGCCGTGGTCTAGTTCAAGGTGTTTCAATTGCCAGTTCAGCATTTTGCTATTCTGCATTTGCATTTTATCGAAAAGCATAAAATCAACCGGATTGATATGTTCTGTGCTGATATTTTTAGTAGTAGGCATAAACGTAAAAATACCATCGGTTGATAGGCTTATATCTTTTATTTGATGGAAGTAGATTTTTTGTTTTTGTGCTTCATACCATTCTTCAAAATCTTCGTGCAGATGATACCCGATATAATCAGGTATATTGTTGTGGTCAAATTCTGTTACTTTGCCATTAACACTCACCAC
The DNA here is from genome assembly GCF_054779675.1 of Emticicia fontis. Lineage (NCBI taxonomy): Bacteria > Pseudomonadati > Bacteroidota > Cytophagia > Cytophagales > Leadbetterellaceae > Emticicia > Emticicia fontis. Next base: position 45,999 of record NZ_BAAGXU010000007.1, read on the forward strand.
GCCATCGCCTATAGCCAATATAATACCCTCTTCTGCTTTTTTATCAATCAGCATAATGATGAGTGTGGTAAGCAGCTCTGTTTTATCAAGCATGAGTTGATTTTCTACCAGGTTCAGCTCTTTGAATAGCTCAGCTAATATATCTTTTAATTGAGACTCCAGCGTAGCATAGGTTTCTAAACCATACAATGCCTTGTAGGATTTTTCTTTGGCGATTTTCCGTAATAGCTTGCCAACCAATGTAGAAGCGAAATAACTATCGGTTGCCATGGTACAGCCATCCATCACAGCACATAAAACTGTATCATTGCCAGGCTCTCCGACAAAATAATAGTCTTCGCAATAATCCGGATGATGCTCGCCTTTTTGTAATGCTGTATATATAATCATTTTCTTGTAAGGCAAAGATAGTCACAAGTCGGATATTTAAAAGTCTCTGTTTGATTGAGTTCTAATAACTAATGTAATTATCAATCGCCATGTCAGCCGTTTTTAAAACGACCTATCTACCCAATAAACCCAACAACCATCTCCACAAACTCATTCGGTTTATCAGCCTGAATCCAGTGGCCTGCGCCTTCGATAGTTTCTACAGTAGCATTCGGGAAGATTTTTTTGATAGCCGGAATATCTTCGTCATAAATATAGCCTGACTCACCGCCACGGATGAACAAAACAGGCTCCGAGATTTCGTGGGTATCAGTAAAATCACCACCAATCTGGTAGATTTCACGACTTAGCACGGGCACATTAATCCGCCAGTCGAATTTACCTAAATCATTGCGGTAGAGGTTTTTCAACAAAAACTGGCGCTCGCCTACACTCGTTACATAACGGTCTAATTGTAGCTCAGCTTCTTTTCTATTGGTAAGTTTATCTAAATCAATCGAGTTCAATCCCTGAATGATATGCCCATGGTGAGAAGGATAATATTTAGGGGCAATATCTACGATAATCAGCTTACTGAACTTCCCTTCATGCTTCATGGCAAAGTGCATCACCGTCTTCCCTCCCATCGAATGCCCGATAATAATCGGTTTATCCAATTGATGTTCGTCAATAAATTCGTTCAGATCCTCGGCCATGAGTTCATAACTGAATTCTTCACTACGTGGCGACTGTCCATGATTACGGGCATCTAAAGCATAAACAGCAAAGCCCTTATCGGCAATCATTTTACTAATCGTAAACCAGTTGTCGGAAGAGCCAAAAACGCCATGAAGAATTAATACAGGCTGTCCTTCGCCTGTTTTTCTAAAGAAAAGTTTCATCTGTTGGTTATAGTTAAGCTAATTTGCTGGCAAAGGTAAAAATTATTGAGTGAATGAGTGAATAAGTGATTGAGTGATTAAGTCTAATTACTGAAAAATGTTCAAAAACTAATCACTAAATCGCTCAATCACTCATTCACTCAATCCCTACTGTCCACGTTCTTTCAAATATTTCATTGGCATTCAATTGATTGATGCCTTCTTTTTCTGTTAGTTGCTGGTTGTGATTGGCACTGTCTGCAATGCCGCACCAGGGCTCAATACACACAAAATCAGCATTTTTAGCTGCCCATATACCCAGAAACGGGAAGCCTTTGAAATCAAACCGTAATTGATGTACTGTTTTATCTGATTTCAAAGTAACACTATCTGATTGTAAATGTTTAAAGACAAGGGCATCCTTATAGAATAATTCTTTGCTTAATGGCAATCGACCATCAGCTAAAGGAAGTTTTTCCGGCGCTGCTTCAATTAAACCCTTATTGGTTAAAGGCCAACGAAGCAAATCTTCCGAAGTATTAAATTCCAGATAATAATCTTCGTAGTTTGTTCCATCCAGCAATGGCACTTTAAAGGCCGGGTGACCACCCACGGAGAAGAACATTTCTGTATCGCCAGTATTTGTTATTTGATAAGTTACAAGCAACTGATTTCCCTCAACGCTGTATTGTAAGCGCAATTCAAAAATAAAAGGAAAAACTTTTAATGAGGCTTCGTCAGATTTCAATAGAAAAGTAACCCTATCTTCAGTTTGATTTTCTATTTCAAACACACGCTCACGGGCAAAGCCATGTCGAGGTAAATTGTAGGCTATACCCCTATAAATAAACGTGTCGTCTTTTACAGACCCCACAATCGGGAACAACACAGGAGAAGATTTACCCCAGAAAGCAGGGTCAGCCGACCACATATAGTCTATTTGCGAGGCTTGATGAACAAGGCTTGTTAATTCTGCCCCTTTCGGATTGATAGTGGCGCTGATGACAGCATTTTTAATCGTTATCATGTAATTGAATCAGGAATAATCTGTCTGCAAGATACATATCCTGGCTAATTCTTATATAAAAGAAACAGATTATTTATAATTCAACTCTCAGAACAAACGATTGTTTAAGATTGGGTGCTTATAAAAAAACAATGGGTAAGGTTAGTACCTTACCCTGTCTTTACGAAAAAGCATTATTAATAAAACTCATTTATTAATTCCATCTACTATCTCTTAGAATCTTTTGCCGTAACGGTCGTTATAACGGCCATTGGCATATCCTCTGCTATATTCATCGTATGTAACATGGTCTCTGTCGCGTTTTTCACGGGCAATCCAGCTATGCAATACAGCTAAATCCTGCTCTAATTCACGACGTTCAAAATTATCTATTCTACCATCACGTTTGAAACGGTTTTCTTTCACCTCAATTCTTTCTGCCTCACGTAACAACGGTTTTGCTTCTCTTGATGTAATTCTACCAGTTTTAATACCTTGTGCAATTTCATTGCGAGCCTGAATCTGATAGCTATCTACTATATTATCGTTTCTTCCATATCGGCTGTCACGTCTGTCATATCCTCTTTGCGCATTAGCAGCGATGGCTCCTGCCACCAACATTGCTATCATCATTAATTTTTTCATTGTGAATTTCAGGTTATTGTTAATTTCTAATTTTTAAACTTATTTGATTCTTAGATGTAAAAGGATGCCCTTGGGTTTATCGTCAATTTGTTAATGATTCGTTAAAGGATTTTAAGCGTCTGTTAATAAGCGATTTACGCATCTATAAAAAGATTAAAATTAATTAAAAGAGTGTTTTTTTGGGGTTTGGTTTAATCTGGCTGTCTATTATTTTTGAATTCGATGTGAGCAAATAATAAAGATTTATTTCTTCGAATTAATTATCCAGCGAAATCTCAATATTGAATCAAGTGATTTAATAGTTCTTTTTTTCCGTCTTATCAAAATATTTATACGCCCCTTTTGATAAGTATATACCTTTGAAAAAAATTGATCTTATGACACGAGCTATTCTATCTCTTATACTTTGTTTCCCTATATCAGCGGTATTCGCTCAAAGCCTTACGCTTGAACAGGCCGTTCAGCGAGGACTAGAAAATCGCATAGAATTAAAATCTCAGAATCTGAATTTACAGATTGCTTCTACCGAAAACGAAAAGGTGAAAGCCCGTTGGCTGCCACAAGTAAGCGGCAATGCCGATATACGCTGGAACACCCAATTGCAGACAACCGTATTACCCTTTGCCCTACCGGGCTCGGGCGAAGCCCAGACTGAAATAAAATTAGGTCGCCCATTCAACAATACATTCATCCTGCAAGCTGACCAGAAAGTGTATGATGCCAATCGTAAGGTTGACCGTGCCGTAAATGATACGCAGATAGAGGTGCAGAAAAATACCTTGGAGCAAATACGCGTAAATGTGAAACAGGCCATTACTGAATCTTATTATAACGGTGTATTTGCCAAAGAAAGGCTCAATCTCTCAGTATTAGCCTTGCAAAGAGCCAATAGTTATTTTGAGGTAGGTCAGGCGCGTTTTGATCAGGGAGCTATTCTGAAAAATGACCTGGATAAACTGGAATTAGATGTCAGCAATGCCAAACTGGCTCAGACAAAAAATCAGCAGGACTATGACCTTGCCTTAATTGCCCTGCAATATCAATTAAACACAACAGATAAGGTTGAACCCATAGAAGATTTACAAGCTATCTTCAACTATTCACAAATCATTGAAAATCAATCGAATATTGAGAAACGCACAGAGATAAAGGCCGAAGAACTGAATCTGCGATTAAATCAACTGAATGTGCAAAAGCAACTGGCAAGAAATAAACCAAGTGTCTCGGCCTATGCCAACTATTCTTATTTCCAGTTATCAGAGGCGTTTAATCCTTTCGAGAAAGACACCTGGTTCCCAGCCAATTATATAGGCATCCGTATCAATGTTCCGATTTTCGACGGCCGCCAAGCCCGATTAGCGGCCAACGATTTTAAAGTACGTCAGCAGATCAATACATTGAATGCAGAGCGATTGAGAAACGATTTCAGTTATGAATCGAAAAGTACGTGGAATACTTTACAGCAATCAAAACTAAATCTGGAAGAAGCCAGAAAAAATATAGCGTTGGCCCAAAGGATTTTAGAAACGGACAAATTCCGTTTCGAAAAAGGGGTCATTCTCTTATCAGACCTGAAAAACACCGAATACGCCCTCCAAAGCGCTGAGAATCAATACTTATCAAGTATTTACAATTTTCTGATTGCCAGTGTGCGGTATAAGAAAGCTAGTGGGAATTTGTAGAAGTTTTTCACATCATTATTAGGCAATCGTTTCTAAAACTACTTCTAAAGACCTACAAAAATAGAGACAGGGCAATGCGGAGACGCCCAGTCCCTGTCTCTACCAATTCAGGCATTCCATAGAACGTTTATTTTATGAATCTAAATAAAATGAGGCTAGAAATATGGAATGACTATTCATTATTCCATCAACTCCTTCAAAATCTTCTGCGCAGCAATAGAGATAACGGTACCAGGGCCGAAAACACCTTTTACACCTGCATCATAGAGAAACTGATAATCCTGTGGGGGAATCACCCCTCCGGCTATTACCATAATATCTTCTCTGCCTAGTTTTTTGAGTTCCTCTATCAGTTGAGGCACTAAGGTTTTATGCCCCGCAGCCAGGCTGGATGCTCCTACAATATGCACATCGTTTTCGGCCGCTTGTTGGGCTGTTTCCTGTGGGGTCTGGAATAAAGGGCCAATGTCTACATCGAAACCTAAATCGGCAAAGCTGGTGGCTATTACCTTGGCACCTCTGTCGTGGCCATCCTGTCCCATTTTTGCTACCATGATTCTTGGTCTGCGGCCTTCCAGTTCAGCAAATTTATCAGCCATTTCTTTGGCAATTCTGAAATTCTCATCATCAGAAACCTCCGACTGATACACCCCCGCAATAGAGCGGATAGTGGCTTTATGACGACCCACAATTTTTTCCATAGCATAAGATATTTCGCCCAGAGTAGCACGTTTACGAGCTGCATCTACTGCCAACGCCAGCAAATTATCTTCTTTTGTTGCGGTTGCATTGGCTGTTACCTCTGTAATTTTATTTAAAATCTGTTCTACCTCCTCGTTATTTCGTTCTCTTTTTATTCTATCCAACCTTTCTATCTGCTTTTGTCTTACACTCTGATTATCTACTTCCAGCAATTCAATATCCGTTTCGGTATCGGTTTTATATTTGTTTACCCCCACAATCACATCTTTACCCGAATCAATTCTGGCCTGCTTTCGGGCTGCCGCTTCCTCAATACGCATTTTGGGTAATCCAGTCTCAATGGCTTTGGTCATGCCGCCTAATGCTTCTACTTCTTCAATCAAAGCCCACGCTTTTTCTACCAGTTCTTTGGTCAGGTATTCAACATAATAGGAACCTCCCCAAGGATCAACTACCCGACAGATTTCCGTCTCATGCTGAATATATAATTGCGTATTACGGGCAATACGTGCCGAGAAATCAGTCGGTAACGCAATGGCTTCGTCCAATGAATTGGTGTGTAAAGATTGTGTATGCCCCAAAGCAGCTGCCATTGCTTCAATGACCGTTCTTGCTACATTATTAAAAGGGTCTTGCTCGGTTAAAGACCAACCGGAAGTCTGACAATGGGTGCGTAAGGCTAAAGATTTAGCATTTTTCGGATTAAATTGCTTCACGATTTTTGCCCATAGTAATCGGCCTGCACGCATCTTGGCAATTTCCATGAAATGATTCATGCCTATGCCCCAGAAGAAGGATAGCCTCGGCGCAAAATCGTCAATATCCATTCCGGCGGCAATGCCTGTGCGAATATATTCGAGACCATCAGCGAGTGTATAAGCCAATTCCAGGTGAGCAGGTGCGCCTGCTTCATGAATATGATAGCCTGATATAGAAATAGAATTGAATTTAGGCATGAACTGCGAAGTATAAGAGAAAATATCTCCCACAATGCGCATCGAAAACTCCGGCGGATAGATATACGTATTACGCACCATAAACTCTTTCAGAATATCATTCTGAATAGTGCCTGAGAGTTGTTCGGGCTTTACCCCGTGCTCCTCAGCCGCTACAATATAAAAGGCCATGATAGGAAGCACCGCTCCATTCATGGTCATGGAAACTGACATTTCATTGAGTGGAATCTGGTCGAAGAGTATCTTCATATCTTCCACCGAATCAATAGCAACCCCTGCTTTTCCAACATCCCCCACTACTCGCGGGTGGTCTGAATCATAGCCTCTGTGCGTAGCTAAATCAAAGGCGACTGATAAACCTTTTTGTCCCCCAGCCAGATTTCTGCGATAAAAAGCGTTCGATTCCTCAGCTGTTGAAAAACCTGCATACTGGCGGATTGTCCAGGGCTGCATCACATACATGGTGCTGTATGGTCCTCTTAAGAATGGAGGTATTCCGGCCGAAAAATGCAGATGTTCAGCATTCTGAATATCTGCGGCCGTAAACCTTGGCTTAATAGCTATCCCTTCGGCTGTTTTGAAAACGGGGGTATTAGTCCCGATTGGTTCGGGAGTTGTTTCCTTTTTTTCAAAAAGATTGATTTTGGAAAAATCAGGTTTCATAGTTTGTTGAATACAATTTAAAAAATTGTGCCGCCATAGAATGGATACAATTGTCTGGTAAATATCCCCATTTTTGAAAATAAAACAATAGAATTTATTGAATTCGAAGCCTTAGAAAACAAAAAAAGTTTGCCCCTAATAGGAACAAACTTTAATAAAATAGAAGTAGATTTGTTTCAAAAGTTTCTCAATGATAAATAAGCTCCTTCGTTCTTGCTGCTCTACTCACCTCCCCTAAAGGAACACTATGCGATTGCTTGGGTAAATCTTTCAAACCTTTCGTTCCTCTTGCTTCCCAAGCGTCCAACCAATTTGTGATGGTTGCCCGGCTTACCTCAAAAATGTCTGACAATGTCGTTACGTTGTACCCTTTAAAACTTAAAAGTATGGCTTTTGCCCGCTCACGTTCCCGGTAATTTCTACTCCGACGAGACACTTCTCTCAAGAACTCCACCTGATCGGGAGTTATTTTTCTTACGTATCGCATAAGCAAAACGTTTAGTTTGTGGTTAAATGAAGTATTGCTTTTTCTTAGGTAAAATCTGCCACACTCGTCTTCCTTCCTGTTCTTCACAAGCCACAACCAAACTGCGGCAGACTCTTTAAAACATAAGACGGTTAAAAGTTTACGAACGCTGTGAGATTGTTAAAAATAGTTAAAATTTATTTTGAGTTTTTTTGAATGATGTAGCTGTTAGAATACATAATACACTCATTACCAAGCCATTATTATTCTAATCTATACGATTAAAAACAAAAGAAGGTTGTCAGACAACCTTCTTTTTTATCATATTTTAAAATCAGATTATTCCTCAGAAGTAATTTTCTTTTTATGCTTGATTCCCCAATCTGTTAAAGAAGAAATAATCTCTTTTAACGAGGTGCTATACTCAGTTGGGATATATTCTACTACCACAGGTTTTTGGTTGGCGTCAACCACTCTTTTCACCAGACCATTTATCTCCAGGTCTTTCAATTCACCAGAAAGTACTCTGGCCGAAATACCTTTCAGCGTGCGTTGCAGAACGTTGAATCTTGTGTGCCCACTTAACAAAGCAATCATTATCCGCAATGTCCACTTTCCGCCAACTACATATAAGGCATCTTCTGCGGCATCCAGATTTTTACCGCATTGCAGTTCACTAAATGCGACTGTTTTAGCTAATAATTCTCCCATTTTTCTGAAATACTAATAAAATTATTACTACTAACCTTTTGTTTACTACTAACTTTTTATTAGCAAATATACATAAGTTTGCGGCATCAAAAAAATTATTCTTAAACCAAAGAAAACAAAACTCATGAAAAAAATACTGCACATTATCTCTAGCCCACAGGGCGAAGCATCTGTCAGCAAAAAATTAGGCAATGCCATCATCGAAAAAATTCAGGCAAAATACCCTGATAGCATCATAAAGGAACGAAACCTGACCACAAACCTTTTTCCGCATTTAGACCAGATGCAAATAGGTTCGTGGTTTACGCCTGCTACAAACCATTCTCCTGAGCAAGCTGAGGCCATTAAAGTTTCAGATGAAGCGATTGCTGAAATGCAGGAGGCAGATATCTATGTAATTGGCGCACCTTTCTATAATTTTGCCATTCCCTCCACGCTAAAAGCCTATCTGGATCATATTGTAAGACCAGGAATTACTTTCAGGTATAATGAACAGGGAAGACCTGAAGGCTTCCTGAAAAACAAAAAGGCATATATTGCCACTTCATCCAGTGGTGTTTATTCAGCCGGAGAGTTTCAGTCGTTTGATTTTGTGAGTCCCTATCTGAAATTTTTACTTGGGCTTCTGGGCATCACAGACACTACCTTTATTCGTGCCGAAGGTTTAAGAATTGAGGGCATCAAAGAAACTGCTTTTGCCAAAGGTGTTGAAAGTATAGCGATTGATTAGGTATTATAGAGGAGCAATATGGTTTGTGGGATATTCAAGCGGCAAAACCCAAATTAAGCCTTACTCAAGTCATAGGGTCATTTAATATTATTTTGTAGATTTGCTTCATTAATATCACCCACAATCCATTTGTTTCATAAGAGTATATGCAAATTATAAATCCGGCTACCGAAGAAATTATTACAACTCTGGTTGAAGATAACGCTGAGAGTCTTCAGGCAAAACTAAAAACCCTGCAAAAAGGACAGAAAGCATGGGCGAGAACGCCACTCAAAAAACGCATCAGTATCATTGCGCAATTTTCTGAATTATTAGCTGAAAATATAGAAGAACTAGCCGCCACGCTTACTTCTGAAATGGGCAAACCCTTGCAACAAGCCCGCAATGAGGTGAATGGTGCCAGAGCCAGAATAAAATATTTTGTAGAAAATTCGCAGAAATACCTGAAAGATGAAATAGTTACCCGTCAGGATAACCTCACTGAAAGGATCTCTTATGAGCCATTAGGCGTTATCTGCAATATTTCTGCCTGGAATTATCCCTTCCTGGTAGGTGTCAATGTTTTCATTCCTGCTTTAATCGGAGGTAATGCTGTTTTCTATAAACCGTCTGAATTTTCTACCCTGACCGGACAAAAAATTGAGAAATATCTAAAAAAAGCAGGTATACCTGAAGATGTTTTTCAGGTGGCCATTGGAGCCAGAGAGGTAGGCGAACTATTATTAGAAATGCCTTTAGATGGCTATTTCTTTACGGGCTCTTATCGTACCGGACTTTCTATTTATGAAAAAGTAGCCCATAAAATGGTGCCTTGTCAATTAGAATTAGGTGGCAAAGACCCATTGTATGTGGCGGATGACGTAGCAGATATTCAGGGAGTAGCCGCGGGGACAGCCGATGGCGCTTTTTATAATAACGGACAAAGTTGCTGCGCCGTTGAGCGGATTTATGTGCATGAAAAAGTCTATGACCAATATGTAGAAGAATTTGTGAAAGAGGTGAATGGTTATAAGATTGGTCAGCCGAAAGAAGAGGGAGTTTATATTGGTGCTTTGAGCCGTCATTCACAATTAGAATTTCTGGAAAATCAGGTGCAGGATGCCTTGAAAAAAGGGGCAAAACTCTTGGTTGGTGGTAAAAGCATTACCGGACAAGGGTATTTCTTTGAGCCGACAGTTCTGGCAGACGTGAATCATAAAATGAGTGTAATGAAAGATGAATCTTTCGGGCCAATCATTGGTATCATGAAAGTAAAGGACGACAAAGAGGCCACCAAACTGATGCAGGATACTGAATATGGTTTAACAGCGGCAGTGTATACAGCAGATAAAAAACGCGCAGAAAAAATATTAAAACAAGTAAACGCCGGAACAGGCTACTGGAACTGCTGCGACCGTGTATCAGCTCCCCTACCATGGAGTGGCCGTAAGAATTCCGGTTTTGGTGCAACGCTTTCACACGCTGGTATCAGGGCGTTTGTGAAGCCTAAGGCCTGGCATTTGAGGGGATGATTACTCCTCAACAGGAGGTATTTGAAAGCCTTTTTCAGCAAGAATTTGTTCGATAGAAAAGGAAATATTTTCAAATACCTCCATTTTTGTTTGCCAGTTAATGATACTCCAGGTTGGGTTTTCTTTTTCGGCTACAATCACTTGCCGTTGAGAAGTAAGAATCCAGAATACTTTTTCAACGCCAAATTCTAATAGTTTTTTGGTTTTTCGCTGTATATAATCATAATCTTTCCCTTTTTCCAAATCAATCTTTACGTCTACTTCTAAAATTACCTTAGGAGCAATATCCAGATATTTGGTTGAGAATATATTCCCGATTTCATTAATATCTACAATCGCAATATCGGTAGACAGGTTGTTTTTCTTAGATAAGTTAACACCTGATTCTCCTGTCAGCGCATACCAGTTTTTAGGAAGCAAGCCATTCAGATAAGTACCTATGAAACTCACAATAAATGCCTGAAATACCCTAGCGCCCATAATATCATCAATTGTCTTTGTACCAGCTAAAACATCTTTATAACCTTTCCGATAATACTTTTTACCATCGATTTCATCGCGCACAAGTATTGCAGGTATCTTGATACCGCTCGCTTTGCTCCTCGTTTTTTCTGAAATCTCAACCATTATCTTTCTTAATTATTATCAAATTTAACGAATTCTAATCAAATCCTATTCTTCGTATCAATAATTATCGTCACAGGGCCATCGTTCAATAATGATACTTTCATATCAGCCCCAAACTCTCCGGTTTCAATGGGTTTGCCTGAATCTTGTGTCAACTGCGCAATCATTTTTTCATAAAGTGGAATGGCCACTTCTGGGCGGGCCGCTTCAATAAATGAGGGTCTATTACCTTTTTTGGTACTGGCGTGTAAGGTAAACTGGCTAATCAATAAGATATTCCCGTCAACGGCTGAAATGTCTAAATTCATTTTCCCCTCGGCATCACCAAATACCCGTAGCCCCACAATTTTCTTTGATAACCACTCAATATCTTCCTGTGTATCGGTGTGCGTAATTCCTAGTAAAATCATAAAGCCAATGCCAATTTGTCCTTTTATCACATGGTCAATCGTTACTGATGCCTGGCTTACGCGTTGTATAACTGCAATCATAAGGTTTAGAGGTGTAGCAATAAATTTGCGATTAGTAAATAAGTACCAATGCCAATAATATCGTTGGCGGTAGTGATAAATGGCCCGGACGCTACTGCCGGATTGACCCCAATTTTATCTAAAAAAAGAGGCGTAACAGTACCCATAAATGAGGCAAGTACCACCACTGATATCAATGAGAAACAAACCACCAGAAAAAGTCTTGGCTCACCAATCAGGTAAATATAAGCTCCGGCCAATGCACCAATCACCAAGCCATTGACAAGGGCTACCAGAATAATTTTAAATAAACGTTGCCATAAACTGGTAGTAATACCGGTTTTTTCGGCAAGACTTTGCACAATCAGAGATGAGGTCTGGATGCCTACATTGCCACCCGTTGAACCCATAATCGGAATAAAAGCCGCAAGTGCTGCTACTTTCTGAAATTCTTCTTCAAAGCTTTTGATAACCGTGGCCGCTAACAAACTTCCGGCTACCCCAACTACTAACCAAGGCAAACGCGCTTTGGCGAGTTGCCATACACTATCGTCTTCCTCGGCCTCACCCGTGATACCGGCCATTACCTGAATATCTTCTTCTGCTTTATCGGTGATATAATCGACCACGTCGTCAATTGTGATTCTACCTAATAATCGTCCTAAAGTATTCACTACCGGAATAGCCTCCAGGTCATATTTCTGCATCAGCTCGGCTACTTCTTCGGCTGGAGAGGTAGTCTCAACCAATACAATATCATCGTCGAGTATATTCTCAATTTTAGTATTCTTGCGCGCCAAAACAATCTGCTTCAATGATACGATTCCATGTAGCTTCTGGTCATCATCTACTACATAGATGGCGAATACTTTCTCCACATCCTCCGCCTGTCTCCTGATTTCCTCTACGCATTCGCTAACCGTCCAGTTGGTATTTACTTTTACCAACTCTTTCTGCATCAAGCCTCCGGCAATATCCTTCGGGTATGATATCAAATCTATGATGAAACGGGCTTGCTCCCGGTCATCCAGCAAAGCAATTACTTTTTCGCGTACCTCAATCGTCTGTTCATTCAATAAATCGGCGGCATCATCCGATTCGAAAATATTAACATATTTGGCGATTTCTTCAATCGTAAAATGGTCTTTGATAAAACTTTTACGGGTCTCCGGCTCAATGTGTGAAAGGATTTCCGCTCCGGTTTGAGTATCTAAAAGTGTAATCAGATAATGTCCTTGCTCACCGTTGAGTTCAAGCAGGATTCCGGCAATATCAGCAGGATATTGCTCGTCCATCTCCGCCCTGAGTAGTTTTTCATCTTTCTGCTCAATTGCGGTCTCCAGTTTTTCTATGTACTCCTTGGTTAGCTCAAAAGTAGTCATATCTACTCGGTTAGTTTTTCGGTAAATGCCTTTGTCAAAAATATAAACTCTGCTACGCCCAATTGTTCGGCACGCTTATTCAATAATTCATGTTCAAAATTCAATCCAATGGGTTTTAAGGCATTGCGCAAGGTTTTTCGTCTCTGGTTAAAGCCCGCCTTAACTACCTGAAAAAACTTCCGCTCATCACAATCCAGTTTATCTACAGCATTTCTTCGCAGGCTTATCACACCCGAATCTACTTTCGGCGGCGGATTAAAAGCCCCCGGCAATACCGTAAATTCATACTTAATGTCATAATATGCCTGTAAAAGTACGCTCAGAATACCATAATCCTTATTTCCGGGCGGCGAAGCAATACGTTTGGCTACTTCTTTCTGCAACATACATACTACTTCTGCTACGGTATCTGTATGCTCTAAAACCTTAAAGAATATCTGTGACGAAATGTTATAGGGGAAATTACCAATAATAGCAATGGGCTCGGTGCTCTCAAACCCTTTCAGATTTCTCAGATTCATTTTCAGGAAATCTTCCGAAAAAATACGGTCGCCTAAATCGGGGAAATTTTTGTTCAGATATATTACCGATTCGGTATCAATTTCTACCACAGACGTCTGATAATCAGTCTTTTTCAGCAGAAACTGTGTCAATACACCCATACCCGGGCCTATTTCCAGAACCTTCGTATAGTTCTTATGCAGTGAAAGTAAATTCACAATCCGTTCGGCGGCATTCAGATCTTTCAAAAAATGCTGCCCGAGGTGTTTTTTAGGTTTGACTTTTTCCATGCTCAAAATTAGCTGTTTCTACCTAGAATGACATTGATTTATCCGATTTTGTTGAATATTCTCTACATTTAATCAGGCTTTTATGACGTCATTACCGTTTTTCTGCTAAAAACAGCACTTGGAATAGGTTTTTAATCTGTATTAATAAATTATTACCAAAATTTTATAGCCATGCAACGTAACATTGTTTCAAAATCGCTTGTCTTAGCTGCCGCAGCCTTAGCGCTGGGCTACACCAATATGAGTTGTAAATCAACCAGCGGAATGTCGGGAAGAGATATGACTGTTAATGACAATTCAATCTCTACTATGCCGCCTCCACACGCCGAACAGGCTGCTATTTCGACAGTTTCTCTTGGGGGTGCCTCAGGTTCAGAAGTCAAAAGAATTATGTCTGAATACGTTCCGGCATTGAACGAAAACATAGGCGATATTGCCATGGTTGAAACCTATGACGAGGGACTGATTGTAACCATGAACAAAGGCAATATATTTGATGTAAACTCTTATATGATTAATAAAGATGCGAAAGCAGATTTGCTGAGAGTAGCCTATTCTTTGAAACAAATGCCGAATACATTTGTGGTAGTGAATGGCCATACAGATGCCACAGGCGGCAAAGAATATAATGATAAATTGTCAAGAAAGCGTGCCATTCAGGTAGCAAATTATCTGAAAGATGCAGGTATTGATGAAAAAAGACTACTGGTTGACGGATATGGTGAAAAAATACCAAAGTACTCAAACAAAATGATGAGTGGCAGAGATAAAAACCGAAGAGTCGATTTTATTATAGTAGCTGATAACGTACTACGTGAAAATATTATTAATGGTACGAGTTCGGTTAGGTAATATATAACTATCTTACCAAAACCGTAATCGGGGTAGCTGCTTAGTTGCTCCGATTTTTTTATTTCATCAAAATTTATGATAAATTTGGTTTTTCTTATACCTGATGAAACGTATCCTTACTCTCCTGTACCTATTTCTCCCGTTGGCAAGTCTGGCACAGGGAGGTTCAGAAATTTATCTGTTTGATATAAATTTCGGGAATGGCAAATTCACTTTATCGAATCCTGTAAATATTACCGAACACAAAGGTTACGATAATCAACCCTCTTTTCATCCTGTTTTACCTCTCGTTTATTATGCATCTGCCAATGATAGTGGCCGAACAGATATAAAGGCTTACGATTATATCAAAGGTAATACCCGTCAGATTACCGATACGCATGAAAGAGAGTACTCCCCTACTGTAACACCGAATGAATACTACCTATCCTGTATCATTCAGCGAGATAACGGGCAACAGGATCTGGGGCAATACCTGATTGGTGGCGGCCCTGCTAAAACCTTGGTTAATACCCTGAAAGTAGGGTATCATACCTGGATTGACGCCAACAGCCTGCTTTTATTTGTATTAGCCGATTCAACTAATAATCTGCATTATTATAATCTTTCTACGAAAGAAACCACAATCATTGCCCCAAAACCCGGGCGCTCATTACACAAAATTCCTAATCAACAGACGTTTAGTTTTATAGATAAATCTAAGGCTGATCAGTGGGTTATTAAACAATTTGACCCCGCAACCAAAGCTATTAGTCCTATTGTGAACACCGTCGGAAAATCAGAAGATATATGCTGGACGACCAATGGTTATATTCTGACCAGCGATGGAGAAAAGCTTTATGCTTATAAACCGCAATCAGGCAAAGAATGGCAGTTGATTGACACAAAAGGCTTGCCCATGCTAAACAAAATCACCCGTATGGCGGTGAATAAAGATAATAATAAGCTGGCGGTTGTGGTTAGTGAGTAAGAATGCCTTTAATTGCTGCTCGCCAACCGCGAGAATATACCGTTTCATTTGCTGAAACACCTAGTTCTTCATAGCCTCACAAAAATTAAAAATCCCACCCCTCTAAAAAAAATAAAAATTTTTATTTCATCAGGCAACGTTTGCCCAAGTACCCGGATTATTGTCAATATAAATGCAATTAAACGTAGCAATACAGCATTGTAAGGTTGGAGATAGAAAAGCCCAGAAAGCATTATTTGAATTGTTTTCTAAAAGCTTTCTACGTTTGAGTTTTCGTTACCTCAACGACCGACAATACGCAGAAGATGCTTGTTTAGAGGCTTTTACACTAATCTTTGAGGGCTTAAAAACTTTTGAGTATCAATCAGATGCGCAAACAGAAGCCTGGATGAAACGTATCCTTGTGAATCAATCACTAAAGATATTGAGGAGAAACCGCAGTTTCCTTTTTCAGACATTAGAGGCAGACAACGACGTGGAAGCAACCGACATCGGTATTGAAGAAGACATGAGTGGCAGAGAAATTCTTGACCTCATTACTTCGCTTCCTGACGGCTATCGGGCAGTGTTTAATATGTATGTAATTGAGGGCTATTCGCATAACGAAATAGCCGGCATACTGAATATCACAGAAGGCACTTCCCGCTCGCAACTGTTTAAAGCCAAAATGCTATTGAAAGAAACGCTTATCATGAAAAAAGTAGTGTAGCCAATGACACCAGAAGAGAAAGATATTAAGAATAAAATTGACAACTTAAGCGACCTTGACCTATTTTTCAACGATTCAGATCTTTGGGAACGTGTCGAGGAAAGGTTAGAACAAAAGAAAAGCCGTAAAAACCTGCTTGCATGGTATTGGGCGGCTGCCAGTTTGGTAGTAGGTTCGACATTTTATTTCTTTTTGTCCCCTACTGATACTCCACAATCAACTTATGGTGTGACTAAGAATACCGCGACTATTTCCACCACAACTGAAAAACCAACAATAGTTGCCCGATTAGAACCATCTGTTCCAAAAGTTTTGCTAAGGAAAAATAATACTATCCAGCCAGTATTGGCCAATGATAGTGTTGAAACTAAAGAATTTGAAGAAAGGCTACTGACTCTGGACGTAGCCCGACTTCAGTCGATTGACAAACCTATTGAATCCACCACTTCTAAAGACTTAGGGCTACATCCGATTGCCTTCAAGGCGCAACGCGTTACCTCATTGATCTTACCGGTTATTCCCGATAGAATGATGGAACGGGAATCTTTTGCTAAACGCGCCTTGAGACAAATGAAACATTTCAATACAGAAGGAAAAGTAGACCTGCGCGAACTGAATATCGAACCGAGGAATGTATGGGCTTATCTGGAAAGGAGTTTTTTTCATGACACAACCAAAGTAACCAATACAAAACCACCCAAAAAATGAAAAAGCTGTTTCTATTAACTGTGACTGCTATTATTTCAACCATAACTGTCTCCTACGCCAAAAAAGATTCTCTTATTGCCAAAATCGGAAAAAAAGCCAAAATTGTTTTCTATGCCGAAAACCCTGAAGACCTGAAAGAAATCGGAAAATATGATTTAAATCTCTTGTTTAAAGAACTGAAAAAACGCTCTGAAAAAAATTTCTCACTCAGCGAAGAAGTAAATCTTAAAGATGCTACCGAATTAAAGAACCGGGAGGCCAATACAAAGGTGCATCAGAAAAGATGGTTCAGAAATATGAATCTGAATGTTTTAGCAGGTTTAAATCAGGCATTTATCACTAATACCTGGGTACGTTCGGGTATTGGCACTGATTATTTTAACAGCCATTTTGCAGGAAATAATTATAAAGTCGGAGAGACTGGTTTGAAAAAGGACTTTTTCAGGATAGAAGGAGAAAGATCATTTATGGTAGGAATCGGTGGATTTTTTGAAAAAATCCTGACTTTAAAAAACAGCGCAGCCATTACCTTAAGATATGGCGGGGGCTTTGATTTGCTGGGTTCAAGATTAAGAATAAAAAGAGTAGCAAGCATGACGCTTGACCCTAAAACAGAGAAAGAAGAACCTACTTACTATAATTCAAAAGAATATCCTACCAGAAATGTAACTTCTGCCAATCTTTATTTGCAGGCGCTACCGATGATTTATCTGGTTAATAAAAAAGGAGAGAGAACTTTTAATATTGGCATTGGCGTGAAAATAGCGGCTGGTTTGAATAGTATGAATAGTAAACTATCCACCAACGATAAGTTTCTTTATCTGGAACATGGCGCTCCAGTACCTATCAAATACAGGCCGCTACAAACGGGCTTCATAGCCAATGCCGGATACAAGTTTATCAATTTGTTTTTCCAGATGATGCCCAACAATATTGTGATTACTTCTGCACAAACCAATATCTACTCAGGGCTTGATACGCCCCGACAATTGAGTGCCTCTACTTATACATTGGGTTTACGCTTCGGTAAATAAATAAGATTTAAAATCTTCATCTTTCTTTGTAGATTTGGCTTTGTATTCTATAATGTTACCCAGAACGATGACGGTTGAGAAATCACAGGAAGAATTATTGTTTGAGATTGAAAAACTTAAACGTAAGCTCGACGAAGCCGAGCATAGCAATGCCATAGATCAGTTACAGGATTTAGTTGATAATACTTCCGAAATTATCATGCTACTCTCGCTAGATGGTCGTTTTTTGTTTGTCAACAAGGCTTTCAGAGAAGTATTAGGCTATAGCAGTGAAGAACTAGCCCGATTGTCTTTACAGGATATTCTGCACCCGCAATTTGCTCAGGATATGCTGGATACGCTGGAGCAGATCAAAACCGATAAGCAGATTGTAGATTACCAGACCGTGATGCGTAACAAGGAAAGTAAACGGGTGTATCTTTCAGGAGACATCAGTTGCCGCTTCGAAAATGGCGTTCCTACTGCTTTCCGTTGTCTGTTCAGAGATATTACGCTTCGCCGCCGGGCCGAAAGAGCACAGCAATTGTACTATACCATTGCCCAGCTCAACCTGAATACGCTAAGCCTCAAAGATTTTCTGATACAGGTACATGAAGAACTACAAAAGAAAATACAGGCCAACAATTTCTTCGTGGCTCTTTTTGAACCTGAGGACGGCACAATCTATTACCCTTATGTAGTAGATGAATATGCAGAAACGAGTGAGAATTTCCTGCGCCGCAAACTCGGCAACGGTATCATTGAATACTCAATGGTACAGAATAAACCACTCTTTCTCTACAAAGAAGACATTGAACAACTGACCGAAACTGAGCGCCTGACGCTTTATGGCTCATCGGTGCCCGAAGTCATGCTTTGTGCGCCCTTAAAAGTAGACTCAAGCACAACGGGGGTTATCGGTGTGCAATCGTATAGCGACCGTAACAAGTTCAACATCAGAGACTTAGAGCTGCTGGAATTTATTTCAGGACAGGTGGCAGCTGCACTGGTAAGAAAACAGAATGAAGAAGATTTGCTGCGCCAGACTTCCAGACTGAATGCCGTATTTGATAGTAGTTCGCACGTTATCTGGACGGTGAATCTGAAACGACAATTAAGCTCTTTTAATAAAAATTACGAAAACCTGATCAGGAATAATCTGGGTTTCCCTCCGCAGTTAAATTCGAGTACGGAGAAAATCGGCTGGCGATTAATTGCGCCGGAAGACCGCCCGGTTCTCCGCGAAAAATACAACGAAGCCTTTAAGGGTAAGCCTCAATACTTCGAAATGCACTGGGGTAAAATAGATGGTGGCGACGATTGGTATGAGTTCTTTCTGAATCCGATTCTTTCCTCCTCAACCGGACAGATTGAAGAGATTTCGGGCATTGCGCAGAATATTACCGAAAAGAAAAACTCTACGATTACACTTCAGAAAAGTGAGCAGAAATTCCGCGATACCATCGAGTCATTCATTGATATTTATTACCGCACCGATTTGGCTGGAAATATCAGCATGATTTCTCCATCTGTCCTGACTCATACAGGTTATAGTGTAGAGGAAGTAATGGGCAATAAGGTGGATAAATTCTTTGAAAATGCCATTGATAGCTCAAAAAATATCAAAGGTTTATTAAAATCGGGTAGTATCACCAATTTTGAGGTGGTCGTGAAACGCAAAGATGGAGAATTGCGACAGTTTATGCTCAATATCCGGATGATTAAAGATGCCAAAGGCATACCGATTGAGGTAGAAGGGGTGGCCCGTGATATTTCGGAATTGAAGAATGCCAATGAAGATTTGCTCATTGCCAAAGATGAAGCCGAACGTTCGCTGAAAGTGAAAGAACGCTTCCTGGCCAATATGAGCCATGAGATTCGTACACCAATGAATGGAGTGATTGGCATGATTGATTTGATGTACGAAACTCCGCTGAACCCTGAGCAAAGAGACTATGTACAAACAATCAAGAAATCGTCAGAAACTCTATTGACGATTCTGAATGATATTCTCGATTTATCGAAGATTGAGGCGGGCAAGATGGATTTGCATAATGCTCCGCTTGATATTAAAGAATTACTTGAGCGATTAGTGGCCTTATTCCGCCAACGGGCCATTGAGAAAAACAATCGTTTGACCTACGAGATTGGCGAAGATGTGCCCGCCTATCTGATAGCTGACCAAACCCGTTTATTGCAGATTTTCTCGAATCTGACCTCCAATGCGCTGAAATTTACTGAAAACGGAACCGTTGTGGTTTCCTTATCAAAAGTATCCTCTAATGGCAAAATCCATGTATTGAAAGGTGAAATAAAGGATTCAGGCATCGGTATTTCGGAAGACGACCAGAAGCTATTATTTGGGGCATTCCAGCAATTGGATAATTCTACCAAAAAATCTTTTGGTGGCACAGGTCTGGGTCTTGCCATTTCAAGAGAGTTATGCCGATTGATGAAAGGAGATATGGGCGTGGTATCAAACGAAGGCAAAGGAAGTACTTTCTGGTTTACGATTGAAGTACGCTCCACAAGCATCAGCCCAAGTGTATCAGAAGCAAGCGAAAATGAAATTCAATTGACGAATTTCTTCCATACCTATTCGCCTAAAATCCTGTTGGTAGATGATAATCAGGTAAACAGAAAAGTAGCCTCCGAGATATTACAAAAATCAGGTTGCAAGGTAATCACAGCTGAAAGTGGGGCCAAAGCCATCGAGATTTTTGGCGATGATGACACCTTCGATCTGGTATTCATGGATATTCAGATGCCGGAGATGGATGGTATCGAAACTACCAAAAGAATGCGGGCACTCTATGGCACGTCATTGCCAAAAGTAGTGGCCATGACCGCCTACTCTATGCAACATGACCGTGAGCGATTCCTGAGCGAAGGCATGGATGATTATGTACCTAAACCTATCCGGGCAGCCGTATTAGTACAAAAAGTAAATGAGTTGGTAAAAACCGAAGGAAGAGAAAATAGTTCATCATCAACAAAAAAAGCTGCGGCTAATCAGGGAGTGGCTCATGTGCCTTTTCAGCAAGTGACAGAAAAGATCATTGCCGAAACGCTTGATGCTACAAATCATTCCAATTCGCTTGATTTCGGCGTACCTGCTGATATACCGATGTTTGATATGGAAGT
This sequence comes from Emticicia fontis, assembly GCF_054779675.1. Classification (NCBI taxonomy): domain Bacteria; kingdom Pseudomonadati; phylum Bacteroidota; class Cytophagia; order Cytophagales; family Leadbetterellaceae; genus Emticicia; species Emticicia fontis. The sequence continues at coordinate 66,987 of NZ_BAAGXU010000007.1, forward strand.
GGTGAACCAGCTAAAGGAAATGGTAGGCGAAGAAATGCTGCTGACGGTATTTGAAGACTTTGAAACCGAAGCCTTAGAGCAGATACAGAACACCAGAGAAGCGTATCCAGACAACGTAAAAACTATCCAGAGTGAACTGCATACTTTGAAGGGAAATTCGGGTACAATTGGCCTGTCGCGTATCCATGAAATCACAAAAAACATAGAGGTGCCGTCAAAAACAGGCGATTTAACGCATTTTATCGAAAAAATGATTGTACTGGAAGAAGAATTTGCTAAATTTCGCGACGAATACCGTAGAATTTTATCCTAGAGACTATTCCCGTTAATCTTCTTTTGCTTGAAACAATATACGCTGACATAAGTTTAGCCTGAATAGTTTCTTGTCCCAATTACCCGAATCCCGTAATTGTTTTACACGCTATTGAAGAGTGAATCTTTAAGAATGAAAACCAATTGGTCGTTTATAATTTTGCTTCTTTTGTTAGGGCAAGGTGAAAGTCTTTTCGCCCAAAGGAACTGTGGTATGCCTGCACCAACAGCTACCGAAAAAAAACTACTCCTTTCACAGTATAAACAATTTATTCAGCAGAAATCTTCAAGCAAAGCCCGACTCACCAATTATAGGGTAGCCGTAAAAGTCAACATCATTTCGGGCATTAATACGCCTTCAGCCTCTGTGCTGAGTGAAGCCGATATTCGCGAAATTATCGCTTATGCCAATGCCTATCTGCAAAATATAAATGTCGAATTATACCTGCTCAATAACCAGATATATGAGATTAAAGATAATAAGTATTTCGAATTTAAAATCACTGATGAAGCTGAGCTTAGGAAAAAATATGATGTGCAGAATGCCGTCAACATCTATTTTGCCAAAAACATTACGCTTAACGATTTAACAGTTCTCAGTGGTTATGCCACCTTACCCAGTTTGGGTTCTAACAGCAACCGCATCTTCTACTCCTATTTTGAACGCTCTGCCGACGATATTCAGGGTCTTAAAACCAGAACCTTTCTACACGAATTTGGTCATTATTTTGGACTTCTACATACTTTTCAGGATAGCAATAGCCCAAATATATCTCAAAGAGAATTAGTAACAAGAGGAGCTGGTTCAAACTGCGCTGAAATGGGAGATCAGATTTCAGATACCCCATCCGACCCCTTTGAAAGATTGCCTATTTCTGCGGCTTTTAAATGTACGGATACCTCGCCAGCCGATATGGTAGATGCCAATGGAGATAGATTTGCTCCGGCTACCAACAATTTCATGTCCTATTATCAGAATTGCGGCAGTGCATTTACCGGGCAGCAATACCTGAAAATGCAGGCATCATTCAGTATCCGTTTTTCTCCTTCAGCCGAATATCAGGTTGCTGGGCAGGGGGCTTCAAATTTCGTTTCTATCAAAAACCTGAACAAATCTGTATATTGTGTTGGTGATTCAGTACAGGTAACTTATGGTTTAGATGGCCTATTTGAAGATAATAACCAGATTAGTGCTGAATTATCAGATGGGTCGGGTAAAGTTTACACCACCATTGCATCGAACAGACGAGGGAATAAAGTACTATTCAAGCTCCCATTTGATTTGCCAGAGGGCGAGAGTTATCATATCAGACTAAAGGCTTCTAACCCGCAGACTGTCAGCCCCATCAGTGAAAGCTTTGCCATCCGCACCTATCCTACTGCCTATCTCCTTCCTAATAAAACAAATATCATTCCCGGCGAAACAGTTGATTTTACCTTAAACCTGAAAGGAAGCGGAACCTGGTCTTTTGTTTTATCAGATGGAACTTCGGTAAACGATACGCGTCAGGACACCTATATTTATAGTAAAGCGTATAATGAAACCACCGTTTTTGGTGTAACCTCCGTACGAAATATGTGCGGAGAAGGACAAAGAAATGGTGGAGTAACCATCACAGTTGCTCAACCACAAATACGCGCAACCGGATTAAGCACCACCACTGTTTGCCAAGGGCAGACTATCAGGCTCTCTATCAGTGTCATTGGTGGTTTATCGTATGATAACCAACTGGTGATACAAATTTCTGATGCCGCAGGCCAGAATTTCACAGATTTACCTACACAGGTGTCTTTATTCAATATATCAGCGCAATTGCCTGCCGATTTCAAGACTGGCTCAGGCTATCAGTTGAAGGTCATAGCCAAAAACTCATCCTTGTTTAGTGCACCAATCGGGCCTTTAACCATTGTTTCGCCGCCAAGTCCTCCGGCAGTTAGCCCGGTAGTTAATATTTGTCAGAACAGCACGCCGCAGACATTAAAGGCTACGGGTTCAAATATCAAGTGGTATGTAGATGAAAATGATTTGAAATCATATAATTCATTAGTGCCCTCAACTACCAAAGAAGGTACTTTTACTTATTATGTAACCCAGACAAACACGGCAGGATGCGAAAGTAGCAAAGCCCGTATGGATATCAATATCCGTGCAGTGCCAACTGCCATTTTAAGTGGAGACAATACAATTATATTAGGCGATAGCACAGCATTGAAAGTGAACGTAACCGGAGGCTTCCCGGCCTCTGTAACTTTGTCAGACGGAAAAAACTTTGCTATCACCAATAATCCGTTTGTAGTCGGCGTAAAACCCGCACAAACCACTACTTATGAGCTGAGCGCGGTAAAAAATGACTGTGGTACAGGTGCAGTGTCGGGTACTGCCAGAATCATTATCCTGGAGCCTTTGGCAACCGAAGAAACGGTGCAGGATGGTATCAATGTATTTCCTAACCCCGCCCGTGAGAAACTGACAGTAGAGTTTCTTTCACCGCAACCCGCTAATTCGGTAATATCCCTGGTAGATATGACAGGCAGAGTATTGCAGCAAAATACATCAAAAGTAAATCAGGGTAAGCAGGAATTTATTGATCTGACGCCATTTAATACGGGAAGCTATATCGTCAAAATCAAGGTTGGCGAGAAAGTAGTTAGCAGAAAGGTAGTGATTACCAACTAGATGAAACAGAAGAAGATAAAGACATAGAAAAGCCCTCTTGCGAGGGCTTTTCTGCTATATTAAAGCGCTGGAATTCTTAATACCTGGCCAGGATAAATTTTATCCGGGTGAGTCAACATTGGTTTGTTGGCTTCAAAAATAACAGGGTATTTCATCATATCGCCATAATAAGTTTTAGCGATTTTAGACAAAGTATCACCTTTTTCTACTGTATGGAATTGAGCTTCCGGCTCAGGCGTAGTTACAGTCAACTGATTGTCAACCACGTGTACACCCTCAACGTTACCAACTGCCAAAGCAATTTTTTCAGAATCTTCCTGCTTATCTACATCACCAATTAAAGTTACAGTATCACCTGTGGTTTTAATGGTTAAAGTATTGAAAGCTAAGCCAAGTTTCTGAACATGAGCCAATAAAACACTCGCTTTTAGTTCTTCTTTTTTCTCAACCGGTGCTTCCTCTTCTTTGTGGCCGAAAAGTTTTTCACCTACTCCTTTAAAAAATGACATTAATCCCATTTTCGTAATTGTTTTTTTGTTAATAATTGATAAATAATAAGCACTGCAAATGTATTAAAAACCTGACTCCTATAAGACTAAAAAAATCATAATTATTCAGAATCAGTCAATTTTAAATGATGCCATAATCAGCAGTCGGTTTTTAGACGTATCCGCTCGCTAAAGTAACAGAAATACTTAACTATTTTTAAGATTTTGTTTTAAAATTCTATTAAAGACGATTTTATCATTAAAATAGCTGATTTTTGACAAGTTTTAGGGGTAAATGCCGATAAGGTAACAGGATAAGCATTAAAAAAATATTAAGAATTGCGTAAATAATGCAAAAAAACCTTGCAATACTCCCGTATTATTTTCGTTATTTTGAGGAGAAGATATAAACACATATACCGATGAAATGTAACAAATTACTACTCGCATGTATACTTATGCTGGGCTTTACTGTGAAAGTCAGCGCGCAATCAGAAGACGACGCAATCAAGGCAACTTTATACAATTATCTAGATGGTGGCGCTACTGGCGACTCTGCTAAATTAAACCGTGCATTCCATTATGCTGCCAATCTGCGTAGCTTATCTAACGGACGCATCGCCGAGATTCCGGTAAAAAAATTCATTGCATCGGTGCCTGCCGGAGGTGCTAAATGGAAGAGTAATATTGTGAGTTATAGCTATGCCGGAACCGCCGGAACAGCCGTAACCGAAGAAGAATTTGATACTTTTAAATACGTAGATTTTCTGAATCTATTAAAAATAAATGGCGAGTGGAAGATCGTAAGCCGCGTATTCTCTAAAGTCGATAAAGGTACTTTAGTAGCTGCCAATGGCACTACTGCCGCTCCGGCAGCCAATACATTAAAAGCGGGCAATACACCAGCAGGTAAAAAAACAGCAGCCAAAGCCAAACCATCGGATGATGGCTGGTGAGAAAGGAAATATTGTTTCCCGCTAAAAAAACTCCCTTTCTTCAACCGAGAGGGAGATTTTTTTCACCCCACTACCTCACTCAGCCACATCTTCACTTTCTGTGCCCATTCGGCTTGTTTGAAGGTATCCAGACTATGGCGTGATTCTTCATCGTATTCTTTTTGCAATCGGTTCATTTCTCTGTATGATTCCAGATATTCATACTGAATCATGCTGTTCAGGTCTTCTATGCTTTCGGCTCGCATGGCTTTTACTTTCTTCTTGAATCGCTCTACTACCAGTTTGGTAATATCAAAATGCAATTGCTCATGCGCCAATGAAAAATCGTTTTTGGCCGATTCATTTGCCCACGACATCCCTCTTACCATATAAGTTCGGGTTTCTATAAAAGCCTGAATCAATCCTTTGGATACCTTGAAAGAAGAATGATAACCAAAATTGCTAAAGATAGCCGCCCCATATCTTAATGAATTGGGCTTACCTCTGAAATCATCCCAGTTTACCTTGCGGGTTTCGTAGTAGATGGTATCCCTATCATTCTTTTTATAATCGGGCATCATGAAAATCTCGACCCCTTTGCTTAGAGCTTCGTGCTTTTCATTATTGATTTCCATCCAATCATTAAAGTATTCAAGAGTCTGAACAATCAACTGATGCAAAACCGATTCAAGGTTATTCATATTGGGCGAAGCCACCACCGAGCGTTTATAATCCCTAAATACCTCGTGACTAACCAACGAAACCGTATCATTTTTCCCGATACGCTCAAAACTTACGGCTAACGACATTTTTCCATTCACCGCTCCTTCTTTTCGTGATTCGGCAATGGTCAATGATTTTATATGATAAAGAATAGGAACTGTATTGATGTCTTTCGCCAGATTTTTGGCAATAAAATGCTGGAAGCCGTTCTTTACACCACCAGTAATAGAGAGAGATGCTTTTTCGTCAACAGAAGTAATAATAGTGCCGATAACCGAAACGCTATTTTTTTGCACACGCCCATCTTTTACCTCAGCAATATGGTAGCCAAGGGGTTTAATATCAATCCGTGCATCTTTCAGTGCAATGGAATGCTGTGCCAATACTGTCGGCATAGTAGCCCAGCAAAAGGCTAATATCAAAAAAGTGACAATCCTGTGCATTAGCAAAATAATTGAGTGATTGAGTGATTGAGTGAATGAGTGAATGAGTGATTGAGTGATTGAGTGATTGAGTGATTGAGCGGACGCCGCTCATTCACACAATCACTCATTCACTAAATTCCCTACTCTCAACGCTTATTTGCTATTTTTATTGAAATTCAGGTCACAAACAATTCCGGCGTAGATAATGCGGGTGATAGGTGCCGAGCCGTAAACCGTAATAGCATTGGCATTGGTAAGGTTTGTGCCTCCTACCTTAATCATACTTCCCAAATCTTTAATATAATAATTCAGTTGCGCATCTAATGTACCAAAGGCCTTGATTTCGCCTTCATCAAATGGCATAAAATACATATAAGTACTGCTCCAACGGTAATTAACTGAATAAGAGAAGTTTTTAGTGATTAAGCCATTGGCACCCAGATTAAACTTATGTTCCGGGGTGTTAAAACCAGCGATCAGGTCTTTAATATCCGAGATTTTAGCCCAGGTATAATTCCCATAGACACTTAGCTTCTTACTAACCCGATAGTCAAGGCTGATGAAAGCGCCCTGCGTATTTACAGGTTTATCAAAGTTTGCCCAGGTCTGGATAAATCTTCCTCGGGTGCGGTCAGGTGCAGCTTTTGCCCAATCGCCTGTTTTTTGTTGATAGTTTCCCTCTGGCATAATCCCATCTTCACGTCCCTGAAAGCGCACAATACCTATAAATCCATTGTATAAGCTATGGTAATAGCTCAGGTCAATCTGTAAATCCTTGGTCAATAAACCTTTATAGCCCAACTCCCAGCTATTCATTTTTTCAGGAGCCAGTTTTTTCACTTCATAAGGCTGTGTGCCTGCCGAGTTCAATCCCTTATAGCCATTTTCTACATTGCCTATCAGTAAAATACTGCCATAATCCAGATAAATATATTGGTCAAGCTGTGCCGGTGCTCTGAAAGCCGTAGCATAATTGGCTCTGAAATTATGACGACCAGTTGAATACACTGCCGAAATACGAGGTGAGAATTTGGTATCAAAATTCTGGAACAAATCCACTCTGCCAGCAGCGGCTAAAGTCAGTTTATCCTCTAATAGTTTTTGTTGAATCTGCCCATAAACACCTGATTCCCAGTTTACAATGGCATTGCGTTTCTCGCCAGTCAATGGCGAAAAATTACCATCAGAAAGCAAGGTTCCGTTCGATTTCAAAAGATAGCTACGATACGCCCCTCCAATCACAATATCAGTTGTATTGAGCTTAAATTCTCTTTGGGCTGATAAATCGGTATAGCGGGCGGTATTGGTAAAAGCGGCTCCTTTCACGGTTGAACCATTGATGGTTAAATCACCTACTCCATCGGCTACTTTTTCGGTAATATGCCCGAAGATTGAACCCGATGCTCCCGGAGGGTTAGGATTTAATTGTAGATTTTGCGTAAGATTAAAAGCTAATTTAGCTGCCGCATCAATTGATTGCCCTCCCTGAATGGCCGGGATAGAAAAACCAGCCGGAACACTACCACTAATCCCGTCAGGCACATAAACTCCTGCCAGATTTCCTCCACCAAAGCCACTGCCACGGGCAGCTGCAAATATCTGATTCCAGGCATTGAAATAATTGGCTGAGATAGTCGGGTAATTTCCGTTTTTAGGGTCAGTCATGCGCACATTCTGCAAGGCATTGGCTACCCCTCCTACCTCATACGCTTTTCCGCCGTAGTCGAACATCGAATAGGCACGGATAAACCATCGGTTATTTTTTATCTCAAATTTATGCAAATCGTATTGCATTTCACGCCAGGCAAAGCGGCTGGTACTTTGAAAAATCCCATTACCCATCGACCAGCGATACTCGTAAGAAGCCTGTGTTTTTTCGTCAATCTTAAAGTGTAAAGACGGATTCAGGCGAACGCTCCCTGCCTGAAAAGTATTCAGATTCAGAAATTTGCTTCCGGCATTGGCACCAATAATTTCACCCTCTTTGAAGCCCGGCATATAGATGCGGTAAGGCTGGTTATTATTATATTGTGTATATTTTGGGTCTGAGACGGTCAAACCTACATCGCCAAAATAATTAAGTTTGTTCCAGCCGAATGGTGAACCATAGGCATTGTTGGCAGCATCAGAGCCTGCTAAGCCACCAGCTGTTACAGCTTTGATGGCCGCATCTGATTCGCCCAGAAACTCTTCTCCCTGCGTAAAATTAGCATTCAGTTTAAAGGCAAAGCGTTTGGCAAATGCCTGTGAGTATCGTATCTGGCCATCTAATAATGACCTTGAACCACCACGCATAGAAACGGCTAATCCCTGATGTTTAAATGGATCTTTCGAGTGCATCAATATCACCCCATTGAATGCCCCTGAGCCATAGAGCGCTGAGTTTGCGCCATAAATCACTTCGATATTATCAATGTCCAGATCAGGCGTTCCCATCCAGTTACCACCATATAAAGAAGACGTGGGCGACATGAAATCGACGTAATCGGCCAATTGCAGAATACGTTCCGCTTTTGAACTGTTGAATCCACGGGTACTTAAACTGGTAACAAACCAGCTTGACTGGCTTACATCAATCCCCTTGTAGCGGGATAAAGAAGAAATCAATTCTATACCGGGCGATTGTTGTAATTGCAGTGCAGAAACTTTGGTAACAGATACAGGCGCTTTAAAAATATTTTCTTCGATTCTTGATGCCGAAACAACTACTTCGTTCAATGCTCTGGCACTATCGGTTGGCACTTCTTGTCCCCATGCCCACTGTGTGAGTAAGCACATGAATAAGTAAAGCTTTTTTCTCATGATTTTCTTTAATGCTTAATGATGGTTTTGTTTTATCCTTCAATCCATTTTCTGAATTGTGCCGCATTTTCCTGACTGATACTTACCTCGGCTTTTGAGAGGTGCATCAGTTCTAAAGCTATTTTTCCCTTAAATGAGGGCTTGAAACTTTTGATGGCATCAATGCTTACAATAAACTTCCGGTTCACCCGGAAAAACTGTCGGGCTGACAGTTCTAATTCCAGTTCACCCAGATTCTTTTCAATAATATACCTTTCCCCTGTTTTGTCTATCAGAAAAACGACTCTTGATTCGGTATAGATGAAAGCTACCTCATCCGTTTTCATGACATAGTAATTCGTGCCTTTCTTCACAATCAATCGGTCTTTGGTTGAGAGTGGCTTATAATCAGCACTTCTATGCGTATTTGTCAGGCTTAACAGGAAATGTTTTCTGAGCGTTTCGTACTTATCCAGTACCCTGATTATCTCAGTTTTGTCAATCGGTTTCCTTAAATAATCTATGGCATTCAAGGGCATTGCCTGCGACCAGTACTTATCATAAGCCGACATAAATACTACCGGAAAGGCTACATTTACTTGTTGAAATATTTCAAAGCTTGATCCATCGGTGAGCTCTACCTCAAAAAAGCCCAGGCCTACTCCTTCGTTCACGGCCAGATATGCCAGCGATTCTTTGATGCTCTGGCAATGTATCAGGTCAGACATCGGATAATATTCTGCCAGCACGTCTGCTATCAGTTTAAAATTATCTTCTGTTTTTTCTACGATCAGAATAGTCATTGGCTATTTCGGTGTCAGGATTTCCACTTTCAGACGAAATATCTCGGTCTTGGCGAAAAAAAATTTGCGTGGCAAAATTACGGAGAACAAATTAGAATAATGCGAAAGCACCTGTTTTGGTCAAAAATTGTCAGCTCTTATTCAATTTTAAAGCAAAATAAGTCTTCCTGCAAGCCTTGCTACCAAAAAAGTGACCGAAAAAAAAATATATTCCCGATTATTTCCTTTTGGCAGATGACTCCTATACTTTAGGCATTCGATTCAATCCCATAGCCTTTTGCATGAGACTAACACTTACATTAAAGCCGCTTACCCCAGATCCTTATCTGATGTGGAATTATCATTATCCACTTGCCTCATGGCTCTATAGCGTTATTACCAAAGCCGATTCGGAATACGCCGGTTTTTTACATGAAGAAGGATTTCATGTAAAACAGAAAAAGGCTTTTAAGCATTTTACTTTTTCTGATTTACAAGCCCGCATCAGTTACCAGAAAGGAGATTCAGGATTTCAGATTCTTTCGCCTACTATTCAATGGACAGTTTCTTTCTATATTGATGAAATTGCCGAGAAATTTATCGCGGGGCTTTTCCATGAGCAAACACTTCAATTGTTTAATCAGGACTATAAAGCGTCGTTCAAAATTGAAAATTTAGAAACCAGAACAACCTTTCATCTCAACACAACTACGTTTTTCAGGGCTACCTCTCTAATGGTGGTGGCTGAAAAAAAAGAAGGCAAAGACAAATATCTTGAACCTACTGATCCAAGATTTGAAGAATACCTCATCTCAGGTTTAATTGATAAATATCTGAGTATTATCAAAGAAAGGAATGAGGTGATAGATGCAAACCTGATTGAGCAGGAAATCAGTTTTAAGCTGGTCGACCAATCAAAGATGAAATCACGGAAAATAACCATTAAGGAACGTAAAAAAGCCGCTACTGAAATTAAGGGTTACAGAGATTTCACTTTTGCATTAACAGGCCCAAAAGAGGTGATAGAAGTGGGCTTCCTGGGTGGTTTCGGTCGATATTGTTCTGAGGGTTGCGGTTTTTGTGAAATAGTACCCTGAACCTTATAAAACACATCCTTACTTGAAAAAATTCGGCAAAATCGGTTGATTTTGGGCTGAAAGACTATATATTTTCTCTGGCAAAAATAAAGCAGATTTTCCTTGTTCCGTATTCATTTGGGTCTGAAATTCGCCCCCATCTAACACATGGTTTATGAATACTGAACTACTCTCACGCATACAGTTTGCCTTCACTGTTGCCTTTCATTATATATATCCTCCTTTGAGTATCGGTTTGGGCATTGTCATGGTCATTATGGAGGGTCTTTATCTTCGTACAGGCAAGCCGGTTTACGAACAAATGACCCGTTTCTGGATACGTATCTTCGCCCTGATTTTTGGTATTGGGGTAGCCACAGGCATTGTTATGGAATTTGAATTCGGAACCAACTGGGCGGTCTATTCGCGCTATGTTGGCGATATTTTTGGCAGCGCACTGGCCGCTGAAGGTATCTTTGCCTTTGCACTGGAATCAGGCTTTTTAGGGATTCTCATTTTTGGCTGGAATCGGGTGAGCCCGCGGGTACATTTCTTTGCCACTTTAATGGTCGCTTTAGGTTCAATGTTTTCGGCCATCTGGATTGTAGTAGCCAATTCATGGCAACAGACTCCGGCAGGTTTTAAAATTGAGGGAGAGGGCATGAAAGCCCGGGCAGTCATAACCGATTTCTGGGAAATGGTCTTTAATCCATCAAGCATGGACAGGCTTTCACACGTTATTATCGGGGCATTTCTGGCTGGTTCTTTTCTGGTGCTGAGTGTCAATGCCTATTATATTCTGAGAAACAAGCACCTTGAAATGGCCAAATCAGGCTTCAAGATTGCCCTGGTGGTTGCTACGATTTCTTCATTAATGCAATTACTTACCGGGCATCATTCAGCCGATGGGGTAGCCAAAAACCAGCCAGCCAAGCTGGCGGCTTTTGAGGGGCACTATGATTCTCTGGCCGTTGCCGATATGTATCTGATGGGTTGGGTGAATAATAAGACCCAGAAGGTAAGTGGAATCAGCGTTCCCGGAGGATTAAGCTATCTGATTCATCAGGATTTCAAAAAGCCTGTCACAGGTTTGAATGCCTTCAAGAAAGAAGACCGTCCTTCAGCTGTTAATTTCGTTTTTCAGACTTACCATCTCATGGTAGCCATTGGCATGACCTTAATCGGTCTTACATTGCTGGCTTCCTTTCTTTGGTGGCGAGGGAAATTATTTGAACAACGATGGCTGCTTCACATTTTTGCGTGGGCAGTTTTATTACCCCAGATAGCCAATCAATTGGGCTGGTATTCGGCTGAGGTCGGGCGACAACCCTGGGTGGTATATAATCTATTGAGAACTTCCGATGCCTTGTCGCAATCACTGAAAGCCGAGCAGGTATTGTTTTCTTTGATTTTGTTTACTTTAGTCTATGCCCTTTTGTTTGTGCTGTTCCTGTATCTGCTCAACAAGAAAATAAAACATGGACTTGAAGCGCATGATGAAATGATTCCTGAGTATTCGAAACGTGATAACCCGATTTTAAAATAATGGAAACAATACTTGGACTCAATCTGGCCACCTGGTGGTTTCTGGTAATTGGTGGTATATTCAGTGGCTATGCCATTCTGGATGGGTTTGATCTGGGGGCAGGTGCGCTGCATTTGTTTTTCAACAAAGAAGAGAGCCGCCGCAAAGCCCTCAATGCCATTGGCCCCGTATGGGATGGCAACGAAGTATGGCTGGTAATAGGCGGAGGTGCTTTGTTTGCTGGTTTCCCCTTGGTATATGCCACCATCTTTTCGGCTTTCTACGAGCCTTTTATGATATTTCTGGTGATGCTCATTTTCAGAGCCATTTCTATTGAATTCCGCTCAAAAGAACCGATGCTCTGGTGGCGCAAAGCCTGGGATATCAGTTATAGTGTATCAAGCATTATTCTGACTTTATCATTGGGGCTTATCCTGGGCAATATCATTCAGGGATTAGCCCTTGATGAGAACTTTGTTTACAGAGGCACTTTAGGTGATTTTTTCAATCCGTATGCAATCATGATAGCCTTTACTACGCTGGGCTTATTTATGATGCACGGGGCTATCTATCTGGTAATGAAGACCGAGAACAGACTTTATGCTAAGCTGACGGTTATAGTAAAAAACACCACTATCTTTTTTGTATTGATGTTTGCCCTCACTTCAGTCGTGACACTTTTATATGTGCCTCACATGGCTGAGCGCTATAAAGAAGTGCCCTATATGTTTGCCTTTCCGGTTCTGGCTATTCTGGCGGTTTTTAATATTACACGGCAAATTGCCAGACGCAAATATCGCTACGCCTTTATGTCGTCAGCATTTGTTACGGCTATGTTGATGGTATTAGTAGCTGTCGGGCTTTTTCCGAATATCATTTTATCAAGCATTGACCCTGCCTATAGCATCACGGTACATAATGGATCATCGACTGATAAATCCTTGAAAATCATTCTGCTATTTGCGGTGATAGGCGTACCAATTGTGGCTACTTATACTACCTTCGTTTTCTGGACATTCAGAGGGAAAGTAAAACTGGACGACGCAAGTTATTAATCCACCATAAATCTCATTAATCCATGCAAAGCATCTTCACAACTTTAGTAGGTACCTGGTTTATCTGTTACACCAACTTCCCGATGTGGCTCAAAGGAGACAAAACCCATCCGACATTTAACTATACCATCACCACGCATAAAGGAAAAAAAGTATTGCTCGATGAAGTGAAATACCTCAAAAAAGGCAAAGAAAAAACCATTACAGGTTATGATTTTCAGGATGAAAAGGATAGCACTGCCTTCACCTGGCGCGGAAAAGGCATCTTAGGCTTACTCAAAAGCGAATGGCGTGTAGCCTTGATAGACTCTAAAGGCCAATGGGCCGTAATTGCCTTTTCTAAAACTTTATTTACTCCAGCGGGGGTTGACATTATCAGCCGAACACCAGAGATTTCTGAGGCTACCTTGCGAGAAATTAAGGGCTTGATGGAAAAGGATGAGGAGTTGAGGGGGTATTTAAGTACGATTCAGGAATTGAAAAACTGAATCTAAAAGAATTTTGATAATTCTATTTAAATAATAATTATAAAATATGCTATCTGTTTTTAACTTGTCTCTCTATTTGCCAACCTTTTAAGCTAATTTTAATTCTAACTTAATTACTTTCTAAGTTATTCATTTCACCTTGCACGGGTAAATTAAAATCACGTTTAGCTATCATTGGAAAAAAGGAATATACTTATTGTTGAAGACGACCGTCGGATTTCGGATAATCTGGTAAAGGGCTTAGAAAAAAAGGGCTTTTTAACAGAGGTGGCTTTTGACGGGCACGTGGGACTAAAAAAAGCCCTTTCCGAGCCTTTTGACCTGGTTATTCTTGATATTAACCTACCTCTGATGAACGGTTTTGATGTATGTTTTGCCATCAGAGGGCAAAAGACCACACTACCCATATTAATGCTGACAGCTTTTGGCGAGGTAGAAGACAAAGTAGAAGGATTAGACAACGGTGCTGATGATTATATAGTAAAACCCTTCGATTTCAGAGAATTATTTGCCCGCGTCAATGCTTTATTACGACGCAACTCCCATGCACCGATAAGAGCCATCAAGGAAGTTTTACGGGTGGCCGACCTCGAGATTCATCTGGATAAAAAAGTGGCGGTGCGCTCAGGTAAAATGATTGACCTGACCGCCCGTGAATTTGCCTTATTAGAATATCTGGTCAGAAACCGTGGACGGGTACTTTCTAAAATGGATATAGCCGAAAATGTATGGGATCTGAATTTTGATTCAAGCACAAATATCATTGAGGTATATATCAACTATCTGCGTAAAAAAATCGACAAGGATTATGAGCCTAAACTAATCCATACCAAATCTGGTTTAGGATATGTTTTGCGGGAAGAATGAGTTTTTGCAAAGGGCATAGGAAAAACCGAAAAATGTAAAACCTAAAATGGTGTTTGACGTGCGCTTTCAGTGCGAAGTAATAATTGAAATATAAGAATCACTCAATCACACATTCGCTCATTCACTAAATTTTCATGAAAATCAGATATAAGATTGTTTGGCAGTTTTCTTTGATTGTGGCTTTTAATCTGCTGATTTTTTCTGGTTTTATCTATTATAGAGAAGACCAGAAACGTCAGGAAACCTTTCGGGGCAGATTAAGCAAAAGAGCCATTACTACTGCCCGATTATTGTTTGATGTAAAAGGTTTCTCGCCGGAGCTAATCCGGATTATGGATAAAACCTCTGTCAACCGTCTGGATGGAGAAGAGGTTTATATTTTCAATACAAAAAATCACCTGGTTTTCTCGAATGCTGAAACTGTGCCCAAGGATTTTGATATAGCCCTGCTCGACAGAATAAAGATGGAGAGCACTGTCGAGTTTAAAATCAATGACCGTGAAAACCTTGGAATTCTGTTTGATGGTAAGTTTGACAACTTCATTGTGATAGAATCCGGTATTGATGTAGACGGAGAAAGCAACCTGAAAAGCCTCCGCCAGACATTACTAATCAGCTTTTTGCTGATTATTCTCGTGGTAATCATCAGCGGGATGTTTTTTGCCGGACAAGCACTACGACCCATCATGGCTATCAATCAGCAAATAGACCAGATAACTGCCCAGAATCTGCGAAAGCGGGTAAACGAGGGCAAGAACAAAGATGAAATAGCCGAACTAGCGCATAATTTTAACCAGATGCTCAACAGGCTCGAACTGGGTTTTGAACAACAACGCAGTTTTGTCTCTCATGCTTCGCACGAGTTACGCACACCTTTGGCAGGTATCAAATCTGAAGTGCAATTAGGGTTAGAGGAAAAACTAAGCTCAGTTGAATATGAAAAAATCCTGCATAATATTCTGGAAGATACCGATAAGCTGATTTTACTATCGAATAGCCTGCTGCAAATGGCGCGGCCAATTGATAATTTTCATCTGTCTAAAATCGAGAATATCCGCATTGAAGAAATCATTCTTACCTTGCTGAATGAACTGAAAAGCAATAAGCCGGATGCAATCATCAAAACAAACTTCGTGAATATCCCGCCTGAAGAGTATTTCACCATCGTGAAAGGCAATGAATCTCTGCTCAAAAATGCTTTTCTGAATCTTTTGGACAATGCCGTTAAATACAGCAATCATCAACCAGTAGAGGTGCTGATAGATTTTAATGAAAAAGATATTATTGTTCAGATAGTCGACAAAGGTATCGGGATTCCACAAACAGACTTACCCAATATTTTCGAGCCTTTTTATCGTGGCGAAAATGCCTTTGAAATGCAGGGCTTTGGCGTGGGCTTAGCTATCTGCCAGAAAATCATAGAACTCCACAGTGGCCGCATTACCGTAGCAAGCCAGCCTGGCGAAGGCTCTGCTTTCACAATTTTTTTACCTCATCTGACTCTTTAAGAATTTTTTAATGTCGTACTAAGGACTTTCTAAGGATGTGAACAGACTTTTGTTTCTGCACATGCACCAATAGGAGTTTTTGATAACACCTGCCTTAATTTTCCTTTGTAAATGAAGAAAAAGTATTTGTTTGTCAGTTGTCTGTTGATTCAGGGTTTTGCTTTTAGCCAACAGGTAATACCCACACCACAAAAAATAGGTCTGACCGAAGCCATTGACCTGGCGGTCAAGAATTATCCTGCTATCAAAGCCAAAAGAGCCGAGAAAAATATAGCAGAATTTGCCCTGAAAGCCGCTCAGACGGAAGGTCTGCCTGATGTAATTGCCCAACACCAATATCAACTGGCAACCAACAATAGCCTTGCCGGAGCCGTTTTCCCGCTACAAAGTCCATTCCCATCGGTTTCAGGTGGTATCCGTCCCGAAAACATTTATCAGCCCGTCTGGGGTAGTTTTACCAATCTCCAAGTAAACTGGCAGGCTTTTACTTTCGGCAAAATAAAAGCCAATATTGAGGTTGCTCAGAAAACAGTCACTCGCCAGCAGTTCGACTACGAAAACGAGATTTTTCAGCAACAGGTAAAGGTGATAGATGCTTATCTGGCACTATTGGTTTTTCAGAAAACGGTCAGGATACAGGAAGTAAATCTGCAAAGAGCCATTACATTCAAAGATGCTACCAATGCCAAGGTAATTTCAGGCTTACGGGCAGGTATCGATAGCTCATTTGCCAATGCCGAGGTTTCTAAGGCGAAGCTCCTACTCTTACAAAGCCAGCAGAACGAGCGCACGCAGCGCATTCGTTTAGGGCAATTAATGGGCTCAGCCAATGGCAATATGGCTGCCGATTCTATGCAGTTTTACCAGCAATTACCCACACTGCTAAAAGATTTCCCTGATATAGCACAGAATCCGCTGCTCAAAGTTTATAGCTCGCAGATTGACTTAATCAAATCTCGTGCTGTTGCCATCAGAAGGTCATATTATCCAAGCATTGTTTTGAATGCTTCTGTCTGGGGCAGAGGTTCGGGGGTAAGTAATTCGGGTGATTCATATAGTTCTAAGCTCTTAGATGGTATCAGCTATCAGGTAGGCAATTACTTGTTAGGCATCGGTGTCAGTTGGAATCTGACTCGTATTTATAACATTCGCCATCAGGTTTCGGCTGAGCAACAAAGAGCCGAACAGTTTCAGCTTTTATTACAGGAAGAAGAACTACGGCTGAATAGCCAGAGTGAAAATGCCAATATACAGATTGAACTGGCTATGGAGCAGGCGCTTGAAGCCCCTATGCAAACCTCAGCTGCCCGTGGTGCTTTTCAGCAGGCTACTGCCCGCTATGAATCTGGTTTAGCTACCTTACCCGAGGTTTCACAAGCCTTTCTCTTACTTAACAGGGCAGAAGTCGACCAGTCAATTGCAGTAAACAATGTCTGGCGGGCTTTATTGTTAAAGGCTGCTTCGGTTGGCAATCTGTCTATCTTCCTTAATCAGGTTAATAATAAATAAGAATGAATTTAACACCCATCTGCCCGGCAGAAAATAAAAATCGCTTGATATGGTAAGGCTTGCATTAAAAAGACCCATCACAATACTCGTGTTATTTCTCGGATTGCTCCTGTTTGGTATCATGGCAATCCTGAAAATACCAATTGATATTTTTCCACAATTGAATCTGCCAACTATTTATGTCATGGAGTCATACGGTGGTATGTCGCCTCAACAAATGGAAGGTTTCTTTGCTACCCGTATGCAGGAGCAGTTCCTGTATATCAACGGGGTTAAAACCATTGAAAGTAAGAATATACAGGGGCTTACGTTTATCAAACTTTCGTTTTATGAAAATACCGATATGGCCGAGGCATCGGCTCAGGTAGCCTTACAGGTAAACCGTGCTTCAAAATTCTTCCCGCCGGGCGCTTTACCCCCACAGGTAATTCGTTTTGATGCTTCGTCTATGCCTGTCGGTCAGTTGGTATTTGATAGTAAGACTAAATCGCTCAAAGAAATGTACGATTTAGCCTCTACCTATATCCGCCCGATGTTTGGTACAGTACCCGGTCTTACTGCGCCTCATGCTTTGGGAGCTAATTCAAGGTCGATAGTAGTGAATGTTGACCCAGAAAAACTCCGAAGATACAATCTTTCTCCAGACCAGGTTGTGGAATCCATTGCGAAAAACAATGCCATGACCCCCTCGGGCAACCTGCGTATCAATGATTTAATGTACGTAACGAGTGTAAACTCATTGGAAGAAAAAGTTCAGCACTTTGAAGACATACCCCTGAGTATCAGTGGCTCAGCTACTGTTTTTATACACGATGTAGCCACAGTATCTGATGCAGCCGACGTAACGGTAGATTATGCCCTGGTCAATGGCAAGCGCTCTATTTATATTCCGATAGTGAAAACTGCCGATGCCTCAACCTGGTCAGTAGTACAAGGCTTAAGAGCTAAATTGCCTGAAATGAAGGCTCTGTTACCAGACGATGTCAATATCAGTTATGAGTTCGACCAGTCTGTATTCGTAATAAATGCCGTAAAGAGCTTAATGACCGAGGGTATTCTGGGGGCAGTTCTGACAGGAATCATGGTATTGCTTTTTCTGAAAGACTGGCGTAGTAGTCTGGTAGTAATTATCACAATTCCGATTTCGATTCTGATAGGTTTATTATTCTTAAAACTGGCTGGGCAAACCGTTAATATCATGACACTGAGTGGTCTGGCATTAGCCATTGGGGTATTAGTGGATCAGGCTACAGTAACGATTGAAAATATCCATCAGCATCTCGAAATGGAAAAAACTAAAAAGCAGGCGATACTGGATGCCTGTGAAGAAATCTCCTTCCCGCTACTCTTAATCCTGCTTTGTATTCTGGCGGTGTTTGCCCCATCATTTGTGATGACGGGCGTACCAAAAGCCATGTTTCTGCCTTTATCTCTATCCATTGGGTTTTCGATGATTGTCTCTTTCGTGGCAGCACAAACCCTTGTGCCTGTTATTTCTAACTGGTTGTTGAAAGAAGAAATGTTTCAATATCATCATACCAAATTCCATGCGCATGCAGGTCTGGCGCTAGATGGCGGAGAGATTGATGAAATAGATGAACACACCCGACAGGATACCAAACATGGAGATGATAATTCATTTTTCCAGAGAGTAAAAGTAAGCCTGGCAAACCTTCTGGAAAGATGGATGCGCAGCAGAAAACTGATTGTGAGTTTTTACTTACTCCTGACATTGGTTGCTTCGGGTATCTGCTTTTTCATTATCGGTAAAGACCTATTGCCTAAAACCAATAATGGACAGGTGCAATTACGTATCAAAGAACCAGAAGGCACAAGGCTTGAAAAAACCGAACGTGATGTAAAAGGTATCTTAGCCATTATGGACTCAACCATCAAGGGTAAAGTGGAGATTTCTTCGGTTTATATCGGCATTATTCCGAGTAGTTATGGTTCAAGTAACCTCTATGTCTTTAATAGTGGAACACACGAAGCCATTATGCAGGCTAATATGGGAGAAGATTTTAAGGGTAATCTGGATGATTTAAAAGACGAGCTTCGGGCCAATATCAAAAAAGCCTATCCAAAAATCAGAATATCTTTTGAGCCTATTGAGCTGACCGAGAAAATCATGGCTCAGGGAGCATCTACCCCTATTGAAGTGCGGGTAATAGGCAAGAATTTTGAGGATATAAAAGCCTACTCAAGAAGATTGGTTGACAGTCTTAAACAGGTAAGTTACCTGCGTGATGTACAGATAGCCCAACCGCTCAAATTCCCTGTCATTAAAATCAATATCGACCGATTCAGGCTGGCGCAGATGGGGCTGAACCTGCAAGAGGTAGCCCGAAGTATTACGGATGCTACTTCATCCAGCCGCTTTACCGAAAAAGTACAATGGCTCGACCAGAAAGTTTCCTACACCTATCAGGTGCAGGTACAAGTTCCGGAATACCTCATGAACTCGATGGAGCAATTACAGTCTATCTCATTGGTAAAAGGCAAAGCCCGTCCGGTGCTGTCAGATATAGCTCAGATGTCGATTGATACACTTCCGGGACAATACGACCGCACGGGGCCAAGAAGATTCCTGACCGTAAGTGCCAATATCTATAAAAAAGACCTGGGCGAAGCGGCTGCCACTGTAAAGAAAACCATAGATAAATTAGGACAGCCCGCCAAAGGCACGGTTGTAGAAGTAAAAGGGATGGCATCATTGCTAACCGAAACGCTTGACTCTCTTCAAACAGGCTTAGGTGTAGCTATTATTGTGGTGCTGCTATTATTAGCCGCCAATTACCAATCATTTGGGGTAGCCTTCTCTGTCTTATCAACGGTTCCGGCGGTATTACTGGGGTCTTTACTATTATTGATGGCTACCGGTGCTACCCTTAATCTCCAGTCTTATATGGGCATCATCATGAGTATCGGGGTATCAGTAGCCAATGCCATCCTGATTGTGACCAACGCCGAATCTCTACGGCTTAGCTATCAAAATCCGTTCAAGGCAGCCGTAACAGCCGCAAGTGTTCGTTTCCGCCCAATCTTAATGACCAGTTTGGCCATGATTGCCGGAATGATACCTATGGCGAGCGGGCTTGGAGAGGCAGGTGAGCAATCGGCACCACTCGGCAGAGCCGTTATCGGCGGCTTGATATTCTCTACGTTTGCCTCACTCTTAATTGTACCGCTGGTCTATGGCTGGATTCAACAAAAAGCATCTTTCAAATCAGTTTCCTTATTACCCGACAATGAAAACACAAGCATTTAACATCCATATGAAATACTGTCTGATAGTAGTATTGGCAAGCGTAATACTAAGCGCCTGTACTGAAAACAAAGCCGAAGAAAAGAAAGTAGAAAGCCCGAAATCTTCGGCTCCTGTTTACCAGTTTGCTACTGTTGAAAGCGGTGGCGTACCTACTACGCTGAAACTTCCTGCGCAATTAATGGCCTATCAGGAAGTGAGCCTTTTTCCGAAAGTAAATGGCTATGTAAAAAGTGTATTGGTCGACCTCGGCTCACACGTAAGCAAAGGCAGCTTATTGATGGAACTGGAAGCCCCTGAGTTGGAGCAGGCAGCCTTATTGGCTAAAGAAAAATATGCCAAAGCCAATGCAGATTTTTCGATTGATAAAGAGCATTACCAACGTTTGCTCGAAGCCTCAAAAACCAAAGGTGCTATTTCTCCGATGGATTTATCGACCATCAAAGCTAAAATGAATGCAGATACCGCTTTGGTCAATGCCGAAAAGGCTAACTGGGATATGCAAAAGGCCATGTTAAGCTACCTGAAGGTAACAGCGCCTTTTAGTGGCGTGATTACAGAGCGGAATATCCACCCCGGTGCTTTGGTAAGCGCGATGGCGAAAGATAAATCCATGCTTGAATTAAAACAGATAGAGCACCTACGCTTACAGGTAGAAGTACCGGAGCATCTGGCAGTGAATCTGCATGAACATGATACCTTATCGTTCTACGTGAGCGCCTTGCAAGGGAAAAAACTCAAAGGCAAAATCAGCAGAAAATCAAGCAATATCAGTTCGCAACTCAGAAGCGAAAAAATTGAAGTAGATGTGTTGAACGGTTCAGGAGTGCTGTCGTCAGGAATGTATGCCGATGTATTGTTGTATTCAAAAGGCAATAAGAATGCGCTGATTGTACCAAAATCTGCCGTAGTGACCTCTACCGAACGCAAATATGTATTAGTATCTACTAACGGGAACATCCGAAAAATAGATGTAAGCACCGGAAACCAGACACTTGACCGCGTAGAAGTATATGGCGACTTGCAAAGTGGCGATCAGGTGATTATTAACGCTACTGACGAAATAAAGGAAACGACTAATTAATAAGCACACAGAGTCAGGCAGAAATAGCAATGAGCAAACGATTATTGATACTGTGGCTATGTATGTACTGTTTTGCTTGTGAAAAGGGCGAAATGGTAAAGCCTTACGCTTACCTGAGCGTGAAGTTTATAGAAGACGAAGACTATGTATTAATGGAACGTATAGAGTGTAGTTGGTTGCCCGACAAAAAACAGGCAAGCCTGAACGCCTATGGTTTCAGAAACGAGCATTTTTCCATCTACCTGCCTGATCTGACACAGACGGGCAGGTACCCTAATCTTGCTATTAAAAATATCTTTTATAGTGATGGCTCCGACTTTAACCCAATCAAAGTTGACAGCGGGTTTCTGGAAATTACCCAAATGGATTCAACCAGGATCGGAGGCACTTTCAAGGTAATACTGGAAGACGAATACAACGGAATTGAGCATCGGATGATTGTAGGTAATTTTGTTATTTATGGTCGGTGAGGATATATGTTATAAAAACACCCTGATTAAATAAATCGTGGTGAAGCCAATTAGTGAAGTGTTGGACGTATCACTATTTTTAAAACTACAACCAACAAATACTTTTCAATACCAACTAATAAAATCAGGTATTTATACTTGTCTTCTACCTGAATATAATTTCTACTTTTACAGACCGACAACAAGCGCTGGCTTGAAATTGGGATAATAATCTACCAATCTCATTCTATCTATTAAAAATGAACCTAATTTTACACCCATCGGTGGGTATTGCCAGGCTAGGCAATAGTACCACCGAAATCTGCCTTGCCCCCACAACCATTGGAGGTCTGCCTTATGATGCCGATAATAATGGTAATGCCACCGGACCTATCTCACAATTTAAAGATGCCACAGGTCTGATTAAAAGACAAGGCCAGCCTTTCAGTATTTATGATGAAAATGGCGAGGAAATAACGCTTGACTCTCCGAATATCCAATCCATTGAATGGACAGTGCATTTGGCCAGTAAGAAAGCTGAATGGTATCAATATTCCGAACTTCAGGGAAACCTATTATATGGCCAAAGCAATAGCTACCAGAATCAGAATATTCCATTGCGGAATCCTGATGTTACGGGGCAGGCAAGACAAACCTTATTCATTGATCCGGGTCCGAGAAGCATTACCGGCCGTGATCAATCCATCGGATTCAGCCAGGATACTGTTCCCGCAGGTTATCCGGCTCAGTATCCAAGCCAGAACCCTAAATATGGATCAGCAGTAACAACTCTGGGTAATTTATTAACCGATAAATCAGGCAGGCTTGTAGTTTTAGGTGGCTATGGCAATGCCGGAGGTGACGAACCTCTGACAAGCTACGGGGGCTCAAGCACCTGGCATGATGATATTTCTGACGGACCAGTCTATTGCAATGTAATTTATACTGATGGCACTTCTGTTGCACTAAGTGCCTGGATAATAGTGGGTTCGCCTGACTTTGCACCTGAGATTGTAAATATTTCTAACCTGAGTGATACGATGTTTGATGTAGGCGTGAGATGTTTTGATCTTGTACCCGATATGTGTAAAGGTGGAGAATGGAATACGGGCTACTGTGCTAATTTCCAACGTGATATTCTTCCTATTATTAATAGAATCAGCCGATACCAGTGGGTAGCCAACGTTCAGCCGATGATGGCCTTTACCAGCAATGCTTTTGATTATTCCGATCCATCAGAAGATAATCTTGAAAATCGTCAGGCTTATTACGCTTATTTCAGACAAGCCGATGCACAACCGCCCAATCCGGATTATCTTCCGCAGGAACAACTTTTCAAAATGGACGGTGATGCCCGATTCCCGATGATGATTCTGAACTCAGGCAGCAATTCGGTGAGCAATATCAATATCATGAAGTTCATGGCCTTAAATGATACGCAATTGTTTTTGATGGGACAATGGGCAAATGGTAATTTTACCAATGATAAGAATTATACTCCATATTCTGTAAGCCCGATGGATTCTGCCAGTGTGGGTAATTGTGTGGGGCTTCCGATGTGTCCGGGTATAGAAGTAACCTGGAGTATGCAAAACCCTGCGGTTTATGAGTCTCCGTATATTATTAAGCATTATCAGGATGAAGCCTATTACTTTGCAAACGGCCTGACCCCGACGCGGGACGAATGCGAAGGTGGAGGCTGTGAGCCGGGTGATCTTACCAAAAGAATGGCTTGTCCTTGGCAGGCTGATTTCTTCCAGTGTACGATCCAATATATTAACTTTACAGACCCCTCTGTCAATAAAATTACAGATCCAAATGGAGATACAGTTCCACTACCTCCGACCTATTATACTTATTGGTGGCCACCTCAAAGCCCTTGGGATGTATTAGTAGGTGAGTTTACAGCAGAGGGGCAGGCCAAAACCAATGTGCCTGCCGGACAGCAGATGAACTATGCCCGAGGTATCAATAGTTTTACGCAAATGGTTGAATACTGGTACTCGTTGGGCTTTATCAGAGATGTGAACGGTGGCAACAAAACCTATCCTTATCTGGTGGAGACTGAGCGAAATAACGACCTTTTCACCTTTGAAAACATGCCTGTCGGCAATGTCAGTCATAATCCTGCTGACGATGAGACAACCATTCCTGTATTTTTCATAGAACCTGATAAGGAAAAAGTCAAGAGAAAAAGCCTGAAAGGGGCATTACTCGTGAGTTTTCTGGAAGAAAAAGCATTCAAAACTATTGAAACCGTAGGTTTGCTCAAACCTCGTTCAGGAACCAGAAACAGAAGATAATGGCAAAAAGTATAAGAACAGATGTGCTCATTGCTGGTGCTGGGCCTGCCGGAACTGCCGCAGCAATGAGCATTCTGCATTATTCATCGTTAAAAGTAGCAATCGTTGAAAATTCTTCTTTCGAAAACCTGAAAGTTGGAGAACAGGTGAGTAGCAGTATTTTTGATATTCTGGCTTATATCGGTATCAAACGAGAAGATTTTGATAAAGATTGCTTTCTGGATGGCTATGGCTCTATGGCGGCCTGGGGCAGTGAAAATATGAGATCAAGGCATTCAATTTTTTCTCTGAACGGACAAAGCTATCAACTTGACCGCGAGAAATTCGACTTGCATCTTGTGGAAAGAGCTGCACAGGCAGGAGCACAGATAATGCCCAGAAGTCGCGTTAAACTATTAGGACAAACCTCGGATGGGAAATGGAATGTTAAAATTGAACACGAAACGCAAGGAGAAATCCTGTTACACTCCAGATACCTGATAGATGCTACCGGGCGCCAATCAAGTATTAGCAGGCAATTAGGCATCAATACAGTGAAAGCTGACAGTCTTGTTGGTGTGGGTACTTTTGCCACTTTTCATTCTGACCAGCAGCTCATGCAGGAGATTTATTTGGAAACTATGAGTGAGGGTTGGTGGTATTGCTCGGCGCTACCCAACGCTCGTGTCAACATCACCTTTTTTACCGATGCGGATATAGCAAAGAATCTTCAGTTGCAAAAAAATGAGAACTGGAATTATTTGCTTTCTCAAACAAAGCATATCAAAAAGCTTTTAAGAAACGCAAACGCCGAAGGACAATTATGGATCAGAAATGCGTTCTCTCAGGTTGTAGAATCATACCAGCGACAGAATTTCCTGGCCATTGGAGATGCTGCTGTGTCTTTTGATCCCATTTCATCAATGGGAATAGGTTTTGCTCTTACCTCAGGTTGTAATGGTGCCAGGACCTTAATCGATTTCAACAACGGTCATCAATCAGCAATTTTAACTTACCGGAACGATCTCAAAGCTATTTACAATCAATTTCTTGAACAAAAATGTGAGTTTTACAGAAAGGAATTCCGGTGGAAGGATGCGCCATTCTGGATGAGACGACATTCCTTACCATTAGAGAATAGATGGAATAAAGAAACAACCTTTTTTGCGGTACAATAAAACCAATTGCAGCATATGTCAAACATGATATTTCCAGAACAGGTATTGGAGGAAATAGCTATACGTGGTCGAATGGCTTAGGAATTTCTTATCAGCTATTCTTGCGGCAAAGAACCTGACCACTAATATTACAAGCAACTTTAATGTGTACGCCTCAATGCAGATTAATGCGGATAATAATATCACTTCCCTACGAACCTAAGCTATCAGGCAGATAAAGCAATTATACTTATATCAGGATTTATGGCAGATAGTGGGGCTGCATATAAAGATAAAGCTTAGCCGCTTTTACACTGCTAAGCTTTATCCTTGAATTTCCTACAAGATAGTTCTTATTACTATCAATTATTACACCCTTGTATCTGAGCCTTGAAAACACTTCCTGTTGCTGACTCAAATCCCGGATTCAGTACAATTGATTTCCCCGCATTGTAAGTCACATTGGCAGGTGATATAATCTTATTATCTGCATTAATC
>NZ_BAAGXU010000008.1:0-125220 GCF_054779675.1 Emticicia fontis
TTCTTAAAATGCAAAGGTCAAGATTATTTTACTTCCCCACAACTTTTAGGGTTGATCCCATTTCGATTTGAAAACCTCAAGCTGGATACAAACACCAGAAAAAATCAGAAAACTTGGAGGTGCTCTATTTTGTGACCGCCGATATGACCACATTTTTGTATATCACAATGGTGCGGACTCTTATTATTCAGCAAGAGGTTTCCGTGGGTCGCTAAAAGTATAGAATTAATTATTCTTGAGTGCTTCGAATAAAATAAAAGGCCAAATCTTTTGATTTGGCCTTTTGTGATCCCGCTGGGACTCGAACCCAGGACCCATACATTAAAAGTGTATTGCTCTACCAGCTGAGCTACGGAATCTTTTGGTGCTAAATCGGAATTAGTAAATGAAGAAATGGAAGAAAAATAAATTTTTACTACTTTTGCTTTCTCTTTCACTTTAGAGGTCTTAGCCTCTTTCCTGAATCGCGGTGCAAAATTACACTTTTTGATATTATGATGCAAACATACTTTCTGAAATTTCTGAAAATACTTTTTTTAATCGTTATTTTTTCACTGCAAACACTTGATAGTCAAGCCCAAAGAAAATTATATATTTCTGCAGATTCTTTATTCAAACAGCGAAAATTTGATGAGGCAGCCGAACAATATGAAAAAATTCTGATTTCTTCGACCAATTTCAATCCTAAAATTTATTTGAAGCTTGCCAACATTTATGAGAATAAAGGAGACTATGTTAAGGAGTTATATTACCTCAATTTATACTCGTTTAGATTTGCAGATGAGCGCGTATTTGAGAAGATATATACCATTGCTACAGAAAACGGATACAAGGGCTACGAAAAAAATGACTTAAATTATTTCCTCTATTATTTCAGACAATACTCCATTTATGTATGGATAGGCTTTCTACTCGTAGGGATGTATGTTTTTGCTGTATTTATTTTCAAGCGAATCAATAATCAGTTTACACCTACCCTTCATAAGGTTATATTTCTGATTTATTTAATATTTTTAATAGTCTTAATAAATCTACCCAATAATTATCGCACAGTTATCATCAAAAATGAGCACGTATATTTACGAGACTATCCTTCTGCTGGCTCGCATATTGTAGGGAGTATAAGTGAAGGGCATCGATTGAATGTAATTAATTCACAGGACATCTGGTATCAGGTTTTATGGGACGGCAAATTCTGTTATCTGAAACAAAGTGATATTTTATTGATTCATTAACCTATTACCTCACTAGGTGTATGACGCCTTTATAAATCTCATCAGTAAAATATAAAGCATAAAAATAATCACCTGAAGGTTCTTTGTCTCCACTCCATTTGAAATTCCGGTCTGAAGTCATGAATATAGATTTCCCATATCTATTAAACACCTCAAATTTTACAAATTGTCGTTTACAATTATTTTCAGGTATTTCTCCAATAGTAAAATAATCATTGAATCCATCTTCGTTTGGTGTAAAAGTATTGAAAGGTTCAATAGGGTTTTCTGCAGAGAGATTGTCCTTCAACAGAAATTTTACACTTATCGTATCTTGCTTCTGGTCACACGCATTATCACGAGTGAGAAACCTAACTCTAAATTCATTAGAGTTTTTACCAGCCAATAAATTGCAGTTTGGGTTCCAGGTAAAAATACTGTTGAGTGGCCCAATGCCTTGTTTATTTTCAAAAGTCATCCCTACATTTTTCAAATCAAACCCATCGGCAATAGCTGTTAGCTCTATTTTTTCTTTATCAATATCCCGTCCTTCAACTTCAAATTTTACTTCTGTAGGCTTAGATGATGCCAGAATTACCTCCACCACACTGTCGGTCAAGCTCGTAGAAATTGTGGGCGCATTATTGGGTATTGATTGAATGGTAACTGGAACAGCATAAGCTGTTTGGTTACTTACACCACATCTTAAATCTCTTGCAGAGAAATCCAATATTACCTGTTTTTGTTTGACCGCTTCACAATTCGGAATAAATTTTAAAGTAGATTTTACGCTTCCTATTGCCGTTTGTGAAGGAAAAGTAAAGCCTAAACTACCCAAATTAAAGTTCCTTCCGGAGCCCGCCAAAGAAAGAGTATCAAGGTCAGCATCATCCCCAAAAACGGTAAATTCCAGCGTGTCACCATACATTATTGTTGGAGAATCTGTAAGAGAGGTGGTGATAACAGGTCGATTATTAGCAATATCTTCGAAATTTATCTTCATCCGGTAGCTCCTGATTTGAGGTACCGGACACCCATTATCATTGATACTAATAATAAACTCGGCAGCGACATTATTTTTTGTAATGATACACTCATCCAGGCAAAACGAACTTCTTAACGTATCAGAGCTCTGAACCACTACGTTTGTGATTGCAGGCATACTGATTTTTTTGGTATCAAAATTTACTCCTCTAGCTGTTATTGTTAGTTTTTGGTTAAGATCTTGGTCAAAGTATAAAATATCAAAACATCTTTTATCACCCTTTTTCAAATTAATAATTTCGCCCTCTTTAAAAAAAGTATTGGCGCCTTGATTTCTAACCATCAATTGTGGAGGATAGTTAATTTTGCAATCTACCACTTTCAACTGAAAATCTCTTTTTGCTCGCCCAATCACCACGCCTTTTCTGAATTCATTAACCATTACCGAAAAAACATATAGACCTAGTTTATTGGGTTTAACATAGAGTACACCAGTAATGTGGTCAATCCTCAGGGGTTCATCGCCCGGAATAACATTACTTAAGGAAATTCCATCTACCCAGGAAGTTTCTGGGTAACTACTTCTACCAATACTCACCGGATTAGGATTTCCCGTAGTTGCATATCCAGCCCAAGGAGTGATTAGTTCATAAGTCAAACTATCTCCATCTGAGTCGGTAGCACTAAAATCCATTTCAAAATTCTGATTAATGCAAAGATAGTCAGCCACAACATCTTTAAAATGAGGTGAATTGTTAGCAACTGTAACAGGTGGAAATTCAGTATAAAATACCATCCCTGCAGCACTAGGATTACGAATATTAGTAATAATCACATTTCGACAACATCTTTCCCACACAATTGCATAGCCTCCAGGATCCGAGAAGGAAGCTTCTGTTAAATTTAAGTTAGCTTTATATTTAATCAAAAGGGTTTGAAGATCTCCTTTAGCACAGGCAGGATCAATATATTGGATTAAGTCACGATAAACTCTCTGACAAACCGCCTCCCCTATTCTGGCTAAATCTCTTTTACGAATAAAGGTTAAAGTAATAGAAATATCCTCAGCTGCAGGACGTCCATTAATTGCATCAAAATACAGGTTTAAAGTAACTTCGTGAGTAATACCTGGAGAAGGATTTTTTACTTTAACTAATTCAATCTCACCGCCGACTATATGAGAAGCAAGTGACCGGAAAGTAATGGCAAGAAAAAATATAAGGTAAAGATACTTTTTCATAGGCTCGTGGGAATGATTCTTGAACGTTAGGGCATAATTATAAGTAAGACGTAATTTAATTACAAAAGGTTGAATTTTGAAGTTAGTGCTCAATTAAATATTTTTGCTGAAAATATTAACAGAAACGACAGAAAGACAGATGGCCAAAAACAAAACATTCGTAATCGAAAGTATTGAGGTAGAAAATTTTGCAGCAGAAGGAAAATGTTTTGCACGGCATAATGGACAAATAATTTTTATCGAAGGGAGCAATGTTTCACCAGGAGATAAAGTAAAACTGTGGGTGAATAATAGGAAGAAGAATTATGCAGAAGCTAATGTGCTGGAATTGCTAGAACCCTCTCCATTAAGAATTACACCTTTTTGTCAACATTTTGGTGTTTGTGGTGGATGCAAATGGCAGCATATTCCTTATGAGAAACAACTGGATTTGAAATGGCAACAAGTTAATGACCAGTTAAATCGTATAGGTAAATTAAATTTACCAACTATTAATCAGATTTTGCGCTCTGAAAATGTGCAGTTTTATCGTAATAAACTTGAATATACTTTTTCCAATAGTAGATGGTTTACTCGTGAGGAAGCTAATAATGGAGAAGATTTAGATAAAAATGCCTTAGGTTTTCATGTCCCTAAACGATTTGAAAAGGTATTGCCCATTGAAAAATGTTATCTCCAAAAAGACCCCTCAAATCAGATAAGACTTGCTTTAAGAGATTTAGCTAATGCAAATCAATATTCTTATTATGATCATATTACTCATCAAGGTTTTTTGAGAAATATCATGATCCGTACTTCATCTACCGGAGACCTAATGGTAATGGTACAGTTTGCGCAAAATAATGAGGAAGCGATTGAAAAAGTTTTGAAACACCTTCAAACAAGCTTTCCAGAGATAACTTCTTTAAATTATGTATTGAACCAGAAAAGAAATGATACATTTTTTGACTTAGAGGTGCATACTTATCACGGCAAACCCTTTATTGAAGAAAGAATGGAAGATTTGATTTTCAGAATCAGGCCAAAATCCTTCTATCAAACAAACTCTGAACAAGCTTATGAACTATATAAGCTAACTCGAGAATATGCAGATTTAAAAGGTGATGAGCTAGTTTATGACTTATATACTGGTACAGGCACTATAGCCAATTTTGTAGCTAAAAAGGCCAAAAAAGTCATTGGTATTGAATATGTAGAGGATGCAGTAGAAGACGCAAAAATCAATTCAGAAGTAAATGGCATTGCTAACACAGAATTCTTTGCTGGTGATATGCGGAAATTTCTTACTCAGGAATTTATTGCAAGTAAAGGCAAACCTGATATAATTATCACTGATCCTCCAAGAGCCGGAATGGACGAGCCTGTAACAAATACAATATTAGAAGTTGCTCCAAAAAGAATTGTTTATGTAAGTTGCAATCCGGCTACACAAGCCCGTGATTTGTCTATTTTAAGTGCCAAATACAATATTGTGACTGTGCAACCTGTTGATATGTTTCCTCATACACATCATGTAGAAAACATTGCAAAACTGGAATTGAGAGAGATTTAAAAAAGGATCGATTTACTCATAAAGATAGTGTCGTTTATTACTCTAAAGTTGTAAGCGGCTCTATCATTTTATATTAAAACTTTTGATAAGGTTAGTTATCAGTTTTACTCAATTTTATTGAGTGATGTTGATCAATTGTTTCATTCTCTGAACCTTCTATATTATAATCGTATGGTAATTGAGTAGCAAGGCCTCCAAAGCTCCAAAATTCCTTTAAGATTACTCCATTTGGTCTTGTCAACCAACCATTATCTGTAAATCTGGCAGAGCCTTTAGGCAAAACAATTTCCGTATATTTATACGGATAATCAGTGTAAAGCGGCTTTGAGTCAATTCTTTTTTTAACAAAGACTAATAATGAATATTCAGAATGTAGAGAAAAACTCTCTACATCTTTATCATACGTGCAGATTGCATTGGCATTGACAGGTACCAGCACTCCATTTTTAACTTCGCTAGTTAAAGTTTTTTGCCCGTCATCTAGAGTTTTAATATAAGTTCTTTTAAAAACCTCGAAATCATTTTCCTCTAATTTATTACGAGTTAATACCATCAGGAAATTCCTGAAAGAATCGCTGAAAACATCCTTCTGATTTTTGTCCCATTTTTTCTTTAGACTGATGTTATTCGGATTTAATTTCTCAAAAAACTTTTGACCAGACAAATCTAAAGTTAGCCCGTCAGACTCAAACTTATCCATCTGAAACAGAATTTTGTATCCAAGTGCATAATTCTTTATTAGAACTGGTTCGTTCGCATTGGCAATTACTTTTTTATCCTTATTATATTCTAATCTGATTACTTCTGGATTAAGAATTTCGCAGTCCTTAGCAAATTTCGAGTCTCCTAAAAGTGCGTGTTCAAATACCTTCCATTTATTCTCAAAATCCTTATCATGCTTAGTAGTAATAATATCTTCTTTCAAAATATCATTACCTGCTAGTTGAAACCTAAAGACCTGAATTTCAGAGGAGTAATTAATCTTTCTTTTGATTGATTTATAGCCTGCTATAGAGACAATCAGTTCAACTTGAGAAAATTTATCAGGAATATTGAGCTGAAAATTTCCCTTATCATTAGTAGAAGTACCAATTGTTGTATTATTAACAAAAACCTTCACAAATTGAACAACAGTTTTCTTATCATCAGTGACATTTCCACTGATTGTCCAAAAATTTGTTTGGCTAAATGAAGAAACAGAAAAGAGAAAAAAGATAAAAACTTTATAAAATTTTGCTTTCATTGACACTGCCTTTCAGATTTGGCTGAGCAATTTACGCAAAATTATACTTTAAATAACAAAAAATATCACTATTTTATGTTGCCACAATATAGACAATCGGATTTTGCTCAATAAATTGAAACTTATTGAGTAATAAATAAAAGATTTAAACCAATTAAAAAAGAGATTAGAATGGGAATTCAGTTTCCTCATCCAGATTGCGAGCCTGATTTGCTTTGCTGCCAAAGGTCATAGAACCTCCACCAGTATTAGGGTTGCCGCCTCCCTGTTCAAAGTTTTCTAAAGAATTAGTTGAAGGGAAAGGCTTAGGGCTATTAAAGTCTGTGAAACCTTCCTGAACAGGTGTATAGAACCCATCCAAATCAGTAAATTTGGTATACTTACCAATAAATCTTAATCTAACAGTATCAACAGTACCACTACGGTTTTTAGCAATGATTACCTCACCTACACCAGCAGTTGGGTTACCATTTTCATCCTGGGTAATTTTATAGTATTCCGGACGATACAAAAACATTACCATATCTGCATCTTGCTCGATAGACCCAGACTCACGTAAGTCGGAAAGTTGAGGGCGTTTGTCACCACCACGGGTTTCCACCGCACGACTTAATTGTGAAAGTGCAATAACAGGTACATTGATTTCTTTCGCCAGGTTTTTCAATGAACGTGAAATAGTCGCAATTTCCTGCTCACGATTACCTGATTTGCCTCCTCCAACTTCTGCAGTCATTAGTTGCAAGTAGTCAATAATTACTAAACCGATGTCAAACTGAGCTTTCAGACGACGGCATTTTGCTCTTAATTCAAGAACTGATAAAGCCGGTGTATCGTCAATATAAATAGGTGCTTTAGAAAGTCGGTCAATTCTATGATGCAATTGTTGCCATTCATGGCTTTCAAGAGATCCTTTACGAAGTTTTTCACTATCAATTTCTGCCTCTGCAGAAATCATACGAAGCATTAACTGAGTAGATGACATCTCAAGCGAGAAGATAGCTACTGGTGTATTCCACTCCACAGCCGCATTTCTCATCGCAGATACCACGAACGCAGTTTTACCCATCGCTGGGCGAGCTGCAATAATAGTCAACTCAGTATTTTGCCAACCACTGGTGATTCTATCAAGCTCGGTAAAACCACTAGCTACTCCTGTTAAACCATCTTTATTATTCTTCTTTTTTTCGAGCTCTTCAATCGTAGCTCGCATGATTGAACTGGCATCCGCATAACTTTTCCTGATATTTCTTTCTGAAATCTCAAAAAAAGTTTGTTCTGTTCTATCAAGAAGATTAAAAACGTCAGTAGTATCTTCAAAGGCATCGCGGAGAATATCTCCAGCTACCCGAATCATATCTCTTTTAATAGCAGCCTGCGAAATAATACGGGCATGCCATTCGATATTAGCGGCTGAGTTTACTTTACTGGTTAATCTGGCAAGGTATTGCGCTCCTCCAACAAACTCAAGTTCTCCAAGCGCTCTCAATTGTGAAGTTACAGTCAATAAATCTATTGGCTCAGATTTACCAAAGAGTATTAATATAGAATTATAGATTCTTTGATGTGATTCTTTATAGAAACTGGCTGGTTGCAAAATATCAACCACAGTAGTTAGAGCGTCTTTCTCGATCATCAAAGCACCCAAAACAGCTTCCTCCAACTCTGTTGCTTGAGGTGGAAGCTTACCAGATTCGCTACGAGCAGTTTCCAAAAAAAGATTTTTCCCAAATCCTCTTTGGTTCTGGTTTCTGCTTGATTGATTATTTGGGTATATTTGATCCATAATATTAATGCAATGTTAAGAAAAATTACTTTCTCAAAAAACAAAGCTTTAATTTCTGATATTGATATAATAAAGATAAACGACTGACTATCAATATCTAATTTAAAGAGTATTAATTTTTTGTGGAAAAAACGTTTGATATTGTGAATAATTTTTGATTTTTGGAAAACAAATTCAATTCTTTAGATAAAACTAAAATTTCAGGTCTAACGTTTAATACAATAGGCCAATTATTAAACTAATAACCAAACTTATCAGGATTTTGACAGAAAAAGTATTCACATTAGACGAAGTGTCATTGATAGATTTTCTCGGAGTAGAAAATAGTAATATCAAAGTAGTAGCGGCGGCTTTTCCGGAAAGCAAAATTATTTCAAGAGGAAATCAGATCTTAATCAAAGGAAACAACACTGAAATCAATAAAATCTCTGATATCTTAGAGTCATTACTTGAACATTATCAGAAATACGGCAGATTGAGTAATGAACAAGTCAAAAACTATATTCAACAAGATATTGAAACTGCCAATCATGAAGCAACTGACGATGATGTAATTCTTTATGGAACCAAAGGCGTAGTTGTTAGAGCTAAAACTGCCAATCAGAAAAAAATGATTGAAGCAGCCAAAAAATATGATATTGTTTTTGCAACTGGTCCTGCTGGTACGGGTAAAACCTACACTGCGGTTGCTTTAGCTGTAAAAGCATTAAAAGATAAGGAAGTTAAGAAAATTATCATTACTAGACCTGCGGTTGAAGCTGGTGAAAACTTGGGTTTCTTGCCTGGTGATTTAAAAGAAAAAATTGATCCATACTTAAGACCGATTTATGATGCACTTGATGATATGATTCAGGCTGAAAAATTGAAGTTCTATTTGGAAAACCGAACTATTGAAATTGCTCCTTTGGCATACATGAGAGGTAGAACCCTAAATAATGCTTTTATCCTCCTTGATGAAGCCCAGAATACAACTCCAATGCAGATTAAAATGTTTCTAACCCGCATGGGGCCGCTTTCAAAGACAATCATCACTGGTGATAAAACACAGATAGACCTACCTAAGAATCAGAGATCTGGTCTGGCTGACGCATTAGATATTCTTAAAAACATAACTGGTATAGGTTTTGTTGAATTAGATGGAAGAGATGTGGTACGCCATAGATTAGTTAGAGATATCCTAAGTGCTTACGAAAAAGCAGAGAGCAAGTAAAATCTTTAATTATCATGCTTGCAACCATAGACTACCAATCACACGTCATTAAAGCATGAAAAAAGCGTTATATATCCCTCTATTCTTCTTGATTTGCTTGCATGCATTGGCTCAAAAAAAACATTTTTGCGCCAATGCTGCCAGCGATTCTATTCGTTTGCTAAATGATCCTTCAAGGGCAATAAAAAAATTGCGTTTTGAACAAGCTCTTCAAAACTTTCAGGCTGTTGGTAATAGCAAAAGTCGGCTAAATGTAGCTGATGAAGAAATCATTCGGATTCCTGTGGTTGTGCATGTAATTCATAATCAATTGGGGGGGACTATTGCCGAAAACAATATTCCTGATGAACAGATATTTTCACAAATTAAGGTTTTGAATGAAGATTATCGAAGAAAGGAGCAAACGATGGGTTATAATAATAATCCGATAGGAGCCGACACTAAAATAGAATTTTTTCTTGCTTCTAAAGACCCTGATGGCAATCCAACATCAGGGATAACACGACATTATAACTCGACAGCTGAATTCAGCCTTCTAAATGATAATGATCGTAAAAAACTATCTAATATCGTTTATTGGGACAGTAATAAATATCTGAACATTTGGGTTACCGCCTACCAAAGTCCTTATATTGGATATGCAGAATTTCCTTACGCAGAAACAATTGATGGATTAGGTGATGAGATACCAGAGAGTATTGATGGTGCATTTATTGACTACAGAGTGTTTGGAAAAAAATCTGGTTCTAACACAGAAGGAATTTATAGTTTCGGGAGAACCGCTACTCATGAAATTGGTCATTGGCTGGGTTTGATACATACGTGGGGAGATGAATATTGTGGAACAGATTACGTAGATGATACTCCTCCAACCAGTGAATCCAATAGTACAATTTTTTGTAGAGATATGTTTTCGAACTGTAATGGCCCTCGGACTCGAAATTTAATTGAAGACTATATGGATTACTCACCTGATTCATGTATGAACATATTTACTGAAGGGCAGAAACAGAGAATGAGGGCTGTTGTTGAATTAAGTCAAAGACGTAAGAGAGTGGCTAATTATGCAAAATTTCAATTACCACCATCAAATGCGCTTAATGTAGCACTTATTCCAAACCCAACTACTAAAGATAATATTCAGGTTCAGGTCTTATTGCCGGATTTTCAGGATTTTACAATTTCGCTCATTGATATAAAAGGTAGAAATATTTACTCAGCATCATTCAGCGATTATCCAAGTACGATTGTAACACTGAAGACTCCTGATATACCTGCTGGTGCCTATTTTGTGAACGTAGTCTCCAAGCAAGAAAGTGTCGTTACGAGGCTTGCTATTTTTTAAACCCCCAGATTCTTAATTTTTGTCATTTATTATTTTCTCTTTAGTTTTGCCTATCATTTTTGAATGCACCTAGACATACTGAAAGAATAGTAAAATCCTAAAATGGAAAAATTAATAAAAGACAGGCCGAATTTTGATGAAATCTTCATGAACCTTGCCAAAGATCTGGCACAGCGTTCACATTGTGTAAAGGCTCAGGTAGGCGCTGTTTTAACAAAAGATACCAGAATTATTTCGATAGGCTATAATGGCCCGCCATCTGGCACCCACAATTGTGATGAAGATTTCCCAGAGGAAGGTTGTCCTAGAGATTCTAAAGGAAGTTGTTCATTAGCACTTCATGCTGAGCAAAATGCGATTTTATACGCTTCAAAAAATGGCGCTAATCTGGAAGGGAGTACGCTTTACGTAACACTATCACCCTGTATTGCCTGTGCACGAGTAATTTTTTCGATGAAAATCAAAAAAGTTTTTTTCCTAGAATCTTATGCAAAGTACAAAGGAATTCCTAGCGATGAAGGAGTAGATTTCTTAAGAAAATTTGGTATTGAAGTAATAGAATTTGGGTGTAATTAGTGAATTACACCCCCATGGCCATGAACGTGTCCATGTGCTATTTCGTCAGGATTGGCATTTCTGAGGGCCAATATTTTTCCTTTAAAATGTAAAGTTTCACCCGCTAATGGATGATTAAAATCTAACATCACAAAGTCCGGATGTACTTCCACTACTCTTCCATTCATTCGATGACCTTCATCATTAGAAAATGGTATGAAATTCCCAATTTCTAACATTCCATCTGGAACTTTACCATCTTCAATTTTAAAATTTTCTATCGGAAAATCAATCAAAGCTTCTGTATCAACTTCACCGTAACCATCCTCAGCACTAACAGAAAACTCAAAGGTATCACCCTCACTCAGGCCAATTAGGTTTTGTTCGAACGCCTCAGGGAGTCCACTCATGCCATGTATAAATACAATCGGATCTGTTTCATCAGAAACTTCTATGATTTCTCTGTCATCATTCTCCCCCACATACAATTCATAAACAGCCGTAACTACTTTTTTTGCTTCAACTTTCATTTGCTTAAATTTTATTTGTCACTAAGGACGTAAATCTTATAAAACTTGAATATTTTATTATATCTTATTTCATAACTTTGCCACAAACGTACAAATTCTACCCCTTAAAAATGAATTTTTTAGCACATTTATTTCTTTCAGGTGATAATGAGGAAATTTTAGTCGGGAATCTGTTGGAAGACTATGTCGTAGGTAGAATCGAACATCCTCGTAATCAGCATTTTTCAGAAAACATCAAAAATGGCATTCTTCTACATAGGCTAATTGATAGCTTTATGGATACTCATGCAGTTACAAGTATCTGTAAATCTGTTTTGTATCAGAACTACCATAAATACGCTTCCGTTGTAATTGATATTTATTTTGACCATTTTTTGGCAAAACATTGGTACTCCTATTCTATCGAACCTTTTGACGATTTCAGGAAAAGAGTTCATCAATCATTTCTGAATCATTGGGAAGTACTGCCAGATAAAATGAAACCCATGATTGAATCCATGATTAAATATGACTGGTTAAAAAATTACGGGGAGTTCTGGGGAATTGAGAGATCATTATCAGGCGTTGCTCAGAGAACAGCTTTTCGCTCGAATATGGAAGGTGCGGTCAAAGACCTGAAAGAACATTATGATTTTTTTGACGAGAATTTTAAAATCTTCTTTCCTCAAATGATTGACCAATGTACTATGTTTTTAACCGATAAAAACTATTCACATAACTATATAATTATCAAATAACCGATGTCAGAGATTCTTAAGTCAATAAAGAAAGATGCGATTAAGCAATTATATTTTCTTCATGGTGAAGAGCCTTTTCATATTGAGCAGATTATTGATAAGATTCAACATCTGGCAATCCCAGCTCATGAAAAGGGATTTAATGAATTTGTTCTTTTCGGTAAAGACTTGAATGTTGGAGCATTACTAAATTATGCACGTCGGTTTCCGATGATGGCCGAAAAACAGCTGATCATTGTGAAAGATGCCCAGCACATTCAAGGAATTGACCAAAAAGAGTCTCAGAAACTGTTAGAAGACTATGCTTTACAACCATTATCTTCTACAATTTTGGTTCTGGCATTTAGTAATGCTCAGGATGAAAGAAAAGTCTGGGTAAAAGCTTTTGGCAAAAATGGTGTATTATTTAATTCCAAGAAATTTTATGACAATCAATTACCAGAATTTCTGGCTGATTACTGTCATTCGAAAGGGGTTAAAATTAGCATGAAAGCAATTCAATTATTAATTGAACATATAGGCAATGATTTAAAAAGAATTACCTCAGAAATTGATAAAGTAGTTTTAAACGTTAAATTGGGAGAGGGAATTGATGCGGATACGATCCAGAAATTTGTCGGAATTAGTAAAGAATATAATGTATTTGAACTACAAAAGGCGTTGATTCAAAGAGATGTGGTAAAGGCCAATCAGATTATCATTTATTTTGGGAATAATCCCAAGGATAATCCAATTCAGCCAATTCTGATCATCCTTTATAATTTTTTCAGCAAAGTACTTTTAGTGCATGCTTCAAATGATAAATCAGATAGTGGAGTTGCCTCTTTGTTAAAAGTCAATAGTTTTTTTGCAAAAGATTATCTGAATGCTGCTCGGAATTATTCTTTACATAAATTAACCTCTGTGATTCATTCGATAAAAATTGCTGATTTAAAATCGAAAGGTGTTGAAACTGGTGAAGAATCGGAAGGAGATATTTTGCAGAAATTAGTTTTTGAGATACTTCATTAAAATATTGAGATTGTTGATAGCCAGAAAGTTAAGTTGTGATTCTTCGATATATGAATTTCATGAAATACGAAAATCAATATTTTCTGATTTTTTATTCCTCTTTTTGTTATATTATTAATTTCAACATTAATAAATTGTAGAAATACGGTAAATTTTTATTTTTATTTCTTATAATTCGGATACTTTTTTGAATTTCTGATAAATTCATACTCAATATCTGATTACTCAGTGGAAACTAAGAAAAGAAAACTAACCTTTTCGAATAATCCTATTCAAATTGATTCACTACCTAATTATAGCTGGATAGAGAGAGATACCCTATTGCTTCATATTGCTTTTCAAATTTTTATGGATGCACTCGAGAAAGACAAAGTGCTTGAAGTAATCAATTGGGATTGTAATGATGAATACAGGACAGTGAGAAAGTATATAATAGAATTACGAAATTGGTGGCTTGAAAGGAAAGACAAAGACCGATTGAAAGAGATAGACTATTCGGATGAAAAGCAATACGAAGAAGACAGTACTTATCTTCATATGCTCATGTTAATTAGAAAATACCTGGTTGTTTAATACCACCTCTAAAATCTCTATTCTATGTAATTGCAAATCAATCTACTTCTTATTAAAAATTGGACAACAATTCTTCAATTTCTGAATTAATCATTACTTAATATTTGCTTCATTTTTGGGTAAGCTAAAGACTTACTTTTATAACAGACATCAATAAGGTCTATACAAAACAAATAAAAAATGGCATTCTTCACAGATACTGAAGGTAACCTTGTAGGGCTTCATTCAATGGCTTAATCATCGTATTTTAGGAAATAAAAAAAATATTCAGTAGTAACCTATTAGTCTTTCATTCTTCATTACAAATCTATAAGAAATTGATATTCAACGATATAATTGAATATTTACAACCTCAATTGTTCAATTAATTCTTTTTTTTAAATAGAATTTATATCGAATAAGATATTAAAGGCTTTTATAAGTAGTATTTTTGCTATATGAAACGCCTTAGATACCAAGATTTAAAAGGAGATGACTTAATTATCTCCGCTCATATAGGATTAAACAAACTAGAATTTGAGACATTAGCCAAGGAATTCAATCAAGTAGTAGAAACCCATTTTATACATTTCACTATTGAGGGTAAAATTCGTCAGCGCCAATCTAAGTCTCGTAAAAATAGTGTATTTGTCGAATGGTCAGATTTATTATTGTTCATTTTAGTATATCTGAAAACCAATCCACTGCAAATAGTTTTTGCTACCAGTTTTGGTCTAACACAGCCTAAATCAAGTATGTGGTTAAAACTAGCTAGTAACTTTTTGTTAGAAACGCTGGCTAAAGGCAATGTATTACCTGAGCGTAAATCAGAGCGAATAGCTAAATGTATTGAAAATCTAGATAAAATTCTGATAGATGCCACAGAAAGAGAAGTCTATCGTAGTATAGATTATCAAACTCAACAAGAGTATTATTCTGGCAAAAAAAAGCTCATACTATTAAGAACCTCATCATAAGTGAGCCAGATACTTATATTCGGTATTTAAGCCCTACTTATGAAGGCAGCATTCATGATAAAAAAATGGCAGATGAAGAAGATTTTAACTTTCAACAAACCATTACACTGATTCAAGATTTAGGTTTTCAAGGATTTGAGCCTGAAAATGTCATCATCTATCAGCCTATTAAAAAGCCTAAAAATCTTGATTTAAATAACAACCAAAAGCAATATAATAAAACCCAGTCTCAAGAGCGTGTTTCTGTAGAACACGCTATAAGAGGCGTAAAAATATTAAGAATTGTCAAAGAAAAGATACGTTCGCACCTCCACGCTTGGAGAGACTTGGTCATGTATCTGGCTTGTGCAATTCACAACTTTAAAATCAAACTAAAAAGAAAAAAGCAGCTAAGCTATTTCTCTTATTCGATATAAACTCTAATGTATTTTTATTGTTTATTATGTATTTATTATGTCGCCCTAAAAATGACATTATAAATATTTGTATAGGCCCTGCTGATTGGATAAATTTACAGACCCTGAAAACGAGAGCCAAACAATACCTTTACAATGAATACTAATTTTCTATTTGAAAGACCTGTTTCGTTTCATCATTGATTCTACTATTTGAAGTTTTAGCAGATATTTGAAACATCACAACAAATGGAAAAACACTGGGCTAAAAATATTTCCTTACAATTATACACTTCTGATCTAATAGAGACTCAGCATTTCTATTCTGTCATATTGGGTATCAATTGCGATATCCTATCAGATAAGCATGTCGAATTTTCGTTTAACTCAACTACTTTTATTTTCACTACAAATCCCAGGTTTGTTATTAACTATCCTTATTACATCAATTTTGAGGTATATGAATTAGAAAAACTCTGGGAAGCAATAAGGTTGAAAGTAGACACAATTAATCCGATTGCTGATTCGCTGGATGGTATATTTCGGGAATTTCTAATACATGATAATAATGGCTATTACCTCCGATTTTTTGAGGTAAATCAGAGCAAGCAGTTGAGTTTGGATTTCTATAATCAGTCAATCGGTGAACTAGTCTAAGACTAAAAGTTATTAACTCTATCCACGAAAACTTAATAGTTAAGAATTACATACATTAAAAATGATATGCAGACTCAATTATATAGGTTTACTTCTTCTCATATCATGGCAATGCTACAGGATATATTAGAGGATTACAGAGATTTAAGAAATACCAGATTAAGAATTTATGCGTATGAAATCACAAAATCTTATACGATTCATATACATGAAGCAAAGATTGAGTTATTGGCTGATCTATTGGGGCTCTCATTTGAAAAAATTAAAAGAAATTTTCAATTGCCTGAAAGTGCCAAATATAAATTGGAAGTAGAAAAAGCACATGAACTTCTGACTGAATTAATATCAGAAAGAGGTAAATTAACTTCTTTATTTACTGAAAGAGATGATAATTGTGAAGAATTAAGATTACAGGATTATAAAATTACAGCTAAAATTTTTCTATTAAACTATATTTTAGATAGCGGTTATTATGATTTAAACTCGAATTCACTACGCATATCTAAAAATAAATCAGTACGAATGTCGGTCTAGAATTACTGAACAAATTAACAGAAACTTAAAACCAGAAATTTGCCAATCACTAAATAAACCTGTTGGTTTAAATTTCAAATAAATTTTAACATAAATGGGAAAAATAGTTTCGATTGTTAATCAAAAAGGTGGTGTAGGAAAAACGACAACAGCCATTAATCTTTCTACTGCCTTAGCTCTTTTAGATTATAATATTTTAGTGATTGATTGTGATCCTCAAGCCAATGCAACTTCTGGGTTTGGTTTGAATCCGAAAGAATTTGAAAAAAACAATATATACTCTTTGTTGGTA
Organism: Emticicia fontis; assembly: GCF_054779675.1. NCBI lineage: Bacteria > Pseudomonadati > Bacteroidota > Cytophagia > Cytophagales > Leadbetterellaceae > Emticicia > Emticicia fontis. Next base: position 16,812 of record NZ_BAAGXU010000008.1, read on the forward strand.
GGCGAATCTACTTTTGAGGAATCAATACAGCAAACAAATATCCCAAATCTTCAATTGATTCCTTCTCACATTGATCTGGCGGGGTTTGAAATTGAGATTATTAATGAAATGAGTAGAGAAGCAATTATGCGCGAAAGAATTGAAGGGCTCGCTGATAGATATGATTTCATTTTTATGGATTGCTCGCCTTCTTTAGGCTTATTAGTTATTAACGCATTAGTAGCAAGCGACTCTGCTTTAGTTCCTGTACAATGTGAATATTTCGCATTAGAGGGTCTGGCCAAATTAGTTGATACTATCAAATTAGTTCAGAAAAAAATTAATGTCAATTTACGAATAGAGGGGGTCGTGCCTGTAATGTATGATGGCAGAACAAATTTATCACAAGAAGTCGTGAAAGAATTGAAAACGGCTTTTGACGATTTAGCTTATACTACTATTGTACCACGTAATATACGTTTGGCAGATGCACCAAGTTTTGGAATGCCCGTTTTCTTTGTTGACCGCAAATATGGTGTAAACGGAAGTAGCGATTTATTATTTGAAAATGCCGGAGCTATTGCTTATTTAAATCTGGCTAAAGAATTTTTACTTCGGAATAATAAAAAAGTCCTGAAAGAATGATGAAATATATAGGAAAACCTAGAGGATTATCAGCACTACTATCAGACATTGAAATGAGTTCAACCCCTTCACTACATTTTCAAGGGGTTGAAAACATTGATATATCATTAATCCGGGTTAATCCTAATCAACCTAGAAAGGATTTTAAAGACGCGCAACTTCAGGAATTATCAGAGTCAATCAGAATACATGGTTTAATTCAACCAATCACAGTAAGAATTAAAGGAAATTATTATGAATTAATTGTTGGAGAAAGGAGGTTACGGGCTTGCAAATTAGCCCGTTTATCGAAAATCCCGGCTTTCATACGGTATGCTAGTGACGAAGAATCTGCACTAATGGCTTTAGTAGAAAATATCCAGCGAGAAAATCTGAACGCCATAGAAGTCGCCATGAGTTTTGAAAGAATGATTATTGAATACCAATTGACCAATGAAGGATTGGCTCAGCGAATAAGAAAAGACAGGAGCACGGTTAATAATTATCTTCGTCTATTGAGACTCCCGTCAGAAATTCAGAAAGCAATTATATCCGGGCAAATATCTATGGGGCATGCAAGATCCCTCATCTCATTAGAAAAGCCCGAGATACAATTAGCAATTCTACGAAAAATTTTAAATGATGGACTTTCCGTCAGACAAGTAGAAGAGTTAGCTAAAAACCTACCCAAGAAAAATCCCACTAAAACTTCCTCTCCTCAATCTTCTTCTCTTCGCGATTACTTCAGCTCCAGTATCAAATCTCTCGAAGGAAATCTTATCTCAAACGTCGCATTAAAGTCAGAGAATGGAGAATCCGGCAATATTGTCATTGAATTTTTCAATCAGCATGATTTAGAAAGAATCATGGTTCACCTGGATAAAGTATTTAAAAAATCTGCTTATTAATTTCTACAATTTCCTATCTTTGTGTCCCCTAATTATTTAAAAAATCTGCATTTTTTCGTCTTTTTATTCTGTATATAAAAATTTATCCTTCTTTGCTAAAAATTTCAAAATTATCCTACAGAATCTTATTTATTCATTTATTTCTTAATCTTTTTATTAAGCTAACTCGCTGAATAATAATTAATTACGCAATAGCAACTGAAGTATTTTTTTTTCTTTGCAAAATTCATTTTAAAACAATTCAAAAAATTTATTGTGTATTTATAATGTCAGTTACCAATTGACATTATAAATATTTGTGTTAAACTTTTTAATACAATAAATTTACTCCTATCCTATATAATGAAAACTAAAACAAGGCCAAAAACAATGAATCCATTGCTAAATTCAAGTAATTTAATCGCTTCAAAATTGCTATCGTAAATACCTTTCAATAAGCAATTTAGCGACGCTTTCATTGTTTAAAACCTTACACGTGCTTATCCCAAATGAATTTACTACTTACTGGAAAGTTCTTCCATGAACGAACCGATTTCCAAATATGGTTAAGAAAAAACCATGCCATACATATTGAATTAGATCCTGCCTTAATCTTTGATTTATTGGATAGTCCCAATAATGACTTTGATGCGATTATCATTGACGAACATTTTTTCTCTTCTACCAAGCAAAGTATAGAATTTGCCTGGGGGCTGCACCGGAATTTTCCGGAGATTCCAACTATCATGATCATATCTCCCCGAGATAATTACGAAGACATTTTTAGTCTTTATCAGAAAGGAGGTTTGTTTGACATCATCGAACGTTACCAGATTGACACTAAAAGCCAGTTCGCAGCTTTTAAAGCTATCTTATTCAGAATTGAACAGTGTCTGAAAAGAAACAATCTGATAAAAGATAAGTTTGAAGAAAAAATTATCAAATTAAATGAAGAACTAATTTTGGCAAAATCAGAGGTCTCTAAAGATGTTGAATCAAAAAAACACCATATTATAAATTATTTATTTAGTTGTTTAAAATCTGAAAGAGAAATATTTGTTCAGGAACGCGAGATTTTCCGTTCGTTGTTTCTTAAAGATATTGATATTCATGATGAAGAGGTGTTGAAACGAATTCCCAATTTTGAAAAATCCTTTTTAGGTAAAAGTGAAAGAGCAAAGAACTTTTTTAACGAAACATCAAAAGCGATTTCTTCGGGTAACAATATTTTGATTTATGGTAAATCTGGTCTTGAGATTAAAGACCTCGCCAGTTATATATATATATTCCGAAACCTTCCCTACGAAGTACCATTTATTGAATTGGATTGCTCAAAAATCAGTTCAGAAGATTTTGAAACAAATGCTTTCGGGCAATATAAACGAATACTCAACAACCGATATGTAACTAATGAAGGAAAACAGAAAATCGGAAAATTGGAACAAGCCAATCAGGGTTTTCTTTTTATCAATCATATTGAACAGCTAAGCATTGCTAACCAAGAACTCTTATTCAAGGCCCTAAAAAATGGTTATCTGATACCCGTTGGAGGCTCAACGAAAGAACACTGGGTTGAAGTAGATTTTAATCTTATTGTAGGTAGCACTAAGAACTTGCACACCATGATCAACAAGGGTGAGTTTAAGTGGCATCTATTAAATTATCTAATGCAAGGTGAGGTTTTAAAAATTCCGATGTTTCATGAAAGACTTGAAGACTTTAAATATATTATACATTACACATTAATCAATTCAGAAGTGAATCTGGTCTTGGACGAATCGGCTATTGAGTACCTTTCAAAGCAAGATTGGCCAGATGGAATTATTTCAGTTGAGCATTTTGTAAATGTTTACCTAATGAATTTAAAGAAACCAGCGTTCTCTGTTATTGATGGTTTCGAAATTGAGAAACTGTTTAATAATTATCAAAAAGGTTTCGAGGTAAAAGAAGATAGTCGTAAGGCTACTCTATATCAAATACACCTGAATACCAAAACAATCAGCACAGTTAGGAAGAATCTGGATTTTCTGGAAAAAACAGCCAGAGATTACTTTGTTGATTTTGATGTAATAAAAATTATTGACCTTGATAAATTGGCGTATAGAGAATTCCATACAACCATTGCAGAAAAGAAATCTACAAGAGGAAGAAAGAGAATTAATGAATGTGTTACATTAAGCCGATACAAGATCTATAAAAACGGCAAGATTAATCAGCAGAGATTGGCAATAAAATACTTATTTAATCTCCATCCTGAAAAATGGACTTTACTAAGGAGAGTTGCTTTCTTTAATGAGATTCTAACTGAAAATACGGAACTTTTCAAGCATGCTAATACAAGCACCTTGAATGAAAAAACATCCTATGTTAATATCAAAATCTAGTTTTAAATTAAGCTTCTTTATTTTCTGAAAGTAGTTTGGCAATTGCTAGTCCTTTTTCAGTAAGGTAATAATAGCCATTTTTTAAAGCTCCTCTAAACTCAATTAATCTATGCTCTTTCAAAATCTTTATTTCTCTTGCAATTGTTTCTCTGGAAACGCCTAACTGTTTTATTAATACCTGTGTGGTGCTATGCTTTGTATGATTTAAAAATAAAACTATACTGGTAAGTCGTTCTCTCTTTTGTTCGCTTAAATCTTCAAAAACAGAGAGAGGGTTATTTGATGGTTTTTCAATTGGCAAACTATTGCTTATTACAGGAAATTGTCTAAGAGAAGTAGTTTTAGGAGGAAAAATCATTGAGGGCTCCTCCTCGAGATAATCATCTTTCTTTTTTAACTCCTCTTCCAATATATTTTTCTTTGTTATAGGTGGAATGGATGTTAGAAAAGTGGGACCGTCATGAAATTGGGGTTTTTCGTCTGAAAATTGACTGACAAAGGCTGCTATTTTCTTCAATCCAAAACCTAATTCTTCAGCCAGACCTAATTCCCTTAAGAATCTACCTATAATCGGGTTTTTGGGAATCGATTGATAATTGTTCGGGTCTATATTTTTATTCAGACTCGTTCTGTTACTATTGGCAGTGAAAGTTCCATCTATATGTGTTATAGCAAATTTAGCGGGTAAGCCTGAGCTATAATCCTGATGAGTCAGGAAATTAATGAATACCTCTCTATACATTAAATCGCGAATCCCTATTCTGGTAGTATTATTGATTACGAAGAAATCCGGTAGATGCTTGTGTACAAAATCCATTAAGTGATAATATGTATCAATCAGATTTGTAGTAAAAGTTTCTCTATCGTAATATCCATCGAAACCATCTTTTTCGCGTAGTGCATCTATTCGGAAACTTGGGAACATTGCCCGAATCACCTCATCTCTTCCTAGTAGTAAAACTGCAGCAACTGTATACCCACTTTCTTTGGTTTCTAAATCTATTCTCCACAGACCTGAACTTTTCATTACATTCTCGAAATCCATATTTAGCCAAGGATGAGATGGACGCGTCTGCAAAATTAAATTCATAGCCCTATTGTAGACATCCATATTAAAATGCTCAGTCTCAATATATTTAATTATTTTATTATCAGGATAGTAGAATCTCTTCCTCTCCTGTATTCGGAGCTGGTCTGAGATATTATCCACTAGAATATTTAAAGTATCTCTTCTCTCATAGATATAATGCCCATTGTTGGTTGTGTGAACCGACTGGCTATTGGGGATTTTTAAGTAAAGGATTCTTTCATGGCGATAAAAAATAGTCTTTATTACCATTCTAGGTTTGGGATGAATTTTATTGGCATTATTAATTCCGCCTATAATATTCTTTTCAAGAATATTAAATTCATTTTCTGTCAACCCGGTAACTCCATTTTCAAACGAATAGGCAAAGAGAACCTCTCCTCCACTCGTATTTAAAAATGCGCAAAGGGTATCAAAAAAATCAATGGGTAGTTTTCGTACGGTGCTTAATAATTGGGTTTGTTCATCGTTGCCTCTTTCTATTAAATAATTAATGTAATCACTTGAAAACATGTGAATTCTTTATATATGTATCGATGTAAGGTCATAAGGGTTCAATCTTTTTTCCTAATAGAATAAGAGCTGAGGAAACAATTCAAGTGTTGATTAGGTAAATTTTAGCTTCTAAGTAGCATGACGAGTGTAACAAAAGTACACATTCACTCAGTAAATTAATTATTAAATATATTGTCTTTTTATTAAATATTTTAAAAATTATTGACTTTTTTTTTAAGAGGTCCCTAATTAAAAAATTTATGATTGTCGAATCTAAATCTCAAGATAGGAGTACAAAATTACCTTATTGGTCGACATTAATCTTAATTTTTGTATAAACAGGATAAGAAGCTCAAAATTCTTCTTTAGATTTGCTTGAAATTAATATAATGTACCTGACCAAATGAACTATTCTTCTTTGTTGCTTGATAAAATTCAAAATCAAGCATCTGCTAAAGAGATGAGCTGGATTGAGACCAAAGCCAACGGAAGTTTAAAATCTTTGCAAACAGCATTTGTTGCTACCCCAAGATTTATCAGTAAAGATATAGTTCAATATCTAGAGTCAATCAATGATGTTTCATTTGAAGGCTGGACCTTAGACAGGTTGGTAAGAGTGTATTTTCTTACAAAATTTGATAGCTCTAATAAAGATTTATATATAATAGCCCTTGACAACCTATTTGATACTGCTGAAAACAATGAAGCTATTGCTTTAATTTCAGCATTACCTTTTCTTGAGTATCAGGATCATTGGATGCTTCGGGCCACTAATGCAGTCAGATCTAATGTCGGGGTTATCTTTGATGCCATTGCATTTCAGAATTCTTTCCCAAAAAATCATTTTTCAGACCTTGCATGGAACCAGTTGGTGCTAAAGTGCATTTTTAATGATAAGCCAATTAATAAAATTAAAGGGTTAAATGAGAGAGCAAATGAAGAACTGGCAGACTCTATTTCAAACCTTGCACATGAGCGCTGGTCTGCGGGAAGAGTGATTCCGGCACAGGCATGGCGCTTGGTTTCAAAATTTATAAATGATAAAATATTACAGGATATTAAGCATTTATTTTCCTCTACTAGAGAAGATGATAAAATTGCGGCAGCTTTAGTTTGTAGCGAAACAGATTTTATTGCTGCGAAAGAAGAACTTGAAAAGTATCAGTACTTAACAGAGAAAGTAAAAAATCATACAATCAGTTGGCAAATGCTAGAAAACTGATAAAGGAGTATTACAAAAATATAGGAAAGATGTGTCAAAAAGATTCAGAAATAACACAGAATCCTTCACATTTTGAAGGAAGTGCAGAGGAGCTAAATACAGCAAAAAATGTTGAGGTGAATTATACTGAATATATTAAAGGGATGAAATTCTTCGACCCTCATATTCACATGACCTCACGGACAACTGACGATTATACGGCATTAATTGATGCAGGCGTAGTAGCTATTATTGAACCTGCCTTCTGGTTGGGCCAGCCACGTACAGGTTTATCATCTTTTAAAGATTATTTTAGTAGTTTGGTTGGTTGGGAAAGATTTCGTTCTTCACAATTTGGTATTAAGCACTATTGCACTATTGGATTGAACTCCAGAGAAGCAAATAATGTGTCTTTAGCAGAGCAGGTAATGGAAATACTTCCAATATTCCTTTATAAAGAAGGGGTTGTTGGCGTTGGTGAAATTGGCTTTGATGATCAGACGGCGGCTGAAGAAAAATATTATAGACTTCAATTAGAATTAGCTAAAGAAGCTAACTTACCAGTGCAGGTTCATACCCCTCACCGTGACAAGAAAAAGGGAACAGAATTGAGTATGTCAATTGCTTTAGAGCATGGCATCGATCCAGGCATGGTCATTATTGACCATAATAATGAAGAAACGGTTGAAAGTGTGCTTGAAAAAGGTTTCTGGGCCGCATTTACTATTTATCCATTTACCAAGATGGGTAATGAGCGAATGGTAGAAATTGTAAAAAAATACGGTTCTGAAAGAATAATGGTTAACTCAGCCGCTGATTGGGGAATAAGTGATCCTTTGGCTGTACCCAAAACAGCCGCTTTGATGAAAATCAAAGGTATTTCAGATGAAGATATACGATTAGTCACTTATCAAAATGCAATTGATGCATTTGCACAAAGTGGACAGATTAATATTAATGATTTTGAAACACCTATGGAAGTTGACCAGAGTTTGAAATTTAATGGAAATACCGTGCTTCGAGGTGGACAAATACCAAGAGTCGAGAAAAATTCGATTATTATCAGTTAGAGTGAACTTAAAATATTTTGGAGTAACATCTACGAATATTTAAATTTTAGTGATTTCATCAATCACTACGCAAATAGTAAGGCCTTGAATATAAAACCCTATTTACAACTAACCCGACCTGCTAACATTATTACTGCCATATCCGATATTCTGGCAGGAATTGCTATTGCCGGATTTTCATTTTCATTAGAACAAATTGACATCTGGAAGGCTGTATTCTTATGCATTTCTACAATCGGATTATATGGTGGCGGGATTGTTTTCAACGATATTTTTGATTTAGAATTAGACCGGATTGAGCGCCCGGAAAGAGTTATTCCAAGTGGTAAAGTCAGTAAACAGAATGCAACTATTTTTGGTAGTTCATTGCTACTTACAGGTGTAGTTGCGGCACTGGTTAATAGCCCTTTAAGTGCTGGTATTGCATTCTTAGTGGCTATTTGTGCATTAGTTTATGATAAATTTGGCAAACATCATTCTTTTTTAGGGCCAATAAACATGGGGCTTTGCCGCGGCGGCAATTTGATTTTAGGAATGAGTATTTTAGAAAACGTTATTGGAGAATGGTGGTTAATCAGCCTTTTACCAATATGCTATATTGCGGCTATAACTATGATCAGTCGGGGCGAAGTACATGGAGGCAACAAGAATACGCTTTATTTTGCTGCGTTTCTTTATATTCTTGTCAATAGCTTTCAACTCTATATTTCTTTTAAATTAGGTAATATTTTATTCGCAGCTCCGTTTGTAGCTGTGCATATGTATTTGATTTTCAAGCCTTTATTAGGTGCCATTGCCAATCCAATTGGGCCAAACATTGGAAAGGCAGTTAAAGCTGGGGTTTTATCCCTAATAGTGATGAACGCGGCTTGGGTGAGTGTTTCAGGAAATATAATTTTTGCAGTAGCAGTTGTTTGTTTATTACCCATTTCAATCAAATTGGCAAAAATTTTTGCAGTGACTTAGAAAAGCCAAATTTTATTTATGATTATTTTATTTTCAACTGAGCAATGAGTGCTATTAAACAAGCTTTTCAGGTACCTTATTCATTCAATATAATTTTCACGCAAAATCTTTTTTCGTCTGACAATAAAGAGTTTATCGATTTCTTATCAAATTTTGGAGATACAAGTTTTCAAAAAAAGATTTTGGTTCTGATTGATGAAGGAGTTGCCAAAAATCATTCTTATTTAATTGAATCGATTAAACGATATTTTCAAAATCAAAAACTGATTTCTCTGGCAGAAGAAATTTTAGTTTTGCCGGGCGGTGAATTGGTAAAAAATGACCCTCAATATTTAGATAAAGCGCTTCTTGCTATAAACGAATATGGTATTGACCGTCATTCATTTGTAGCAGCTATTGGTGGAGGTGCCTTTTTAGATATGGTAGGATATGCTTCTTGTATCGCACATCGTGGTGTAAAACATATTCGTATTCCAACCACAGTTCTTTCACAAAACGACTCAGGTGTGGGAGTAAAAAATGGTGTTAATTTTCTTGGAAAGAAGAATTTCTTAGGCACTTTTTCTCCACCGGTTGCAGTCTTCAATGATTCAAGTTTTTTAACCAGCTTATCAGACAGAGACTGGCGTTCAGGCATTTCTGAGGCTATAAAAGTAGCTTTAATTAAAGATTTGGACTTTTTCGAATGGTTAGAAGGCAATGCAAAGGCAATGGCCTATCGTGAGATGGAGGTAATGAATGAGCAGATTTTTCGTTCTGCCGCTCTTCATACCAATCATATTTCAAGTGGAGATCCTTTTGAAATGGGCTCTGCGAGACCTTTAGATTTTGGTCATTGGGCCGCTCATAAATTAGAATATCTAAGCAATTTTGAAATTCGTCATGGGGAGGCTGTAGCGATTGGAATAGCCCTTGATTCTATCTATTCACAATTACTAGGCTTGATTTCGGAAGAAGATACCAATAGAATAATTAATGTGCTGAAGACCTTAGGGTTTACTCTTTACCATGAGTCTTTGGCGGAAAATGATAAATTAAATCTTTGGCAAGGACTTAATGAATTCAGAGAGCATTTAGGTGGTAGATTAACCATAACTGTATTAGAAAAATTAGGTAAAGGCAAAGAAGTGCATGAGATAGATTTTGAATTGATGAAGCTTGCCGTTGACCGTTTGAAACTAACAATTGATTAAACTATGCAAACTCCATACGGGCATTTAAGCTATTGTAGTAATATTCATCCCGGTGAAGACTGGAAAGAGCATTTTGCGGTCTTACAAAGTAGTATCCCACAAATCAAATCAGATGTTAATCCTGATTCACCAATGGGAATCGGGCTTCGACTGGCTAATCAGGCAAGTATTGACTTATCTGAAAATGAGAATTTTGATTCATTCAAGAATTGGCTTGCAGATAATAATTGCTATGTTTTTACTATGAATGGTTTTCCGTTTGGAAATTTTCATCATTCAGTTGTAAAAGACAAAGTACATGCACCGGATTGGACAACGCAGGAAAGGACAGATTATACGATCAGGCTGTTTCAGTTATTAGCCAAACTTTTACCTGAGAACTTAACAGAAGGCGGAGTTTCAACCTCCCCACTATCCTATCGTTTTTGGTGGTTGACTGAAAATGCATTAGAAGATGCAACGATTAAAGCGACCAAAAACATGATTTCTGTAGTTGAGGCGTTAATAGATTTAAAAGAAAAAACTGGCAAAACACTTCATTTGGATATTGAGCCCGAGCCTGATGGGATTCTTGAAAATTCTGATGAATTTATCAGCTGGTATAAAAACTATTTGCTTCCTTTAGGAGTGGAGCAATTAAAAGTTAAAGGGCTTTCTGATGAACTAGCTATTGAAGCAATCAAAACTCATATTCAGTTATGTTATGATGTTTGTCATTTTGCGGTTGGTTTTGAATCACCAAAAGAGGTAATTGCAAAACTAGAAACTGAGCAATTGAAAGTCGGCAAAATTCAAATCAGTTCAGCGCTAAAAGTTGATTTTTCTAAAAATGTTCAGGAAAAGCTGGAAACTATTGCTCAATATAACGAACCTATTTATTTACATCAGGTTGTAGCTCAGAAAAATGATGGTAGTTTTGTTAAATTCCCCGATTTGAATGAAGCAATCGCAGGATTTGATAATAATACTAAGTCATGGCGTGTACATTTTCATGTACCTTTATTCATGGAACAATATGGATTATTAAGTTCAACACAATCTGATATAGTAGACACAATTAATTTACACAAAGAAAAGCCATTTACTCAACATCTTGAAATAGAAACCTATACATGGGGAGTTTTACCTAAGGAATTTCAAGCACCCCTTAATGAATCTATTATTAGGGAAATTAAATGGGTAAAAAGTCTTTTATAATTCATTTAGACATTAACCACTCAACCCTGTACTCATTCAGAAAATTTTAAAAATATTCTTATTTGAGTTCAGGGTTATTTATTTAATAAATCTATGAAAAAAACGGTTGTTATTGATATTGTTGGATTAAGCACCAGTGTGATTGGTGAACATACCCCTTTCATCCAGAAATTTATCTCTAAAAATCAATTAACACATATAAAGCCTGCCTTTCCTGCAGTTACTACAACTTCACAAAGTTGTTATATTACAGGTAAGAATGCTGATGAACATGGAATCGTCGGAAATGGTTGGTATGACCATGATGCCAGTGAAATGAAATTCTGGAAACAATCTAATAAACTGGTACAAGCAGAAAAAATATGGGAAGCCGCACGAAAAAAAAATCCTGACTTTACAGTTTCTAAAATGTTCTGGTGGTATAATATGTATTCATCAGCTGATTTCTCAGCAACACCGCGACCACAATATCATTCTGATGGAGTAAAAGTACCAGATTGCTATACCTACCCTGCTGATTTAAGAGATAAATTACAAGCCAAATTCGGTACATTCCCATTATTTAAATTCTGGGGACCAAATACAAGCATTGATTGCTCAAAATGGATTGCTGATGCCACATTAGAGGTTGATAAGAACAATGACCCGACACTAACTTTAATTTATTTACCCCATTTAGACTATTGCCTCCAAAAATTTGGTGTTGATTTTGAGAAAATCTCTAAAGATTTACATGAGATTGATTCCTTAGTTGAAGAATTAGTTACGTATTATGAGTCCAAAAATGCGAATGTTATTTTGCTTTCTGAGTATGGTATAAATAACGTCAGTAACCCGATACATATTAATAGAATTCTGCGCGAAAACGGATTATTATCTATAAGAGTTGAAAGTGGCCTTGAACTAATGGATTGTGGAGCCTCAAAAGCCTTTGCTGCTGCTGACCACCAAATTGCTCATTTGTATATTAATGATCAAACACAAAAGGAAAGAATTAAAGAAATTTTGTCAAAAGTCGAAGGAATAGCTTTGATAATGGACGATGAGGAAAAACGTAAACATCATATTAATCACCAAAGAGCAGGAGATTTAGTTTTGATGTCAAAGGCAGATAGCTGGTTTACCTATTATTATTGGTTTGATGATAAGGTTGCACCAGATTTTGCACGAAGCGTAGATATACATAATAAACCAGGTTATGATCCGGTTGAGATGTTTATGAACCCTGCCAACCCTTTTATAAAATTACGTGCAGCCTATAAATTAGCGCGTAAATTGTTAGGCTTTAGATATAGGATGGACGTAATTCCCTTAAATGCAAATCTTATTAAAGGTTCTCATGGGACACTTGATATCGGTAAAGAATTTTACCCAATATTAATAAGTAATTATAAATCCAATACAGAAATTGCGGCGACCGATGTTTACGATGTCATATGGGAAAGCATTTTTGATAAATAATAATATATTTCTCCTATTCATATAATATCTATAGCTTCAATTTAGACATATATATTTATTTACTAAGCAGTGGCAATCATTTGATCATCACTGCTTTTTGCTTTTGAATGCTCAGATTCTAAATTAATTAAAATCAAATTTCAATATCCAACTCTCCTTATTTCTGATTTTCTTCTTCTTACAAAATCGAAAGATTAAATAAAACTATTTCAATTATATCCTGAGTTAAAATATAGCAATATTCTGATAAAGAATATAACTCTTTTTGTCAAATACAGAAGTGTACAGGACGCATTCGGTTAGTGGAATAAATAATTTTATAAAAAATCACAAATTATTTATGTCTTACTAAACAATATCTACTTTTATTCACCCTAAATCAAGCGTATTTATGAAGTCGAAATTTACTATTCATTTGAGTAGGATTTGCGCAATGAGTGGAGCCTTTTTGCTAGTTCTATTCTGTTCATCCTTTGCCTTTTCGCAAATAAAAGGAACTGTTTCTGGTTCTGATGGAGCCACATTAGCTGGTGTAAACGTTTCAATAAAAGGAACGAGTAAAGGAACTCAGACAGGCGCAGATGGAACTTATAAAATTGATGCTAATAAAGGCTCAGTTTTAGTATTTAGTTTTGTTGGCTTTACAGCCAAAGAAGTAACCGTAAGTGATAACTCCGACATTAATGTAACCTTAGAACTTGATGAAAAACTCCTGGGAGAAATCGTGGTAGTTGGTTATGGTAGTCAGTTAAAAAAGAATGTTACAGGGGCAGTTCAAAACATTGGAGCCAAAGAGATAAAGGATATTCCTGTATCTCAGATCGGACAAAAACTCCAAGGACAATTGGCTGGTGTACAAATTAATCAGACCACTGGTAAACCAGGACAAGGAATGAATATCCGTATCCGTGGACAATTATCAGTTTCGGCAGGTAGTGACCCGCTTTACGTAATCGACGGATTTCCTATCACAGGAGATATCGGTGCAATGAACCCTGATGAAATTGAAGACATCTCTATTCTGAAAGATGCTTCTTCTACTTCTTTATATGGTTCAAGAGCCGCAAATGGTGTTGTTTTGATTACCACTAAAAAAGGTAGAACAGCTGGCACTAATGTCAGTTTCAATGTTTTTGCTGGTATTCAAGAGGTACCACAAAGGGGTCGAATTAAAATGTTAAATGCAGAGGAATTTGCACAATTTAAAAAAGAATCTTACGAAGATGCCAAACAGGCAGTTCCGGTTGAGTTTCAGAACCCATCTCAATACAGAGATAAAAACAATGACTGGTATGGTGCTTTGTTAAGGAAAGCCCCTGTGCAAAGTTATAATCTGACTGTTACTTCGAACAGAGAAAAATCAAGAACTTCGTTTGTTGGAGGGGTCTTTAATCAGGAAGGTGTTGTACTTAATAATACCTATAAAAGATATTCATTAAGAATGAATTCGGAATATGATATTTCTGATAAAGTAACTGTTGGCTTTAACGTTGCCCCTCAATATGTGTTTGATAATACACCAAGAACCGATGGGGACAGAGGCACAGGTATTTTGTTTAATGCTCTACATACCTGGCCAATCATGCCAATTTATCAGGCAGATGGCAAAACATTGACTTTGTACAATCAATTCCCTGCCAGCACAGGAAATATCTTTGCCTATCCTAACTGGGTAAGAGCCGCAAATGAATTGGTTAACGAAACAACGACTACCAATTTAATATCAAATGCCTATATCCAGTATCGACCAATCAAAGATCTTGTTTTGAAATCAACGTTCAACGTTGAGATGCTGCGTACCAAGTTTTTCTTCTTCAACCCGTCAACTGCAACCAGTGCTATCAATGTTCCTATTCCGACAACAGCAGTGTCCATACGACAGAATATTGAGAACCTAACCTGGTTGAATGAAAACCTGGCAACCTATACAAAAAGCTTCAATGACCATAGTTTTGAGCTTTTGGCTGGTTTTACACAACAACGTTTCCAACAAGAAAGTACTCGTATTCAGGCTGATACTTACGCTGATGACCGTCTTCCAACAATTCAGGGTGCTATTAATATTAACCGCGGTGGAACAAATAGTGGTGTGCAGGAATGGGCATTGACTTCAGTACTTTCAAGATTAACGTATAACTATAAGGGTAAATACTTATTAACTGCCTCGGTTCGCCGTGATGGTTCTTCTCGATTTGGTTCTGAAAACCGTTGGGGTACATTCCCATCCATTTCATTGGGTTGGGTTCTCTCAGACGAATCTTTCATAAAATCGATGCCTAAGATATCATTTGCAAAAATAAGAACGAGTTATGGTGTAATTGGTAATAATAATATTGGTAACTATACGCCTTATGCATTGATAAATAATACAGTAAATGCAGTTTTTGGGAATAACGTAGCACCTGGAGCCGTTGTAACTTCGTTAGCAAATAATAATCTGGGTTGGGAAACTACCAAACAATTAGACCTTGGTCTTGACTTAGGATTATTCAATGACCGCATTACGTTTGTTTATGATTATTACACCAAACGTACCACAAACTTGCTTTATAGTGTACAAATCGCTCAAGAGGCAGGATTCAGTAACTTCAATGATAATATCGGAGAGATTAAATTCTGGGGTCATGAGTTTGCATTAAATACAAAGAACACCAGAGGAAAATTGAAGTGGAGCACAAATGCTAATATTTCAATTAACCGAAATAAAGTAGTTGCCCTAGCTGATGGTATTGACCGTGTTTACGGAACATTCCACATCACACAAGTTGGCAAACCGTTTGGCCAATTCTACGGGCTGGTTTCATTAGGTATGTATCAGAATGCTGAAGATTTGAAAAACTCTCCACAGGTACCAGGCCGCTCAGTTGTGGGTAGCATCAAATTAAAGGATACAAACGGAGATGGTATAATTACTTATGGTGGTGATTTTGACGATAGAGTAATTATTGGCAATCCTTTCCCGAAATTTACTTATGGAATCGTCAATAACTTCACTTATGGCAATTGGGATGCGAGTATCGTTGGTTCAGGTTCTCAAGGAAATCAATTATTAGTTCGTCACATTTATAGTACTGCCAATCTTGACGGGGTTTTTAATCTTGTAGAAGGAGTAAAATATCGTTTCCGTTCAGAAGCTAATCCAGGAAAAGGAATGTATGGAACTACAGTGGGTGGTGGTAATATTACGGGTATTGAAAGAGACTGGATGAACAGCCGTTTTATTGCTGATGCTTCGTTCTTCACTATTAAAAACGTAACAGTTGGCTATACTATTCCAAGAGGCAATAAAGTATTCAAATCGGCTCGTATTTACGGTTCTGTTCAACAGTTATATGTGTTTACCAAATATTGGGGTGGACCAAATCCAGAAACCTCTGCGCAAGGTGATGGAAATGGTAATGGTGGAAACTTAAGTCAAGGTATTGATTTATCGAACTACCCGGTTCCTAGAACTTACACACTTGGTATAAACTTGAACTTTTAATTAACGTAAACATCCTTAAGACAATAAGATAATGAAAAAGATAATAATAGTATTGTTTATGTTTTTTGGGTTAACGAGTTGCAAAGACTTTTTGACGGTTGTCCCAGAAACTAACCTTAGTACTGCCATATTCTTTACTAAGGAAGCTGATTTCCAACAAGCAGTGAATGCAGCCTATGTGCCTCTGCGTGCAATAACGAACGACCGTGCATGGCTTTTAGGTGAAATGCATTCTGATAATGCCTACTATTACAGAAATATTCTTTTCGGCGCGACTGAGCAACAGGAAGATATCGCTGATTTTGCAGTTCCAACTGCCAATGGGGTTACTTCAAATACTCACGTTCTGAATCAATATCGATTAGATTTTCAGATAATTGCTCGTGCTAATCAGATTTTGGCTTCCATTGATAAAGTTGAATTTGGTGCAGATTCTAAAAATAACCTAAAAGGGCAAGCACAATTTTTGAGAGCCTATGCCTATTTTGAATTAGTTCGTTATTTTGGCAAAGCACCTTTGCACCTCACACCTGTAACGAATCGTAAGGAGGCTACGCTGGAATTATCCGATTCTGAAGCCATCTATGCACAGATTATTAAAGATGCTAGTGCAGCTATTACGGGCCTTTATCCAAAATCGAAACAAGAAGCTGGCAGAGTTACATCTGGGACCGCAAGAATGTTATTGGCTAATGTATATATGGTAAGAAAAAACTGGGCAGAAGCTGAGAAATTATTGAAAGAAATCGTCACAAGTGGCGAATACAAATTGATGCCAGATTTCAACGATGCTTTCTCAACCAATACTGGAAACAAAAATAATATCGAATCTATTTTTGAAGTACAGTATCAGGAAGGAGCCTCAGGTTATAATGGAGCTATAATTTATAATTACCTTCCTCGCCCGATGAGTTCAGATGAATTAAGACCAATCACCGGAACATCTAATCCTCAACCATTGACTGGTGAAGGTAATGGTGCACCAACCCCTGATTTGATTAACTCATTTGAAGCTGGAGATAAACGCAAAGATGCAACTATTGCTTATGTTACTATTAATGGTAGTTTGAGAGCCAATAAAACGTTCCCTTACAACAAAAAATTTGCAAAAACACACTCTTTGCATGGTAATACTGGCAATAATTTTCCGATCTATCGTTATGCGGAGGCACTCTTATTCCTAGCTGAAGCACTGATGGAGCAAGGCAAAACAGCAGAGGCATTGCCTTATCTCAATCAGGTTCGGAGCCGTGCAGGCTTACCTGATGCTACTATAACAGCTCAAATAGATTTAAGAAAACAAATCTATCAGGATCGTAGAAGCGAGTTAGCGTTTGAAAACAAACGTTGGTTCGACCTAGTACGTACAGGTACTGCCATTGAAGTAATTACCGCATACGGTAATAGAATCAAAGCTAATCCAGTTGATTATTATTATCCAGAAGGTGCTACAGTACGTGGTAACGCATTTAATAATATCACATTGCTTTATGGTCTTCCGGCAGATGAAGCAGCTTTATCACCTTATTTTTGATTACCTTATTTTTTGATATAGTTAAAATACTGCATAAGTAGAAAATAAATATGTAATTTAGGGCAAATAGGGGTATTAAGAACAGGCTTATTGATAGTTTTAACCTTATTAATACCTCATATTTTCACTATTTAATATTTATTATATTTATCTTATGCAGTGTTTTTAAAGTCCTCAAATTATTACGCCTTAACTTCTAAAACTATGGTATCTAATCAACGAACAATTTTATTCTCTCTAGGGGTATTGGCTGTGGCAGTAGCTGGGTCGTTTACCATACTTAGAAATCCACCTCCATCTGTAGCTGATAACGATGATCCCAAAATTAAAAAGTTAAAATTGTCTGAAGGTTTTTCGGCACAGCATCTTTATAGCCCATCAGAAAACAATCTAGGTTCGTGGGTTTCGATGACCTTTGACGATAAGGGTCGAATGATTGCTTCAGATCAATATGGAAAATTGTACCGACTGAAAATTCCTGCTATTGGCTCTAATGGAAAGACTGAAGTCGAAAAACTACAGATTGGGATTAGCCCAAATATTGATACGACTGGTATGGGTTACGCACACGGTCTGTTATATGCATTTAACAGTCTCTACGTAATGATTAACAATAGTAAAAATAATAGAATATTTCCACGGAAAAGTGGTCTTTACCGCTTACAAGATACCAACAACGACGACCAGTTTGACAAAATCACACTGTTAAAAGAAATGAATGGTGATGGCGAACATGGCCCTCACAGTGTTATTTACTCTCCTGATAAACAATCATTGTATGTTATTTCAGGAAACCATACCGATGTGCCTTCGATGGATTCTTATCGTTTGCCATCTAATTGGCAGGAAGACAATCTATTCCCATTAATCAAAGATCCTCGCGGACATGCGAACGATCGTATGGCTCCCGGAGGATGGATTGCCCACACTGACCCTGAAGGCAAAAACTGGGAACTGGTAAGTGCTGGATATAGAAATGCATTTGACATGGCATTCGATGCAAACGGCGATTTGTTTGTTTACGATGCAGATATGGAATGGGATTTTGGTTTACCTTGGTACCGTCCAACTCGTATTTGTCATGCTACTAGCGCAAGTGAGTTTGGCTGGAGAACAGGTAACAGCAAATGGTCGCCAACTTTCCCTGATAATTTGCCTCCTGTTTTAAACATTGGTCAAGGCTCACCAACTAACTTATTGCATTTGAAAGA
The DNA here is from genome assembly GCF_054779675.1 of Emticicia fontis. NCBI lineage: Bacteria > Pseudomonadati > Bacteroidota > Cytophagia > Cytophagales > Leadbetterellaceae > Emticicia > Emticicia fontis. The sequence goes on from NZ_BAAGXU010000008.1 coordinate 35,585, forward strand.
TGCAAAATTCCCTGCCAAATATAAAAACACGCTATTAGCTTTCGACTGGAGTTTTGGAATTATGCACGCCATTAACCTGAAACCGTCGGGCTCATCTTTTACAGCCACTAGAGAAGAATTCCTTTCAGGACTGCCATTACCTTTGACTGATGGAGCTATAGGCCCTGATGGTGCTTTATATTTCCTTGCTGGTGGTCGTAGATTAGAATCAGATTTATACCGTGTCTACTATACTGGCTCAGAAAGTACCGCTCCTGTTGCACCAACTCCTGTTAATGCGGCTAACACTTTAAGAAGGAATCTGGAGAAATTTCACGTGGGTGGACCAAACAAAGAAGCCGTTACAACCGCATGGCCACAATTGAAAAGCCCTGACAGATTTATCCGTTATGCCGCTCGTTTAGCGCTTGAGCACCAACCGGTTGCTGAATGGCAGGATTTAGCGCTGAAAGAAAAAGACCCTGTTGCTTCAACACAAGCGCTTATCTCTTTGATACGAATGGGTAAAGGCGATAAGAAAAATGAAATTTTGAACGCCTTGTTAGCAATCAATATAAAAGCCTTGAACGAAGCACAACAATTAGATGTATACCGTGCATTTGAGTTGACATTTTTAAGAATGGGGCAACCTGATGCTACTACAAAGCCAAAAGTTGTAGCATTCCTGAATCCACTTTATCCGGCAAATTCAGCACAGTTAAACCGTTCATTGAGTAAGCTTTTACATTATTTAGACGAGCCAAGTGCAATCAAGAAGACATTGGCTTTGATGAAAATCAAAGAAGAACCAGGTACAAATGCCCTCATGCAGGAAACTGCCACTGCATCAAGCGATTTAATTTTGAGAAGTTCACAATATGGTGGTGATATTGCAGCCATGCTGGCAAATGTTCCTCCGGCACAGCACACATACTATGCCAATGTGCTGACAATGGCGAAAACAGGTTGGACACCTGAAGAACAGGATACTTACTTCAAATGGTTTAGCAATGCTTTCAACTACAAAGGAGGGCGCAGTTATGTAGGTTTTATTGACAGATCACGTAAATTAGCCTTGAAAAATGTGCCTGACTCTAAAAAAGATTATTTTGATAAACTTTCGGGCGCTGAGATGTTAAGTAAATCAGGTAATGATTTAATTACTTCAGCAACACCAAAAGGCCCTGGTCGTTTCTGGAATTTAAAAAATGGCCTGCCATTAATAGAGCAAGGTTTAACCGGACGTAATTTTGAACAAGGCAAAGCTATGTTTGCAGCCACAACTTGTAGAGCTTGCCACACCATGAAAGGCGAAGGCGGTGCAACCGGCCCAGATTTAACACAAGTTGGTACAAGATTCTCAGCCAAGGATATATTGGAAGCTATTGTTGATCCAAACAAAGCTGTATCTGACCAATATGCTGCTACCCAATTCAGTTTGAAAAATGGTGGCTCAATTGTGGGTCGTTTGGTAAATGAAGATAATGCAGCCTATTATGTGTCACAGAATCCTTATGCACCAGATGTTCTTGAAAAAGTATTGAAAAAGAATGTGGTTTCCAAAAAAACATCTAGTGTATCAATTATGTTTCAAGGGCTAATCAATAGCTTGAACGAAGAAGAGTTCAAAGACCTGATGGCTTATTTAATGGCTGGAGGTAATGCAAGTAATCCAATGTTTACAGCAAAAGCTGAAGCACAAAAATAATGATTTTGGAGGTATAGCGTGGCAGACAGACAGACAAGCGTGTCACGCTTAAACCTTCCTTGAAACAAAAATAATACAATGAAAACAAAAAATATTTCTAAATCAAGCCAATTAATTTTACTTTTCATTATCTTGCTAACGGGTTGCAAAGTATCCAATTCTAGCCAAAGCGAGAAAGGTTTTAAGTCTATTTTCGACGGAAAAACATTGAATGGCTGGGAAGGAGATACAAAGTATTGGCGAGTAGAAAATGGCAACCTTGTAGGAGAAATTACCCCTGAAACCCTTCTTAAAACCAATTCATTTATTGTATGGACAGGTGGACAGCCAGGAGATTTCGAACTGAAAGGTGAGTTTAATATCACTGAAAAAGGAAATTCAGGCATAAACTATCGTAGTGAAAAACTAGTAGATATTCCGTACGCATTGAGAGGTTATCAGGCAGATATTGATGGAGCCAATCGTTATACAGGTCAGAATTATGAAGAGCGAGGACGCACAACCTTAGCCTACCGTGGAGAAATTGCTAGCATTAATCCACAAACTAGTAATATGAAACCTGAAGACGTAAGAGCAAAAGTACAAAGAAATGCCTGGACAGATAGAAAGGTTACAGGAAGTCTGGGAGAAAATGAAGCCTTAAAAACAAAAATCAAAAGCGAAGACTGGAATAGCTTTCACTTAATTATTAAAGGTAATCATTTACAACATTATATCAATGACATTCTGATGAGCGATGTGACTGACGAAGATGTAGTAAATGGGAAATCGAAAGGCATTCTTGGTGTGCAAGTACATGTAGGGCCACCAATGAAAGTACAATATCGCAATCTAAGATTAAAACAGTTATAAACTTTCTGCTTTCATTCTGAAACACAACAGCTTTTAAGAAGCGTATGAAAGATTCATAGTAATGTAGATGAGACAAGTAAACTTTTTTATTTAACCACCTATAAAGCGAAAGAATAGTCAATTAACCCAATGCCCAAGTAATGCTTGACGAGCACCAAAGAAAAGTATCAGAAATATGAATGATGTAAAAAAAGTAGAATCTTCACTATCAAGTGGAGGATGGAGAAATAAAATCTCAAATCCGGCTCAACTTGGTGGTATCGAAACCTCTATTTTAGACAACGGACTAGGGCGTGGAAATAGAATTGCCTGGATAAATACCGGAACAGGATTAAGATACAAAGTTATTTTAGATAGAGGGATGGACATTGCCGATGCCTTCTATAATCAACATAGTCTGGCATGGTTGAGTCATGGGGGTTTCCCTGCTCCACAACCACAATCGGATAAAGGAATTGATTGGCTGAGAACCTTTGGCGGAGGCTTACTCACAACCTGCGGACTTTCGCACGTAGGTGGCCCTGAAAAAGATGAATTTGGAGAAAGAGGTCTTCACGGACAAATCTCTAATACGCCTGTAGAAATAGAATCAATTATTCAGCCTGACCCTAATGCCGGGAAAATGGAAATGAGTATTACAGGAATTATTAAAGAAACCAAGGTGTTTGGGCCAAGTTTAGAGTTACGAAGAACAATTTCGGGCAAATTGGGTGAATCTACAATTAGAATTCATGACGAAGTAATCAACCGCGGCAATACCCCTACCCCATTTATGTTACTATATCATTTCAATTTTGGTTATCCATTAGTTGATGAAGGCACAGAAATTCAATGGGATGGTAAGTGGCGAACTCGCTTTGGTCCTGAAAATGCGCGGATATTCAAAGAAGATAATGATTTCAAGAAATGTCCAGCTCCAATTGAAGATCATTTAGGACCTGGAGAGGAGGTAGTATTTATTGACCCAGCAGCTAACGAAGTAGGTCAATGTTCTTGCGGTCTGTATAATCCAAAAATCGGATTAAGATTTGAAATCAATTTCAATAAAAATCAGTTACCTCACCTAATCAACTGGCAGCATTGGGGTAAAAATGAGTACGTTACTGGTATAGAACCTGCTACCAATCCACCAATCGGACAATCACAGGCCCGAGCAAACAAAGAGCTGATTTTTCTGAATCCTTATGAAATCCGAAAATTTGATTTAGAATTAAGAGCATTAGAGATTTAAACCTACAAAATACATTCAACCCCAAAATTACATTATGTCAAATTTAAGTTTAGCACAAAAAGCATTAGAACAAGGAAAAGGTATTTTACGATTAGCTCCGACGTGGGTTCCTCGTTCATTTTGTGTTCCCGGACGAAGAATCAAATTACATCCAGATGATTATTATGTATTAGGCGGCGTGCGTGGCGGTATCGATGAGCGTTGGCTTTCATCAACTACCCCAGCCAAAAACGGCCCGTTAACAGGAGAAAATGAAGGTTTGAGCTTTGTGGTTTTAAACGAAGGAGAAAAAGTATTACTCAAAGACGCTATAGATGAACTGGGTGCGGAGATAATCGGAAGCCGCCTTTGGGACGAATATAAAAGCTGGCCGATGTATTCGAAGTTTTTTGACAATATGGGGCCATTGCCACACCATATTCACCATAATGACGAAGAAGCTGCTAAAATCGGACAATTAGGCAAACCGGAAGCCTATTATTTCCCGCCACAATTGAATAACCACGGTGGAGATTTCCCATATACATTTTTTGGTATTGCTCCGGGCACAACCAAAGAGCAAATCAAAGAATGTCTGATGAATTTCACCAAAGGTGATAACAAAATAACCATGTTTTCTCAGGCTTTTCCATTGATTCCGGGTACGGGTTGGGATGTTCCTCCTGGCATGTTGCATGCACCAGGTAGTATGTGTACTTACGAGCCACAAAAAGCATCTGATGTATTTGCTATGTATCAGTCTTTGGTAAATGAAGCTATCATTCCGGAAGAATTATTGTGGAATGGTACCCCTCCAGACCAGATTGGTAACTATGACCAATTGATGGGTGTAATTGACTGGGAATTGAATACAAACCCAAATCTTTTAGAAACCCGTTTCATGGCACCAAGACCGGTAAAAGATGTAGCTGAAATGGAAGCAGAGGGGTATAATGAAAGTTGGGTATGCTATCGTTCAGAAGCTTTCTCGGCAAAAGAATTAACTATCCTTCCGGGACAAACGGTAACCATTAAAGATAGTGCCGCTTACGGTATAATTATGATGCAGGGACATGGAAAAATGGGTGTTTGGGATATTGAAACCCCATCATTAATACGTTACGGACAGTTGACGAATGATGAGTTCTTCATTACAGAAAAAGCAGCCGTTGAAGGAGTTACCATAGTCAACCATTCATCTTGCGACCCGATTGTGATGTTGAAGCACTTTGGCCCGAATAATCCTGACCTGGTGATATAAAACACAAAAAATACAACCTCAAAATCTATAAACTCATGGAAAATAATTATCCCAAACTTCATAACGCTACCTGGCCTGGTATTGTAGGAAAAGGGCCGGATTCAGAGCCACCGATTTCATTAGACACCATGCTTGAAATGACCGCTGCTGCTGAAGTAGATGGTGTAAAATTCGATGGTGTTGATTTAGGTCTTTTCGACCCTCATTATGATTTAGATACATCAGATGATGGCGTAAAAAGATTAGCCGATAAAGTTGCCAAACATAATCTTGAAATAGGAAGTCTGGTTGCGCCTATCTGGGGTGGTCCTGCGATGGGTTCAGCCGATGAGCGTAAGCAATTTGTAGAAATGGTGCGTAAATCTTGCGAAATCGGTCAGAAACTACGTGCTATGGGCATTCGTCCGAATGGCATTGTCAGAATCGACTCGGCAAGTGGTGTACATGACTGGGCTAATGACCCGACGGGTAATTCAAAATTAATCGCTCAGACTTTCAGAGAAGCTTGCGATGTAGCAGCCGATTATGGCGAAAAGCTAGCGGCAGAAGGTGAAATCTGTTGGGGAGGTATGCATTCATGGAAAACCATGCTTGAAACCTTAGAAGCAGTGGGTCGCCCGAATATTGGTTTCCAGGCTGATATGTCGCATACAACACTCTACCTATTGGGCTATAATGCTCCCGAACACCGCATCTTGCCGGAAGATTTTCAATGGGGTGATAGAGTAACATTCCTTAAAGGATTGAAAGAGCTGACCAAAGCGCTTCGCCCGTGGACGATTGACTTCCATGTGGCGCAAAATGACGGTACTGTTTATGGTTCAGGCTCACATGATAAAACAGGTCGCCACTGTCAGGCAACCGACCCTAATGGTAAATTAGACATTGCTCATGATGCAGGCTATTGGCTACGCGATGAGGCTGGTGTATTGACCAAAGCATTCAGACATATCTGTTGGGATGGTTGTATGTTCGCCAATGATGTAATGACGCAACAAAAAACATGGAACGATATTCTGGCAGCTATGATAAAAGTCCGTCAGCAACATGGATGGGTAGAATAAATCGAAAATCAACGTAAACAATGTCAACAAAGAAACAACTCAGAATAGGATTAATTGGAACAGGTTTTATGGGTAGAACCCACTCCAATGGATATAACCGTGTGCCAAATTTTTTTCCGGAATTAGAATATACTCCTGTTTTAAAGGCAGTTTGTTCAAGAAATGCCGAAAAAGTACAGGCTTTCGCCGACCAATGGGGTTATGAATCAATCGAAACAGATTGGAAAACATTGATCGCACGCGATGATATCGATGCAGTAGATATCTGTACACCTAACGATAGCCACGCCGAAATCGCTATCGCTGCTGCCAAAGCAGGAAAAATGATTCTTTGCGAAAAACCACTTTCACGTAATCTGGAAGAGGGCGAAGCAATGGTTAAGGCTATTGAAGAAGCAGGAGTACAAAGCACAGTTTGGTATAACTACCGCAGATTACCTGCGGTAACACTAGCCAAACAAATTGTTGATTCGGGCAAATTAGGCAAAATATATCATTACCGCGCTAATTTCTTGCAAGACTGGACCATCAGTGCTGACCTTCCGCAAGGGGGAACAGGCTTATGGAGAATGGATTCAGAAGCCGCAGGTTCTGGTGTAACCGGAGATTTATTGGCACACTGTATTGATACAGCCATGTGGTTGAATGGGGCTATTACCGATGTTTCCGCGGTAACTGAAACATTCGTAAAAGAACGTATGCACCAGTTAACAGGTAAAGTTCAACCCGTAGGTATCGATGATGCCTGTATCTTCCATTGTCACTTTGCGAATGGTTCACTGGGGCTTTTTGAGTCGACGCGCTACGCACGTGGTCACAAAGCGTTGTATACTTTTGAAATCAATGGTGCTGATGCATCTATTCGTTGGGATTTACATGATTTGAACCGCATGGAATATTTCGACCACCGCGACGATTCTATTGTGCGTGGCTGGCGTTCAATCATCGTCACAGACGGCGACCAACCATATATGAATAAATGGTGGGTTGGTGGCTTAGGCATTGGCTATGAGCATAGCTTTATCCATCAGGTAGCCGACTTCTTAAAAAGCCTGGAAGAAGGAAAGCCTTGTTCACCAACTTTCAAAGAGGCGTTGCAAACCCAGAAAGTATGCGAAGCCGTTATTAATTCGGCTAATAGCAGAAGTTGGAAAGATACCAACGTAGATGGTGATTTTGTATAAATCAAAGCAATAAAATGATAATGCTGACAAGGTTCAAATCTTGTCAGCATTTTTTAATCTATGAGTCAGAAGAGAATCCTTGAGGTACAAAATCTTTGTAAGTCTTTTTCAGGAGTGAAAGTTTTACACAATATTACTTTTAATCTTGAAATGGGAGAAGTTCATGCGCTGATGGGAGAAAACGGTGCAGGGAAATCTACCTTTATGAAGATTCTGATGGGATTGCTTCCGGCTGATTCAGGTGAAATTATTTTAGACGGAGAAAAAATACAGCATAGCAATGTTCACGAAATGTTGCAGAAAGGAATCTCAATGATTCATCAGGAAATATTGATGGTTCCTGAATTAACCGTTGCGCAGAATATCTTTCTTGGAAAAGAAATCCATCGTTTCAGTTGGTTAAACGATAAAGATATTTACAAAAAAACCAGAGAGTTATTAAAGACGCTAAATGTAAATATTGATGCGAATGCCAAAATGAAACACCTGAGCATTGCCGATAAGCAAATGGTAGAAATTGCCAAAGCTATCTCAAACAATGCTAAAATCATCATCATGGATGAGCCCACCTCGGCGCTTTCTGATAAAGAGGTTTCTACGCTTTTTGCTATTATTAAAGACTTAACAAGCAAAGGGGTCGCCATTATTTATATTTCCCACAAAATGGACGAAATCTATCAGATTTCAGATAGAATTACAGTCTTACGTGATGGGCAATACATTGCTACAAAATCTGCACAAGAACTACCAATTAAAGACCTAATTTCTATGATGGTAGGTAGAGAAATTGAAGACATTTTTCCTAAAACCGAATATGCGATTGGTGAAAACATCATCAGAGTCAATAATTTAAGCCAGACAGGAAAATTTGAAAACATCAACTTTGAAGTAAAATCAGGAGAAGTTTTAGGAATTGCCGGATTAGTTGGCGCCGGCCGCAGCGAAGTTGCCAGAGCCATAGCAGGATTAGACGAATTTGAAGAAGGTGAGATTTTTATTAATAAAAAGAAAGTAGTAATACCTTCACCAAAAGCTGCCATGAAATTAGGTATAGGTTATGTGAGCGAAGACCGCAAAGCATTAGGATTTATTCCACAATTATCTGTCAAGCAAAATATCACTTTATCATCTTTACCAAGCCTGTCAAATTTATGGTTTGTTTCTGATACGCAAGAAGAAGCATTGGCCAATCAGATGAAAAACAACCTAAAAATTAAAGCGTCAAGCGTGCATCAGAAATTGATGTATCTGAGTGGCGGCAATCAGCAGAAAGTAGTTATTGCTAAAGTTTTATCGTCTTCGCCTCAAATCATTATTTTAGACGAACCTACCCGTGGAATTGACATCGGAGCAAAATTTGAAATCTATAAATTAATCAATGAATTAAAGAGTAAAGGGTTAGCAATTATCCTTATTTCGTCTGAATTGCCTGAAATTTTTGGCATGAGCGACCGGATACTTGTATTGTCAAAAGGCAAACAAACTGCCCTATTGTCCAGACAAGAAGCTACCCAGGAAAAAGTCATGCAGTATGCAATACATTAAAAACCTAAGACAATACGGCATTCTTATTGCTTTTTTGGCCGTTTGTATTACCCTAAGTTTGAGCAGTCCCCAGTTTCTGACACTCTCAAACTGGTTAATTATTTTTACTCAGGTATCTATCAATGCCTTATTGGCTTTTGGTGTCACTTTCGTGATTATAACAGGAGGGATAGACCTCTCTATTGGATCAGTGGTGGCGGTCTCTGGTGTGGCAGCAGCCTTATTAGCCCGAGAGGATAGTTATCCTGTCATTGTTCCAATTCTTGGCGGATTATTCGCAGGATTATTATTTGGATTGCTAAATGGTTTCCTAATCACTAAAAGTAAAATTGCCCCATTCATTGTTACGTTAGGGGTGATGACCATTGGTCGCGGTTTAGCATTAATTATCAGCAAAGGTCGTCCAATATCTAATCTTTCTGAGTCATTTAATTTTATCGGTGGTGGTGCTATCCTGGGCATTCCATTCCCGATTATTATTTTATTTGTTGTGTTCATTATTTGCTCAATTGTCTTAAAAAAAACCATCTTCGGGCGCTATGTATATGCCGTTGGGGGCAATCAGCAAGCAGCGTGGGCATCAGGGATTAATGTCAATCAGGTTAAAATGGCAGTATATGCACTTTGTGGATTATTATCTGGTTTAGCAGGTATCTTGCTGACGTCAAGAATCACCACAGGCCAACCTAATGCCGGAATGAGCTTTGAATTAGATGCTATCGCAGCGTCAGTAATCGGCGGCTCAAGTACCTCAGGTGGTGTAGGAAGTATTCAGGGAACATTGTTTGGTGTAATCTTGATAGGCGTTTTAAATAATGGATTAGACCTCCTCAATGTGAGTTCGTATTATCAGCAAGTGGTGATGGGTGTTATCATTATTGGAGCAGTTTTATTAGATAGTTGGAATCAAAAAATTAAAGATTAATATGAAAAAAATCATCCTTTTTGCCGCGGTTTCATTGCTTCTATCATGTAATTCGGCTAAAAAAGAAGAAAAGGCAAAAATCAAAGTAGGCGCCACCATGCTCAGTATGCAAAACGAATTCATTGTCAATATCAGTGATGAGATGCAGAAAAAGGCAGATGAGCTTGGGATAGAATTGATTCTGGTTGATGCAGAACATTCACCTCTAAAGCAAATAGAACAGGTGGAGAGCTTTATCTCTCAGAAAGTAGATGTTATCATCATGAATCCATGCGAGTTAGAGGCAAGTTCGCCAGGAGTTACTAAAGCCTTAGCAGCGAAAATACCCATCATTAATGTTAACTCCGCTACGAGCACCTCCCCTACTGCTTTTGTGGGTTCAGATGATAGAGAATCCGGCAGAATTGCCATGAAGCATATTGCAGAAAAACTGGGTGGCAAAGGAAACGTAATGATGATTAATGGTTTCATGGGTCAGGCAGCACAAATTCAAAGAGAAGAAGGAGCCAAAGAAATTCTGAAGCAATATCCTGACTTGAAGTTAATAGCGAGTCAAACGGCCGAATGGGATAGAGCCAAAGGAATGGATCTCATGCAAAATTGGATTCAGTCTTATGGCTCAAAAATAAACGCAGTGTTCGCACATAACGATGAAATGGGTTTGGGGGCAGTAAAGGCACTCCAAGCGGCAGGAATGAAAGATAAGGTGCTTGTGGTAAGCATCGATGCCATTCAGGATGGGCTACAAGCCGTTAAAAATGGCTCTTTAGACGCCACAGTTTTTCAGAATGCGAAGCAACAAGGAGCAGGTGCTATTGAAACAGCATTAAAATTAGCTAAAAAAGAGCCAGTAAAAAAAGAAGTTATGATTCCGTTTCAGTTAGTTACCAAAAGTAATATCAGTGAGTTTTTAAAATAATTTTATTTACATACTAACCTATTATTGTATGAAAAAAATTATCATCCTCATTCTTCTTATCCCCGGACTTTCATTCTCCCAAAGTCAGCAGATAAAAGATTTTCAAGCACCACCTGATGCAGCCAAACCAAGAGTCTGGTGGCATTGGATGAATGGGAATATTACTAAAGAAGGCATCCGGAAAGACTTAGACTGGATGAAACAGGTAGGGATAGGTGGTTTTCAGAATTTTGATGCCAATTTGTTTACACCAGTAGTGGTACCTAAAAAGTTGGTTTTTATGCAGCCTGACTGGAAAGATGCTTTCAAATTCACAACCGAATATGCTGATAAAAACGGCCTTGAAATGGCTATTGCAGGTTCGCCAGGTTGGAGTGTAACGGGCGGCCCTTGGGTGAAACCGGAAGATGGTATGAAAAAATATGTCTGGACAGAATTAAAAATTGAAGGAGGAAAACCGTTTGTCGGAAAATTACCACAACCATCAGGTGCGCTTAGTAATTTTCAGAATGTTGAGGTTTTTGGTGAAGGTTTATCAGGGGGCTTTGTAGGGGCAAAACCTGATTTTTATAGAGATGCCTTAGTAATTGCTTATAGGGTTCCTGCTAAAGAAAAAACTTTGGCAGAACTCAATCCGAAGGTAACCTCAAGTGGAGGAGAATTTGACCTTAAAAAATTGACTGATGGTGATTTAAGCAAATCAACACCATTACCCCCTAAAGCCATAGATGAGGATATTTGGATTCAATATGAGTTTGATTCGCCGCAAACCTTCAAAGCATTGTCAGTTGTCGGGGCTAACCATGGCCCTTTAGAACAATTTAATGGTAGCCCTGAAAACAGATCTTTACAAGTAAGTGATGATGGTGTTAATTTCAGAGAAATCACCAGAATACATGGTAGTGCTGTGCCACAGACTACAGTTAGTTTTCCGCCAATTACGGCAAAATATTTTCGGTTTGTATATAAAACCCTTGCCTCTTCTGCCGGATTTGCAGCCATGATGGGGGGTAATGTACCTCCTCCGCGACCGGAGGGGGTAAGTATAGCAGAATTCGTTTTACATACTACCAGCCGCATTGATAAAGCTGAAGATAAAGCAGGTTTCTTACCTTGGACAGAAACCACCACTTCTTATTTACCTGATAATACTGATGCTATTGCCGCAAACGATGTGATAGATCTGACTTCAAAAATGACCCCGGATGGCACTTTAAGCTGGACGGCTCCAACCGGCAATTGGACGGTCGTTCGCTTAGGTTATTCACTAACTGGCCGTCAAAATCACCCAGCATCGCCGGAAGCAACAGGTTTAGAAGTAGATAAACTAGACAAAGAAGCAGTAAGGAGATATATTAATACCTATCTGGATATGTATAAAAATGCCACAGGTGGGATGATGGGAGCGAAAGGACTACAATTTATGGTGTTGGATAGTTATGAAGCGGGACACATGAACTGGACTAAAACATTTCCAGAAGAATTCAGAAAACGGCGCGGGTATGATATAATTAAATGGATTCCTGTTTTAACTGGAAGAGTGGTAAAAAGTGCAGAGGAAACCGAGAAGTTTTTGTGGGACTTCCGCAAGACCATTGGTGAAATGATAGCAGAGAATCATTATGATGTAATTGGTGAAGAATTGCATAAACGTGGGATGAAGCGTTATACTGAATCACACGAAGGTAAACGCATTTATCTGGCTGATGGTATGGATGTAAAACGCAATGCAGAAGTTCCAATGTCAGCTATGTGGACGCCAGGCAGTTTGGCAGGAGGTGAAAATGAGGAAGTTCGTAGCGAAGCTGATATTCGTGAGTCTGCTTCGGTTGCCAATATTTACGGTAAACCCTTTGTAGCTGCTGAATCCATGACTGCTGTACAAAATGCTTTTTCATGGCATCCTGAAAAGTTAAAACGCACAGCCGACCTTGAATTGGCATCCGGCTTAAATCGTTTTGTTATTCACACCTCAGTGCACCAGCCGCTGGACGATAAAAAACCCGGTTTTTCTCTTGGACCATTCGGACAGTATTTTACCCGTCAGGAAACATGGGCGGGTGCAGGGGCGAAAGCCTGGATGGAGTATTTAGGCAGAAGTTGTTATTTGCTTCAACAAGGCAAAAACGTAGCCGATATTTTATATCTATATGGTGAAAATACGAATATAACATGGGTTAGCAAAGAAAAATTACCCGACATTCCTAAAGGGTTTGAATTTGATTATGTAAACTCATCGGCCTTATTAAATGCCATACGCACTAAAAATGGTCAACTTGTTGCCAATAGTGGAAATACATATAAAGTATTGATGCTGGATGAGTCTACAAAGGCTATGACCTTATCAGTTCTGAAAAAAATCAAAGATTTGGTCGATGGTGGAGCAAAGGTAATAGGCAAAAAGCCTGAAAAATCGCCAAGTTTAGCTGATAATGAATTGGAGTTCAAGAAATTAGCTGAGGAAATCTGGTCGAAGAGTAATATAACAACCTTAGATAAACTTAATTTAAAACCAGATGTAATTATAAGTGGTGCAACGAATAAAATTCTATACCGCCATCGACAAAGTGCAGATCAGGATATTTATTGGGTCAATAACCGGGGAGATGAGCCAACTGATGCTGAAATAAGTTTCAGAGTCAATGGAAAAGTACCGGAATTATGGAACCCACAAACCGGAAAAACAGAAATGGTTTCCTATAAAATAGTAGGTGGCAGAACCATTATCCCATTGAAGTTTGAATCATGGGATGCCTATTTCATTGTTTTTAGAGGTAAAGGAGCAGCCCCAAGCCATACGAAAGCAGCAGTTAGCGAAAAAATGCTTGCTTCTATATCCGGCAACTGGAATGTAAATTTCAATGGTAAAATTGTAAATTTTGCAAAACTAAATTCCTGGACTGAAAACACTGATAATGATGTAAAGTATTTTTCAGGTACTGCTACTTACGAAAATACATTCAGTTTACCTTCAGTTGATAAACTTGGGAAGTATATACTTGATTTGGGCGAAGTGAAAAACATAGCAGAAGTCGTCGTTAATGGCAAGAATTTAGGTACTCTCTGGAAAAAGCCTTTTAGAATGGATATTTCGGAAGCTGTGAAATCGGATCAAAATAGCATTCAGGTTAAGGTTACCAATCTATGGGTAAATCGTTTAGTTGGCGATGCACAGCCTGACGCGAAGAAAACAACTTTCACTACCATGCCTTTTTATAGAAAGGACTCGCAGTTATTACCATCAGGCCTGCTAACATCCGTAAACTTGTATTTACGTAAATGATGGAATTTTGACAAAACAAAAAAGCAGTTACGTTTTTTATTCGTAACTGCTTGGTTATCAGTGTAGCGGGAAGCAGGATCGAACTGCCGACCTTAGGGTTATGAATCCTACGCTCTAACCATCTGAGCTATCCCGCTAAAAAGTATGATATAATTTAAAAATTTTGAACTGCTATTGCCTTCGTTTTTAAATTATGTTGCAAAATTAGGAAAAATTTTCTTACATTGCAAAAAATAAAATTCAACAAAGTGAATTTTAAGAGAAAAATCATATTAATTCTTGATAAAATCATTCATTCATACTGAATAGAATTGGGTATGAATGATTAACGAACTTTTTGATATGGGAAAATTTAAGTTTACTCGGGAGTATGAGTTTAAGGCGTCACCAAAAGTCTTATATCAATACATTAGCACACCCTCAGGACTGCAACAATGGTTTGCATCTAAAGTTAAATATGTGAATGATGGCAATTTTGATTTTGTTTGGGATAATGAAAGCCATCCTGCTCGTCTAACCTCACAGAGAATGAACAAAGCCACTAAATTCGATTTTCTTAATGATGACCAGAAGGGAAACTATGTTGAATTCAAATTAGAACAGAGCGAACTGACAAATGCCACTTTCTTTAAAATTATAGATAATTCAGATAATGATGATGCTTCTGAACTAGAAGACTTATGGGACGGAATGATTGATAAATTACGTGAGATAGTTGGTGGTTGATTTGTTAAATATGCTTAATACACTTGCGCAAACAAAATTCATTTAAGAATTTTGTGCGGGCAATGATTTATGTATTGGATGAAGAAAATTGATTTTTTGGTTATAAAGTCTTTTATAGGACCTTTTATATTAACTACCTGTGTGGTAGTTTTTATTTTTTTAATGCGTTTCTTGATGCTTTACTTTAACGATTTTGTAGGTAAAGATCTGGGTTATGATGTGTTTGGTAAGTTATTCGTATATTTTTCTTTAATTACAGTCCCTATTTCTCTTCCGTTAGCAACACTTCTGGCCTCTTTAATGTGTTTTGGAAATCTGGGCGAACATTCTGAGCTGACTGCAATTAAAGCTTCTGGAATTCCAATTTCGAGAGTATTACTACCAACTTTACTTTTTGCATTTGGTGTCAGCATATTTTCATTCTGGTTTAATAATACGGTAAGTCCATGGGCAAACCTAAAGGGTTATAGTTTATTGTATGACGTTAAAACCACCAAAGTAACTTTAAATATAAAAGAAGGAATTTTTTATGGTGAGTTGCCAGGTTATAAAATTAAGGTGATAAAAAAGTATCCTGATGGAAAAACTCTAAAGGGAATTACTATCTATAACCATACAACCAATGAGGGCAATATTAATGTAACATTGGCTGACTCTGGCAAAATGTATACAATGATGGATAATAATTATCTGGTGTTTGAACTATATAATGGGGTCAATTATATGGATTACAAAAATAACCCTGGTGGGGGTAATTATAATGAAACGCAATTTGTAAAAAACTCTTTTAAAAAAAACAGGCTTGTATTTGCTCTTGAATCATTCGGAATGAAAAGAACTGATGAATCTCAATTCAAATATCATGAATACATGAAAGATGTAGCTGCGCTTTCCAAACAAGTAGATTCAATTCATAAAGATATAGCTACGGCAAAAAAGGTCCAATTGGTTTCAATGGATCAGTTTTATAATCATCATTTAAAACGAATCATTAAAGATACCTCAAGTAAGAGAATAATTTTACCTGGTAAATGGGTAGATGAAAGAATGAAGCCATTACATGAAGAATCTAAAATTATGGAATCATTCGAGACGGCATTTACCCAGGCAAAGAGTGTGCAAGACCACTATAAGACCAATAACGACATTGAGAAGAGTAAAGTAAAAGACGCCAACAGAGCAGACGTGGAGCTTTGGCATAAGTTTACAATGGCCTTTGCCTGCTTTGTTATGTTCTTGATAGGATCATCGTTAGGTTCAATTATCAAAAAAGGTGGGTTTGGAATGCCAGTTTTGCTTTCTATAACCTTTTTTATACTCATGTACGTACTGATGCAATTAGGTGATAAATATGCTAAAGAAAATATTTGGTACGTAATTGTAGGCGTTTGGATGCCTGATACGGTTTTGTTGGCATTTGGTATATATTTTTTGTATAAAGCAACCAATGATGCCCGGTTATTCGATAGCGATATTTATGACGTTTATTTTGATAAACTCAAATCATATTGGAATTTAAAAATCCGAAAAAAGAATCGGTTTAAAACTGCATAAATGTTTATCACGATTCTTTACCCAGATTATAAAGGGTTAATTTCTAATTGAGTTCCAACATTGATATTTTTATCAATCAATTCAATTATGCTTATAAAATCTTTTTCGTTTTCGGCATAATCCAAATTATTGACATCAATAATGAGGAGTTTTCCGTGAGTGTAGAGATTTACAAAATCTTCGTATAATGCGTTTAGTTTGATCAAATATTCAGGATCAATATTTCTTTCAAAATCGCGATTTCGTTTGCCTATTTGTCGCTGCAACTTAGGCAAATCTGCTCTTAAATAAATCATAAGATCAGGGTGAGAGATTGCCTGAGTAATTGTATTAAACATACTTCTGTATGTCTGATAATCTATCTCATTGAATTTACCTGATTCATAGAGATTTCGTGCAAAAATATACGCATCTTCATAGATTGACCGGTCTTGAATAATTGTTCTGTCTTCAGTTATTTTTTTTATTTTTAAAACTTGTTCAAAACGACTATTCAAAAAATAAATTTGCAGATGGAAAGCCCATTTTTCCATATCTTCATAGAATGGTGGGAGATATGGATTACCCTCAACAGCTTCATATAATACTTCCCAACCATAATGTTCTGCTAATCTTGTTGCCAATGTAGTTTTTCCTGCTCCAATATTCCCGGTAATCGCAATATGCATTTATTGATGTTTTTTAAGTAGATATTTTTTCAAAATAAATGCTAAAATGACGAAAATCATAGAACATCAAAAATAACTTTTGTAATTTTGCGGTATTCAAATCAAGTCTGCGCCTTGAAATATTGAATTTTATTATGAAAACAGAAAAAATAACAACAGAAAACAACACTTCAAATCAAGCTTCGGCCCTGGTACAGGGTAAGTATTCAGTTCTATTATATTATATATACTCCCCTATCGTAAATGTGGTTGAGTATCGTGATATTCATCATCAATACTGTATAGACAATAATCTGCTTGGCCGTATTATTATTGCTCCCGAAGGACTTAACGGGACAGTATCAGGCTCAATTGAGGATTGTGAAAAGTATATGACCTGGGTTAAATCTGACCCTCGTTTTGCTGCCGTCGATTTCAAAGTTGAAAATCATCCTACACATGCATTTAATAAATTGTATGTGAGAATCAAAAAAGAAATTGTTCATTCTGAGTTACCAGTTAATCCACTAGAAAGAACAGGGAAACATCTGGAGCCTAAAGAATTTAAAGAAATTATTCAGAACGACCCGAATGTTGTTCTGGTAGATATGCGCTCTAATTATGAGCATTCAGTTGGGAAATTTAAAGGAGCTATTACTTTCGATATGGAAAATCTGCGGGAACTTCCAGACCATATGAAAGAAATTGAGCATTTGAAAGATAAAAAAGTAATTACTTACTGCACTGGTGGCATTAAATGTGAAAAAGCAAGTGCATATTTGCTCTCTCAGGGTTTTACAGACGTTTATCAGCTACATGGTGGTATTATTAAATACGGTTTAGAAGAAGGTGGAGAAAATTTTGACGGTAAATGTTATGTTTTTGATAATCGTCTGACAACCGAGGTTAATAAAATAAACCCGGAAGTGATTTCTAAATGTCATGTTTGCGGAACCATTTGTGACAGAATGGTCAATTGTGCAAATCCGGATTGTAATGAGCACGTGCCTATCTGTGAAAAATGTGGTGTTGAACTAGAAGGTGCTTGCTCAGTTGCCTGCAAAGAAAACCCAAGAAAGCGTTTTTATGATGGTACTGGTTATTATGCTAAAACAACTGATGGCTACAAACCTGAAATTGCGTTCAGAACCAGAAAAAACACTAAAAACTTACATATAGTTGAAGATTTGGGCTTATAAGCTTTAAAATCTTCATCTTTTACCTCAAATCAGTTTAATTTTAAAGTGATTTGAGGTATTTTTATATTTAAAAAAGCAATAAGTAAATTTCAATATGAAGCCAAAGTTTTTTTCACATCAATCTGATTTCCGTAAATGGCTGGAAGAAAACCATGAGAAAGAAAAAGAACTTGTCGTTGGATTCTATAAGGTTGATTCGGGCAAACCTAGTCTTACCTGGTCTCAATCGGTTGATGAAGCTTTGTGCTTTGGTTGGATTGATGGTATCAGAAAATCTGTCAACCATGAAAGTTATTGTATACGTTTTACTCCTCGCAGATCAACAAGCATCTGGAGCGCAGTAAATGTTAATAAAATGGAAGAAATGATTCCAAAAGGATTAGTTCAAAAGGCTGGGTTATTAGCCTATGAAAAGCTGAAAGATAAATCTAAAGCCTATACATACGAAAAAATAGACCAAAATATTCAATTTTCTTCCAAAAATGAGACTCAATTTAAATCAAACTCGAAAGCCTGGGAGTTCTTCCAAAAGCAGCCACCCTATTATCGTAAACAAATGACTAACTGGGTGGTTAGTGCTAAACAAATAAGTACCCAACTCTCAAGACTTGAAAAATTAATAATTGCTTGCCAAGAAGAAAAGAGGCTATAGCCTCTTTCGCATGACAAAATCATTCATGAAATATTCACCTATTGGAATATCTACTTCAGCAATTATCTCAAACCCCATTCTTTCATAAAAGAGTTTGGCCTTGTTGTAGCGATTCACATTTAAATCAAGACAATTGCCGCCTAAATCTTTTACCTGATTTTCAACCTCAGTCAATAGTTTTTTTCCAAGTCCACCACCCTGCAAATCAGGATTTAAATAGAGCTTGTTCAATTTATAAACCTGCTCATCTGAGTTTTTCAATGAATAAGAAGCAAAAGCTACCGGGGTTTCTTCGTTTTGGTCATCCAAAGCATACTGAATCACAAATACTTGTCCCTCATTCATTTGTTCTTTCAGTCCTTCCAGACTATAAATTAAATCGAACATATATTGCGGTTGTTCCTTTCCTAAAATGGGTTCATAAGTAGTAAACCACGTTTTTCGAGCAATTTCTTGAATAATAGCAATGTCTTTTGTGGTAGCGTGTTGATAAGTCAGCTTCATGTGTAAGAGAATTTTCTTTGCAAATATAAACTCTGCTAACATAACATTTTGTTAATTTGCATAAAATTACAATCTTTCCTATTACTTGTATTAAAGGGTAAATGAGTTTGATATACACTAAAAAACAAATATGAGACCACTTATTTTAGTAACAAACGATGATGGTATAACCTCAAAAGGGATTTCTGTTTTAATTGACATTGTAAGTAAGTTAGGCGACGTCTTTGTTGTTGCACCAGATAGTCCGAACTCAGGTATGGGGCATGCCATCACAGTAGATAGCACAATCCACATAAAAAAATCTAAGATTTTCAAAGAAATTGAAGCATATGAATGTTCAGGTACCCCTGCCGATTGCGTTAAACTTGCCAAACACCATTTCCTGAGAGGAAGAAAAATTGATTTAGTTGTTAGTGGAATAAATCATGGCATGAATGCCTCGGTATCAGTTCTGTATTCTGGTACCATGTCCGCAGCGGTAGAGGCTGCCATCGAGGGAATTCCTGCAATCGGGTTTTCATTAAATGATTTCAAATACGATGCTGATTTCAGCCACGTCAAACGCTCATTGAAAAAGATTGTTGAGAAATCATTGAAAAATGGTATTCCTTCGCATACTGCTTTAAATGTAAATTTCCCTGCTAAATCAGATACCCCAATAAAAGGCATTAAAATATGTCGTCAGACTAATGGCTATTGGAGAGAAGAGTTTGATGCCAGAACTGATCTATATGGACGCCCTTATTTCTGGATGGGTGGAGACTTTGTGAATCGTGAACCAGAAAGTGAGGACACAGATATTTGGGCAATGGATAATAATTATGTAGCGATTGTGCCTGTTCAAATTGACAGGACGGCCTATCCTGAGATTAAGGCATTAAAAAAATGGAAACTATAACTTTAAAAGTAGGATTTGTCTGTAGTATTTAACAATTTTAATTGTCAGTTTTTCTAAATTGACCAAGATTGATATGATTTACACTTCAATACCTTATATTTATTTAATATGGCAGTTTTAGGAAGTTTATTGAAAGGAAGTATAAAGTTTACGAGTACAATACAAAAGATAAGAAAAGTTAAACCACTGAAATGGCAAAAGAAGGCCTTTACGAAACTAATTGCTAAGGCTCGCTACACCCAGTTTGGAGAAGCATACCATTTCGATGAAATACTTAGTACCGCTATTTTTGAAAAAGGAACAGAGTTTTATGAGAAATTTCAGAAGCTTGTTCCTATATATGATTATAATAAGCTTTACGCTGAATGGTGGTATAAAGCACGGAATGGAGAAAAGAATGTATGTTGGCCGGGAAGAATCAAATACTTTGCTTTGAGCTCAGGTACTTCTGATGCAGCATCAAAGGCGATTCCAGTAACTAAGGATATGATAAAGTCAATCCAGAGAACTAGTATAAGCCAAATTATCTCTTTAGGTCATTATAACAAATTACCATCAAATATTTACGAGACAGGATACTTAATGCTTGGTGGCAGTACAGACCTTAATGAAGTTGATTCGCACTATGAAGGAGATTTGAGCGGTATTACCACCGGCACTCTTCCATTCTGGTTTCAGAACTTTTATAAGCCGGGTCAAAAAATTGCAGCTGAGCGAAATTGGGGCAATAAACTTGAAGAGATTACTGAAAATGCCAAAGACTGGAATATTGGTTTCTTAGCTGGCGTACCAGCCTGGCATACCATCCTTCTTGAAAAGATCATCAAGAGATATAATCTTAAGAATATTCATGAACTGTGGCCAAACCTAACAGCTTTTGCTTGGGGGGGTGTTTCTTTAGAGCCTTATAAACAGGGATTAGAAAAGTTATTTGGGAAGCCTGTTATTTATATTGAAACATATATGGCCTCAGAAGGCTTCCTCGCTTATCAGGATCGCCCTGATGGGAATTTAAGATTGGTGCTAAATCAGGGACTTTTCTTTGAATTTATACCTTTTAATGAAAATAATTTTGATGAAGATGGGAATGTAGTTGCAAAGCCACAAACATTGATGGTTCATCAGGTTGAAGAAGATGTTGATTATGCCTTATTAATATCCACTTGTGCTGGTGCCTGGCGTTATCTGATTGGTGACACGGTAAAATTCACGAATAAAAACCGGGCAGAGATAAAGATTACAGGTAGAACGAAGCACTTTTTAAGCCTGTGCGGAGAGCATTTGTCAGTCGATAATATGAATAATGCTATCGAATTAGTTTCGAAAGATTTAGGAATTGATATTCGTGAATTTACAGTAATAGGCATAAAACACCCGCCATTATTCGCTCATCAATGGTATGTAGCTACTGATGACAAAGTGGATGAAAAGCAATTATGCGAGTTAATTGATAAAAAGTTATTTGAGCTCAATGACGATTATGCAGTTGAAAGAGGTCATGCATTGAAAAATGTATTTTTAAGAGTTTTACCAACAAAGGCATTTTACGAATGGATGAAACTAAGAGGTAAAGAAGGTGGACAGCATAAATTTCCTAGGGTATTAAAAGGAAAATTGGTAGATGAGTGGGAAGATTTTGTTAAAAAGAATTATGATAAGGTTGGGGGTTAAACCCAACCTTTATTTTTTCTTGTATAAATCGTCGCTACCTTCGTTTGGTTTTGCTTTCAGAAAATCTGCAATCTGTTGTTCACTCATACCTAAATCGATTTTAACATCTGGTAAACTCTTCTTTAGTTCTTCTGCTCCTTTTAGTGTTACATTCGTTTTCCATAGATAGAGTTTTTTCAGGTTCTTCAAAGAGGCCAGTTGTTTGATGCCTGCATCAGAGATTTTTGTGCCTATCAGGTTGAGATACTCTAGATTTTTCAAAGTGCTTAGTTGGCCTAAACCATTGTCTGTAATTTTCGTTTGTTCTAAATGCAGTCTGGTTAGTTTTTCAAGCTTAGCTACTTCAGCTAATGCTTTATCAGTAATTTGAGTATCGCTTAATCTTAACCAAAGTGTTTGGTCTGAAGCTTTTGGAATAACACTCGCCTCGTTATCTGAGAATTTTGAATTATTAATATAACTAATTTCTACGTAATTATTATTCTGAGCAAAAGGAAGAATTAAGGCTCCTGATTTTTTCAATTCAGCTAAAGTATTGTCACTAATGGCATCGGTTGCTACACTCAAAAGTTTTTCTTCAATATTAAATTTGTCTTGCGGCACTCCTCCAGATGTTGAAGTACCTCCAGTTCCTCCTAGACTTGCAAGAATCGGTTTAACTGGCTCACTAACTTGAACCTGTGAAACTTTCTTATCAAATGGAGCGCCTTGCTCTATCCACCATTTCATTAAGGCCAATTCGTTCTCAGAAATTTGAGTTTTACCTTTAGGTGGCATATGATCATCGTCAGATTCTGGCAAAAGAATTCTTTTGATAAACTCACTTTCCTCCACATTATTCGCAACAAAAATGGATCCATGCTTCCCTCCTTTTTTAAACAATTCAATCTCATCAATTCTCAAATCACCCTTCATTTTATTGGCATTATGACATTGCTCACATTTCTGTTTAAAAATCGGCCTTATAATATCCTGATACACCATAGCTTCATTTATATTCTGAATCTTAGGTTGAGTTGCTTTGCTTTCTGATTCTTTCTCAGTTTTTTCTGGCATACCCAACCAAGCTCTGAAAGGTTGTGGTGTATTGTCAGTCAGATAAGTTTCACCATGTGTTAGATTTCCGCCATGGTGGCCCGCTACCATCATTAAGATTAATGAAAGTATTAAGGCAGGCGCATAAAGCACTTTATTTATCCCTACCCTTTCATTTAACCATGTATTTTTTGCTAGCCAGGCAATCCAGCAGAAAACTGCCAGCCATATTCCCTGCATTTTATGCTCCTCAAGCATTTCTTCATTGTAGCCTCCTTCTAATGAAAGGAAATATCCGGCAATACAGGCAAACGTGGCACTTATAGCCGAGACAAGAAGAATCACTTTAATAATGTCCTGACTAATGCTTAAACGCCCAGTAATTTTCAGGATTTCAAAAACACCAACAATAATCAGGAAACCGATTGGTAAATGCACTAAAAGTGGATGAAAGCGGCCAAAAAAAGAAGTCCACTCTGAAATGGCGAGGATAGGCATTAAAATGGATTTATTAAATAGTTAAGGTTGATTTTTCTCAAAGATACTAAGATTCAGAAAAAAATAAAATAGCCAAAGTCGTCGACTTTGGCTATTTTATAATTAAAATGAATATTTATTAATATCCCGGATTCTGAACAAGAGTAGGTTTGCCATCTTTCTGACTATTCAAGATTTCATCTTGAGGAAGTGGATAGTAGTTGTTTTTAGATGTAAATACCTTACCAGCCATATAACCACGTTTTCCGAATGTTCTGCCCGATGGTTCTTTTCCTGGAACAGCCTCTTCTTTAGCATATTTGTTCAATACACTTTCTGCAATACCCCAACGAACCAGATCAAAGAAACGATGACCTTCCATAGCAAACTCCAATCGAGATTCCATATGAACAGCGTTTCTTGCAAAATCAGCACCTTTTGAAGTGAAGGTTCCAGATGGATAAAGTTCAATTTTATAATTTACCGATGCATCCTGAACACTGCCATTTTTTGCGCGGTTACGAATCATATTAACTAATTCTTCACCTCTGCCCAAATTTCCCAGCTCAATTTCGCATTCGGCTAACCATAAGATTACTGAAGACAATTTGATAACTCTGTAGTTATTATTTGTACTACGTTTGTTAGTTGAGTGTGTACTGCTACTTTCTTCTGCTAAATAATACATCCATTTTTTACCAATGAAAGGACCAGCGTAAGTTTGGTCACGAACCCATGAAGAACCCGGCATTCCACCCCAATCAAGGAAGTTAACCCCTCTGCGACCAACTGTCCAGTCTAAACGTGGATCAACCGGAATAGATTTATCAAGAGTAAATGCAGTAGCTGCTGTGATTCCCTGATCGTTAGGTAAATCTACCTGATTAAAAGTATCTTCCGAACCATCTACTTTGGAGCCAATCATCGGCAATCCATTTTCATCAGTTTTAAATGCATTAACCAGGTTATGTGATGGTTGATAGAACCCACAACAACCTCTACCCGGAGCAGTTGATGAATAAGGCCAGTTAAGGTTGTCTCCTACGTTACCATTGTCACCATTTGTACCGTCATTTATAGAAAACTGTACTTCAAAAATAGATTCACCATTATTGTTGAAAGTACCATTTCTGTAATTCTCATGGTAATTCGTCATCAGTTTTTTACCAGAATTATTCAATATATCATCTAACAAAGTTTTTGCCTGTGCCCATTTCTTTTGGAAAACATAAGCTTTAGCTAAGAAAGCTTTTGCAGCCCATTGGGTAGCTCTACCTTTTTGTGATTGAACAGGTGGAAGATTTTTCATCGCAAAATCGAAATCAGCTTCAATTTTTGGCCAGATGTCTTCCGAGTTTGGAACTTTTGTAGAGTTCGGATCATCAGCTACATAAATTTTATCATCAATGTAAGGAACTTTATTCCACATTTTCTTACATTCAAAATGAAAGTAAGCTCTTAAAAAGCGTGCCTCTGCAACTACCTGATTTCTCTCGGCGTCAGTCATATCTTTAATGTCAGGGCTTCCAACGATTTGGATTACTTCATTCGCACGCGCTACACCATCATACATTCCCCACCATTTTCCAAGGAAATAGGTGTTATCTGCTAACCAGTTATATTGTTCAATAAATGATTGCTCTGGCTGGTCACCAGCATCGGTACCTTTAACGGCATCATCAGAAGCAACACCACCAAAAACGTAGTTTGAAGCCGTTGAGGTACGGCCAGTATTCCCTGATCCTACACCATCAAGCAAAGAGTAAACACCAACCAAAAGTGCATTAACACCATTTTTATTCTTAAGCTGGTCTAGCGAAGCACGACCTTGCGGTTTTATATCGAAAAACTTGTCTGAACAGGCAAAGTTTGTTGCGATCAATATTGTTATGATAAGTAATTTTTTCATTCTATTTTTTGAAAAATTTTTAATGATTAGAAACCTAAACGTAGACCTACTAAATACGATTTTGCTACTGGGTAGGCCCCTTCATCAATACCCATATGAATATCTTGGTTATCATTACCTGATCTTCTCAAGTTAATGTCTGGATCAAGACCAGTATATTTAGTAATAGTCAACAGGTTTTGTCCCTGAACATATACCTGAGCTGAGCCTAAGCCAATTTTCTTAACCCATGCTGTCGGAACTGAATAAGTTAACTGCACGTTTTTCAAGCGGAAATAAGAACCATCTTCAATGAAGTAAGAGGAGATTTGCTGGCTGGTAGCGTCACTTGCATTTAAGCGAGGTAATTTAGCATCATCACCTGGTTTTTTCCACGAATTATACAACATATCTTTTGATCTGTTACCCTGGAAAGTGTTAAAGTCTGTCCAATATCTAACATAATTGAAGATTTCGTTGCCTTGTGTACCTTGACCAAATAATGTTAAATCCCAGTTTTTATAGCCTAAGTTGATATTCACACCATAAGTAAAGTCAGGATGAGGGTTACCAATGATCGTTCTATCGGCCGCAGTAATTACACCGTCACCGTTCATATCTCTGAATTTGAAAGTTCCAGCTCTTGTATAGGTACCAAATTTAGGAGCCGCAGCTGCCTCGGCATCATCTTTAATAACGCCATCAACAAAGTAACCATAGTAGCTTGCAATTGGCAAACCGGCTTTAGTAGCAGAAATAGCCGGAAGACGAGTAGTGAATCCAAAGATTGTCGCGTTAGGATCATTATTTAATTTAACAACGTTATTTTTATAATGTCCAAAATTAACACCCACTGTATATCTGAAATCACCTACTTTATCTCTGTAGTTTAAACCAAGATCAAAACCTTTATTTTGTACTTCACCAATATTGGTATAAGGCACAGTACCAGTTCCCGAAGTTCTTGGAATTGCAATTTGAGTTAACATATCAGAAGTAACACGGTTGTATAAATCCAATATAACTTCTAGTTTGCTGTTAAACAATACCGCATCTAAACCAATATTTGTTGAGGTTGTAGTTTCCCATTTACCTTTAGGGTTACCAAACTGAACAAGGTCAAATCCTCCTACGATTGATGTTCCTGTACCGTTGATATCATAGGCATTCTGAATAGGGTTTGCAGCATATTGTGTATAAGCATTGTAAGGAAGTGGAATATTCTGGTTACCGGTTTTACCCCAACCTAAACGAATCTTCATGTCGTTCACAAATTTAAGATCTTTCATGAACGCATATTCTGACAAACGAACACCCACAGAAAATGCAGGAAATGTAGCGTATCTGTTTTCTGACGAGAAACGAGATGAACCATCACGACGGTAGGTAAAATCTGCAAGATATATATCTTTAAACGCATAGTTAACTTTACCAAATTGTGAGAACAAGGCAAAGATATTAGCACCTGCTCCTGAGTTATTCAAACCTGCAGCAGACCCAGCATCAAGATAACGATAATCTAAAGCATCAAATGCGAAGTTACTTCTATTAGCTTGGAAACCAAATGAATAATTGGTGATGGCTTCTGTACCTAGCAAAACATTTAAGCTATGTGATCCAAACTCTCTACTATAGTTTAAAGTATTAAACCAGGTTACTGCTCTATCAAAGTTATTAATAACGTTCAAGCTATTTGATGCTCTTGCCTCAGCGGCTTCAATATCACGGTGAAAATATTCAGATCTGTTCGATTGATTATACTCTAGACCTAAACTTGTTCTGGCTTTCAGACCTTTGATGATATCAAGCTCTGCAAACACGTTTCCGAAGATATGAGTACCTTTGGTAATGTTATCTTTCTCACGATACAATCTTGCTAATGGATTGGGTGCATTTCCAAGGTTTACACCCTTACTACCTGCAAAACCGTTATAATCTGATAAATTAGTTCCACCTAATGCAGCAGGCCCGCCAGTAATGTCAAATACAGGAATAATCGGGTGAACACGAATCGCAAACATAATCGGGTTTGATTCGTCATTGTTAGTAATACCTTGTCTTTCGTCATACGATACCGTTAAGTTTTCACCCAAAGTGAATCTACCTTTCTTAAATTCAGTATTTGCTCTTACTGAATATCTATTGTATTTGGTATATCTTAAGATACCATCTTGTTTGAAATAGTTAGCAGAAATCGCATATTTTGCATTATTTGAACCACCACTTGCACCAATCTGGTAGTTTGAAATTGGAGCAGGATCGAAGATTACATCTTGCCAGTTAGTTCCTTCTTTATTAGCTTTTGTAATATTAAATGCCGTTTTACCTAGGTTTGGGTCAGCAATATCGTTGGTATAGGTAATACCTGCTGGTAGAGCGCCATATACGTTTGGATAAATATAATCTGCAACAGTTTGCTCACCATTAGGACCAAATTTATACTGAACAGAAGGAGAAGTTGTAGAAGGATTTCTTCCTGCACCTAATTCTGCCTCATAAAGGTATTGCCCTAATTCCTTTGTATTCAATAAATCAAGCATTTTGCCTGGTCTTTGTGTACCAGTGTAAAAATCAAATGTAAAACTCGGCTCACCTGGTTTACCTTTTTTAGTTGTAATAATAACAACCCCATTGGCAGCACGAGAACCATAGATTGATGCAGCAGAGGCATCTTTTAAAACCTGCATTGACTCAATGTCGTTAGGGTTCAACTGATTCAATGTACCTTGTGCCGGCACACCATCAATTACATAAAGTGGGCTATTATTGTTGATTGACCCAAATCCACGGATACGTACCATGGTACCCCCACCTGGAGAATTGTCGTTTCCAACAACTACCCCTGCAGCTCTACCCTGAAGCATTTGTGTAACACTGGCAGCAGGCGTTGCTGTCAATTCTTTAGCACTTACCACAGTTACCGCACCTGTAATGTCTTTCTTACGTTGCGAAGCATAGCCCGTTACTACAACCTCGTTAAGAGATTTCGTATCTGAATTCAACGAAACACTAATCTCAGAACGATTACCAATTACTTCTTCTTTCGATTCATAACCAATGGACGAAAAAACGATTGTGCCGCCATTCTGCGGAACATCTAATGAATAATTACCATTGGCATCTGTTGAAGTACCTTTTGTACCTCCTTTGATTAGGACTGTTACCCCTGGAAGGCCAATTTGGGCATCGGCATCAACAACTTTACCTGTAATTTTTCTTTGGGCAAAAGCAGCAGACCCGAGGATAAAAAATAGCAGCAATAGAGCTCTTGCCCTAATAGGAATAGAGTAGGATTGTTTCATGAAAAAATATAAAATTAGGTTAATAAAAACAGTGCAATAATATTACGATTCAAATATAAAGTTTTACTTTTTCTATTTTTAAAATTGAACAAAGAATTTCTTAAGACCTAAGAAATTCAGAAGCATTAAAAAAATAGGGTTGGATGGCTTAAGTTTTAACGCAATATTAAAAACTATTACAATAGTATTATATTAAGAGTAAATATAAAAATAGGTACATACAGAAAAACAGCCAAAATCTTATGCAAACGTTTTAAATTGATTGTAGTTAACAAAAAAATTAAATTTACAAGTCGGTAATCCCAAAATATAAATTAAAACTATTCAACCTTTTTAAATTAGCTCATATAAATCACTTTTTGAGTTCCTAAAACCCAGGTGGTAGACAGTCATTGTTAGGTTCAAATAAATAAAGAGTCTTAGCACAGGCTTTACTTGCCTCTCATATCGACCTTATTTAAAAAGGTTCCCATCATAAGGCCAACTTTATTGGAATCCTATTCTTGTTAAGATTGAACTATTGCGCTTGAATAATCATCTGTGCTCTCTATCGAATCTCATACAGATAATTGCTATAATTGATGGCAAACAACATCATAAATAATACAATCAGGAACAAAAATGAATAATTCTATCTGGGTTTAGTCAAAATATAAAACCATATTTGTTGTTTATTTCCGGTAATTATTTACTTAATTTTTAACCTTGGGCAAAATATTCTAATTTCGCAGAATGAATGAGAATCTTAACCCTTGGACAATCCTCGATAGGGAGGTGAAATATGAAAACAACTGGATAAAAGTGGTTCATCAGAATGTACTAAATCCAAACGGTGGAAAAGGTATTTACGGCACTGTTGAATTTAAAAACATCGCAATCGGGATTATACCTATTGACAAAGAAGGAAATACCTGGTTAGTAGGTCAATACAGATTTCCAATCGAAGAATATTCCTGGGAAATACCTGAAGGCGGAAGCCCTGAAGGCGAAGACATTCTTGAAACAGCTAAAAGGGAGCTTCTTGAGGAGACTGGATTAATTGCACAAAAATGGACAATGATTTCCAGACTCCATACCTCAAACTCCGTATGTAAAGAAGAGGCATTTATCTTCCTAGCTGAAGATTTAACACAAAGGGAGAGCCAGCCAGAAGAAACTGAACAGTTGCAAATAAGAATGGTGCCAATAAAAGAAGCTTATCAAATGGTAATGGCGGATAAAATTACAGATTCAATGAGTGTAGCTGGATTATTAAAAACGATGATTTTACGATTTCCCAATCTTTTATAAATTAAAACCCAAATAACACCAATATGCTAGAAGCGATTTCCTTAGGTTTTTTTACCGGATTAGTATTAAGTTTCGGATTTGGAAGCGTATTTTTTGCATTAATTCAAAATAGTATTGATTACGGCTATATGGCGGGTGTAAAAATATCTTTGGGTGTTGTATTCGGAGATATAATTATGATTGTCATTGCCTATTTTGGCACCTCCTTTCTTCCTGAGATTCCTCATTTTGCAACCTTTTCTCGAATTTTTGGCTCCCTTTTATTGGTAGGTTTAGGTGTCGCACAATTCAGTAATGCAAAGCCCATCTCTCATATACAGGATTTCAAATTAGCCCGATTTTTTTATTTTTTTGGAAAAGGCTTCCTACTAAATGTTATTAATCCTGTTAATTTTATTTCCTGGATGGTTGTTTCTGCAACCTTAAAAGGTTATAAATATGATATTTATGACGAAACAGCTTATTTTGCCTCTTGTGTTATCGTAATCTTTGCCATGGAGTCGGCGTTCGCCATTTTTGCTGATAAAATAAAAAACAGGATGAATAACCTTACTATTCAGAGAGTAAAATATTTTTCAGGAATAGTATTTATCGGGATTGGCATGAAATTGATTTACGATATATTTTAGAGTATTTTCAAAACAAAAATGGGAGGCCTTTCGGACTCCCATTTTTGTTTACCTAATTTATATACCAGCCTTGGCATTGGCATCTTTCTGATGCATTGCCTGCATTTGCTTCATTGTTCGTTCCATCCCATCAACAGAACCATCCAGGAAGATAACATTTCCTTTGCCTTCTTCTGCAAAGTGTTTTAATGATTCTGTCCAGAGTGAGAATAAGATTAGCGAAGAATCCAGATTAGCTTTTTCCATCTCTTTCGCAGCTATAGCCATACCTTTAGCAACCTCTTCTCTGAATTGCGCCAGACCTTGACCTCTTAATCTTGAAGCCTCACGTTCTGCTTCTGCTTGGATTCTGATATAATTACCTTCAGCCTCTGCTGCTTTTGTCTTGGTAATTAATAAGGCTTGCCCTTCATTTTCAGCGGCAGCTTTTGAGTTACTTGAAGCCACTACCTTTGCCATTGAGCGAATAATTTCCTCATCAAAAGTAATATCATTTATTTGAAGATCAATTAAGTGATAACCCCAGCCCAATAAAATATGATCCAGATTTTCTTTTACATCTAATACGATTTCCGTGCGAAGGCTCAAAATTTCAGCCTGTCTTTTGGTTGCTACAAAACTACGGATTGATCCCTCAATTGAACGAACCAAAGCCTGCATAAAGTTGGCCTGGTCAATGAATTTAAAAGCCACATTTTTAATTGATTCTTCCTGCTGATCAGTTACCGTATATAATAACATTGCTTTAAAATATACATTCGCCTGATCGTTTGTAATAGCCTGAAATTGTAGTTCTGCTGAGCGGTTCTGAATAGAAATAGTACGAAAAACGAATTCAATAAACGGAATCTTAAAATTAAGACCTGGTGTCATGATTCGCTGGTATTTACCGAAAACAGTAATAACAGCCACATTTCCTTGCTGAACTATCACTACCGATAAATAAAGAACAATAATTATGACGACAATTGCGATTATAGCACTCATAAGATTATAAAGGTTTAGTTAAAATAATGGGTCAAATGTAGTTTGCTTGCGGAAACCTACGAACTTTTTATAGATAAGTGGCAATTTTGTATGAAATATATGTAGAAATTTTATTTGGTGTAATATGGCTAAAAATTTTAATCTCATAAATCTATAAAACGCAAATTGGCTTAACGAAATCATTATTATTTCATTAAGCCAATTTGCTGATTAACCAAGTCAGTTCCTAAAATGCATAATAATATAATACTTTATCTCCTTTAAAAACCGCTACTCCAACATACTCTTTAGTATAAGATGGTTTTCCTATCAATTTACCCTCAAATCGACCCGTAATAATCACCTTCTCTCCTAATTCTTTAAATTGCATATTCGTAAAATTGTATACCTCAAAACTGTTTCTGCGCTTCATAAACGACTTTGCTCCTTCTTTTCCTTTAAATACTGAGTTTGGTATTTCAGAGTCGTCAGAATGAAAACTAATAACCACGTCTTCATCACACATATTTACAAATGCATCAACATCTTTATTGATTGCTGCGGAGAATCCTTTTCTGACAATTTCCGCCTTTGAGTTTTTTGGGAATTTCGCTGCGATAGAGATCAGTACAAGAACCGACAGTACAATGAGTTTTTTCATGGCTTTTATATAAGTTTTGTTTGATTTTCTGAATCAAAATTACACTGACAACAAAAACCTTAAAACTTGCAATTGATTGATGGTTTCGAAGGACTTATAAATGGTTGATTTATCTTTAGAAACGGTAAACAAAAAAAGAGCAGCCTTAAGAGCTACTCTTGATAATACGATTATAATTTTATCAATTATAAATTGGCGACAGGCTTATAAATAAACTTTTCAACCTGATTTTTAACTGGTTTGATTGTTTTTAGATACTCATAGATAGAGCCTAAATCTTTTTCTGTCATTCCAGCATACATCATCCACGGCATAATTGTATTAAACTCACCTTTGCCTACTGGTTGAGCCTTGTATGAACTGTCTGCATAAGTTTTAAATCTGGTAATAAAAGATTCTTTAGTATAACCACCAATACCTGTTTCTTTATCTGGAGTAATATTAGCAGAAGTAACTGTTTTACCATCACCTATATTAAATGACCAACCACCGGCAAAATCCATTCCCGGTACTTTTTTACCTTTATCATCTGGTTTGGTGTGGCATTCAAAACAACCTGCACTATACACCAGATACTTTCCGTATTCCACTTCATTGTTTGAATCTGGCATTTTGCTATGATTGGCTTCAGTGGGAATGGTATTCAAAATAAAATTCATCGGAAAATCTGCTTTGGGTGCCTCTGTTACATTCTCAATAGGTTTTAAAGTGCGAAGAAATGCAATAATAGAATAAATATCTTCTTTATCCATTTTACCATAATACGCATAAGGCATTACCGGGAAAATCGGTGTCCCGTCTTTCTTAACACCTGAGGTAATGGCACGGTAGATTTCTCCATCAGTCCAATCCTTTAAATTAAACGGCGTAATATTCTTTGCAATAAATTTACCTGGAAAACCAAATTTCTGGTCGAATACCTCACCCCCTTTTCCATCTGATCCTTCAACTAAGGGTGCTGAAAAGAGGCTATAATCCCGGGCACTGTGACAATCCATACATACAGTTACATTGTAAGCCAGGTATTTGCCACGTTCAACTCTTTCGGGAGTTGCTTCCACATGCAGGTCTTCTGGGGCATCAATGTTTGGCAATGCAAATTTCACATAAGATAAAACGGCAGCGATGGCTACAACAACAAACAGCAAAATGTAGCCTACAATACGTAGAGTTTTTTTCATAAAGCTAAGGAGGTAAATAACTGGTAATAAATAAGTTAGAAAAGTTATGCCAATCTAGACAATCTTTTTCTCTACTCCAAATTTTTAAACCATCAATTTATCGAGTGGTATGTTTCCTTGACTTTTATGAAATTATAGGCTTAAAATCTTCAGAAACTCATTCTTTTTATTTTCTTCCTTAAAAACACCCCCATAAAAAGCCGTTATGGTTGAACTTGACTGGTCACCTACCCCTCTTGAAGAAACACATTGATGGTCTGCATCAATAATTACAGCCACATCTTCGGTCATCAATGCTGATTTAAGCGCAATTCCAATCTGCATGGTCATTCGTTCCTGAACTTGCGGACGGCGTGCATAATAATTCACAATACGATGAAGTTTAGATAAGCCTATTACTTTGCCACTTGAAATATATGCAATGTGTGCTTTGCCAATAATCGGCACAAAATGGTGTTCACAATTGGAATAAAACTGAATATTCTTTTCAACCAGCATTTCATTATAATTATACTCGTTGGTGAAAAGAGTCATGGTTGGTTTGTTCTCAGGGTTCAACCCTGAAAAGGTTTCCTTGACATACATTTTAGCTACCCTATGAGGTGTTCCTCTCAGGCTTTCATCCAGAAGGTCAAGGCCAAGAATATGCATAATTTCTCTGAAATGCGCTTCTATCAACTCTATTTTGGTTTCATCATCAAATTCGAAGGCATCTTCACGCATCGGTGTTTCAGGATTCGAAGAAAAATGATTTTCTCCAATTTCGTCAATAGACAAATGTTTGTAGTCAGTTTTTTTATTTGTATCGCTCATCAAATTCCACGCTGGGTTTCTGGTACAAAAATAAGTGAATACGCCATGAATAAAATAATATTTATACCTTAAACTTTTGAAATTGCGTAATAAGTCTATTTTTTTGCAGAAAATCTTTCTTAACCAGACTATGAATAGACGCAACTTTATATCTGCCAGCTTAGCTACTTCAACCGTACCATTTATTGTAAAAAAGAATCCTACCGAAGAAAAAAAAGTAAGATTAGGTTTTATTGGAGTGGGTCTGAGAGGTAGAACCCATCTTCAACAAGTAATGTATAGACCGGATGTTGAAGTTACAGCCATCTGCGATATTGACCAAAATTCTATTGCTGAAGCTAACAAAATTATCCAGAAATTCAATAAACCTACTCCTGTGGCTTATACCAAAGGTGAAAGAGATTTTGAGAATATGGTTAAAAGGGATGATATAGATGGTGTTGTGATTGCCACACCTTGGGAATGGCACGTGCCGATGGCTATTGCAGCAATGAAAGCAGGGAAGTATGCAGGAGTTGAAGTATCTGCCACAGTAACATTACAGGAATCATGGGATTTGGTTGATACTTTTGAGCAGACAGGTTCACATTGTATGATATTAGAAAACGTTTGTTATAGACGTGATATCATGGCTGTGTTGAACATGGTGAGAAAAGGAATGTTCGGTGAAATGCTTTATGGACATTGCGGCTATCAGCACGATTTACGTTTTGTAAAACTGAATGATGGTAAAAGTGCTTATGGAAAAGGGGTTGAATTTGGGGAGAAAGGATTTAGTGAAGCTCGCTGGAGAACACAGCATTCAGTTGATAGAAATGGAGATTTATACCCGACACACGGATTAGGACCAGTAGCCCATTGGATGGATATTAATTACGGAAACCAGTTTTTGTATCTAACTTCAATGGCTACCAAAGCACGTGGTATGCATAATTATATAGTTGATAATGGAGGTGAAAACCACCCAAATGCAAAGGTAAAATTCAAATTAGGTGATATTGTAACTACCACAATTCAATGTGCCAATGGCGAAAATATTGTAATTATCCACGATACAAGCAGTCCTCGCCCGTATTCATTGGGTTTCAGAGCTCAGGGAACCAAAGGAATCTGGATGAATGACGGAAACCAGATTTATATTGAAGGTACTTCTAAAAAGCATGATACTTGGGAGCCGTTTGCCGATTATGCAAAAGAATATGACCACCCATTATGGAAAAGATTCGAGCAGGATGCCGTAAATGCAGGGCATGGAGGAATGGACTTTTTCGTTATCAGAGCGTTTATTGAATCAATAAAAAGAAAAGTAGCTCCACCCATTGATGTCTATGATGCAGCAGCGTGGAGTGCTATCAGCCCACTTTCTGAATTATCAATTGCCAGAGGAAGTTCTTCTGTAGAAATACCTGACTTTACCAGAGGTAAATGGCGCACCAGAAAGAGAACTTTCGGATTGAATGATGATTATTAAAATTAATTATAACCTAAACAAATTTGTCTTACAAATCAGCAAACTGATTTCTTAACCCTATTGATATGGAACAAAATAATAAAAGCTACCTTGGGCCTCTTTTCCTGATTGGTATTCTGTTTTTTGTATTTGGATTTGTTACCTGGGTAAATGGAACACTCATTTCCTTTTTCAAACAGGCATTCGGATTAAGTAATACCAGTTCTTATCTGGTTACATTTGCCTTCTTTATTTCTTACACCATCATGGCTATTCCATCTTCTGTTGTACTCAAAAAAGTAGGATTCAAAAAGGGGATGTCTCTTGGACTAGGAATCATGGCAATTGGTACTCTAATTTTTGTTCCGGCCGCCAAATCTGAATCTTATCCTTTATTCCTGATTGGTCTGTTTACGATTGGTATAGGTTTGACATTGCTTCAAACAGCATCAAATCCTTATGCAACTATTCTTGGCCCGAGAGAAAGTGCGGCACAAAGAATTAGTTTTATGGGTATTGCTAATAAAACAGCAGGTATTATTAGCCAAAAAGTATTTGGTGGCATTTTATTGGCAGGAGGAGCCGCAGCAGCTGCTACATCTGATCATTTAGATAAAGTAGTGGTACCATATCTGATTCTGACAGGTGTGCTTGTTATTCTGGCCGTTTTGATTCAACTTTCAAAAGGACTACCAGAAGTAAGTGAAGAACAAGAAGGCACTGATTTAAAGTCTATTGGTGAGAAAAAAAGTGTATTTGAATTCCCGAATCTCGTTTTAGGTTTAATTACCTTATTCTGTTATGTAGGGGTTGAAGTGATTGCAGGTGATACTATCATTAGCTATGGGGTTTCATTAGGTTTTCCGCAAGAAGAAGCAAGTCAATTCGGTACATATACTCTTTGGTTGATGATGCTGGGATATGTTTTAGGTATCTTCCTTATTCCTAAATATGTTTCGCAACAAACCTGGCTTAAACTATCTACTATTTTAGGTCTGATTGTGACAGTTTTAGCATTATTTACCAGTGGATTTACTTCTGTGATTTGTATTGCTGTACTAGGCTTAGCTAACGCTATCATGTGGCCTGCTATCTGGCCTTTGGCAATTGATGGCCTTGGGAAATTCACAAAAATAGCTTCGGCGTGGCTTATTATGATGATTGCCGGTGGCGCAATTTTACCGCTAATTTATGGTGCAGTGGCTGATGCAGTTAAAAGCCCTCAGCAAGCTTATGCAGTGATGATTCCTCTTTATCTGTTTATTTTATATTATGCCACAAGTGGCCATAAGAAAAAAAGCTGGTAAGCAATTAATGATACAGTTTATTTGTTTGACTGTTACAGGATTACCTGTAACAGTTTTATTTTAATTCACATCACATGGAAAAGGCATATATCATTTCTGCTGTACGAACTCCCATCGGAAGTTTTGGTGGAGCATTGTCTACTATTGCAGCACCCCATTTAGGTGCCACGGCTATCAAAGCAGCCCTGAAGAAAGCAACTATTGAACCGGAAAATGTGGATGAATTGTTTTTTGGGAATGTTTGTCAGGCAAATATTGGACAAGCACCAGCTCGTCAGGCCGCGCTTTATGGTGGTCTTCCGGCTAAAACCAATACAACTACGGTCAATAAAGTATGTGCTTCGGGTATGAAGTCTATTATCTTTGGTAGCCAATCGATTGAATTAGGAGAAAATCAGGTAGTGGTTGCCGGAGGAATGGAAAATATGTCAATGATTCCGTTCTACCTAGAAAAAGCTCGCTACGGATATGGGTATGGGAATGGCGTCTTGATTGATGGTTTAGCAAAAGATGGGTTGACAGATGCCTATCAACCACAGGCTATGGGTTGTTTTGGTGATTCTACCGCAGCTAAATATAATATCAGTCGTCAGGACCAGGATGAATATGCTATACAATCTTATAAACGCTCTGCCGAAGCATGGGAGAAGGGATATTTTGAAAATGAGGTAACTGCGGTTGATGTTATTGATAAAAAAGGCAATATCAAGGTTGTGAGTCAGGATGAGGAATACAAAAATGTGATTTTTGAAAAAATCCCCAACCTGAAACCTGCCTTCACTAAAGATGGTACTGTCACTGCAGCTAATGCTTCTACCATTAATGATGGGGCAGCAGCTTTGGTTTTAGCATCTGCTGAGACAGTTCATTCACAAAACTTAAAACCCCTTGCCAGAATTATTGCTTATGCTGATGCCGAACAAGAACCGGAATGGTTTACGACCTCACCAGTATTTGCGGCACAGAAAGCATTAAAAAGAGCAGGACTGACTGTCGCAGATATAGATTTTTTTGAAGTGAATGAGGCATTTTCGGTAGTACCGATGGTCTTTTGCAAAGAATTAGGTTTATCCTATGATAATGTTAATATATTCGGTGGGGCAGTCTCAATTGGGCATCCACTAGGTTGTTCTGGTGCAAGAATTGTAACAACCCTTATCAACGTGCTTCACCAGAAAAATGGCAAATATGGTTTGGCTGCTATTTGTAATGGAGGTGGCGGCGCCAGCGCAATCATTATCGAAAAATTATAATTGAAAATATCCTTTTAAAGAGATGCCAGCAAAGCATCTCTTTTATTTTTAGGCTTCTTTATGGAAATTAACTCTAATAGCTCTACTCTTTTTAAAAACTTTTTTGGTGATAATCAACCCTTGATTCAGGCAAGTTCAACCGGAAGATTGGATGTAATGGGTGGGATTGCCGATTACTCTGGCTCAATGGTTTTGCAGATGCCGATTAAAGAAAAAGCAACTGTTACTATTGGACACAGAGGCTATAATCAATTACATATCAAAAGCTTGGATGTATCCGAAAACAACGAATTATTTATTGATTTAGAAGAATTACCAAAAGATTATAAAGAAGCGAATCAATATCTTAAGCAAATTGATGGTGGTGACTGGGCCACTTATATTGTTGGTTGTTTTTTAGTTTTGATGAATGAAAAACATCTGAATTTAAGTGGACTTGATATTCTTGTAAAATCAGACGTACCATTCGGTAAAGGAGTTTCATCTTCAGCAGCTATAGAAGTAGCAACTTTAAAAGCACTAGGAGAATTATTTTCAATTGACTTTATAGGAACTGAACTACCCATTTTAGCACAAAAAGCCGAAAACCTGGTTGTTGGTGCTCCTTGTGGGTTAATGGATCAGCTGGCTTCTTACTTTGGTCAGGATAAATATTTATTGCCCATACTATGCCAACCAGATAAAGTCTTTTCATCTATCAAAATACCAGACAATTTGTATTTTGTTGGCATTGATAGTGGTGTCAGACATGCGGTCAGTGGAGCCTCTTATGGTGAAGTTCGAACAGCCGCTTCTATGGGATTTTCAATTATCGCTCAAAAACAAGGTGTTACCAAACAAGATTTAACGAGTACCCAAAATCACCACCTACCCTACTCTGGTTATTTGAGTAATATTTCTCCCTCACAATACGAATCCAAACATGCTAAAAATCTTAACTCTATGTATGGGAAAGATTATTTGAATGATTTTGGCGTAGTAACAGATCCATTAGCCAATATTAAAGCCGATACCTATTATAATATCAAAGCGTGCACGCAACATCCTATCTATGAAAATCATCGGGTAAGGTTATTTACTGAAATGCTGAAAAACCTTGATAATAAAAATCATCATGAACTATTACCATTAATGGGCGAATTGATGTTTCAATCCCACCAAAGCTATAATCAATGTGGTTTAGGCAATGAATTTACTGATAAAATTGTAGATATGGCTCATGCTATAGGAGTCAATTCTGGGGTATATGGAGCCAAAATAACAGGTGGTGGCAGTGGTGGAACAGTTTGCTTAATGGTGCATGGAGAAAATGGTTTATCAACAGCCAAAGAAATTTTTAATCAATATAAAACACTGACAAACCAAGACTCTCTTGTGTTTTTTCAATAAGTTTACACTTCAATTAATTATCAACATTCCAATGAAATTCTTTTATTCTATTCTACTGGTTTTAGTAGTAGCATGTCAGCCTGTTCCTCAAAAATCTTATATTCATGTCCCGAGCCAGGGTTTAGTTAAGTTCTTAAAATATAAGCCAGGCTTTAAAGCAATGATTTCGTCTCATAGAGGTGGTGGAGATATTCCTGGTTATCCCGAAAATTGCATCCAGTCTTTTGAATTTCTGGCAAGTAAGATCCCGACAATTATTGAATGCGATATTGAAATCACAAAAGATAGTGTCTTAATGATGATGCACGATAACTCTCTTGACAGAACCACTACTGGCAAGGGCAAAATTATTGACCAGAAATGGGATGAATTTAAGGATGTGAAGCTAAAAGACAATGCAGGAACAGTGACAAACTTTAAAGTTCCAACGCTAGAGGAAGTGATAAAATGGGGAAAAAACAAAGTAATTTATACTTTAGACGTAAAACGTAATACGCCTTACGAAAAGGTAGTGGCAATGGTTCAAAAATTACACGCTGAAAATTATTGTGTAATTATCACCTATGATGTAAACCAGGCCAAAAAGGTTTATGAACTAGATCCGAATTTAATGATTTCGGTTACGATCAGAGATTTGAAAGAATATGAGAGACACCAACAAGCAGGTATCCCAGATAAAAACATGGTAGCTTTTATCGGTACAAGAGAACCAAACAAAGAATTCAATGAGTTCTTGCATAAAAAAGGAATTTGTACAATTTTAGGTACCTTAGGTAACCTTGACAAAATGGCAATTGCCAAAGGCGATCACATCTACAAAGGATTTGTAAATAATGGTGCTGACATCCTTTCAACCGATCGGATGATTGAAGCTTATGAAGCAATTAAATAAGCTTGCTTTATTCAATTTCTATCAGTAACTTAGTTTTTCTGACCGCCTTAAATCATTTAAAATACCTAAATTAAATTTCATCAATGCGAAATCTATTGATTAGTCTTTTAACCGTTTCGTGCGGTCTTGCCATGGGGCAATCAGCATTAAAACCAAAAATCAGCTCAAGCGCA
Source organism: Emticicia fontis (assembly GCF_054779675.1). Classification (NCBI taxonomy): domain Bacteria; kingdom Pseudomonadati; phylum Bacteroidota; class Cytophagia; order Cytophagales; family Leadbetterellaceae; genus Emticicia; species Emticicia fontis. The sequence continues at coordinate 76,072 of NZ_BAAGXU010000008.1, forward strand.
GATGCCCTAGAAAAGAAAGTGGTGGCCTGGCGTCGCGATTTTCATGAAAACCCGGAATTAGGAAACCTTGAATTCCGAACTTCTAAAATAGTGGCTGACCATTTGCGTTCACTAGGTATCGAAGTTCAAGAGAAAGTTGGAGTAACCGGAGTAGTTGGCATCTTAAAAGGAGGCAAACCCGGCCCTGTAGTAGCATTACGCGCTGATATGGATGGCCTGCCAGTGACTGAGCGCGTTGATGTGCCTTTCAAATCAAAAGTAATGACAGAATACAACGGCCAGAAAACAGGGGTAATGCACGCTTGTGGTCATGATTCTCATGTGGCTATTTTGATGGGAGTTGCAGAAATCCTGTCATCTATGAAAAATGATTTGGCTGGAACGGTAAAATTCATTTTTCAACCAGCTGAAGAAGGAGTTTATGACGCTAAATTATTAAAAGATGGTAAATCCGGCGCTGAATTGATGGTAATGGAAGGAGTAATGGAAAACCCCAAAGTTGATGCTATTTTTGGTTTACATATCAGTTCTGTAACAGAAGTTGGAAAAATAGGATATCGTCCGGGTGCCACAATGGCCGCTGTTGATCAATTAGGAATCAAATTAAAAGGAAAACAAACGCATGGTGCTAATCCTTGGTCTGGTATAGATCCAATCGTAACAGCAGCGCAGATAGTGATGGGATTACAAACGATTGTGAGTAGAAATGTGAACATAACAGAAAATCCGGCAATTGTTACAGTTGGTGCTATTCATGGAGGCATTCGTCAGAATATTATTCCTGAGTCGCTTGAAATGATTGGTACTATCCGTACTTTCGGCACAGAACAACGCCAGTTGGTACACCGTCGTATCAATGAAGTAGCTGTTAATATTGCGGAAAGCGCAGGCGCGACTGCTGATGTAAAAATTGACACGGGTTACCCTGTAACTTATAATGACCCAGCATTGACAGATAAAATGATTGGTACATTAGAGGGTATTGCAGGAAAAGAAAATGTAAATGTTCAACCAGTACAAACTGGAGCAGAAGATTTCAGCTTCTTCCAACAAAAAGTTCCGGGATTATTCTTTTTTCTAGGTGGTAAACCAAAAGGTCAAACCAGTCCGGCACCTCACCATACTCCTGATTTCTATATAGATGAGTCAGGCTTTACATTGGGTATGAAATCTTTAGCAGGTTTAACAGTCGACTACTTTGAAATGAATGCTGCAAAAGCAACTGATTTACAGGCTTCAAAAGGCAAAAAAGAGAAGAAAAGCAAATAAAACGTGTTTTTAGAAAACGCTGAAAGGTTCGGTCGTAAACTTTACGCCGAACCTTTTTGTTTTATTAACAGGCTAAATTATATTGCCCACACAATTATAAAAGATATGTCTGCTGAAATAATCGAAATATTCCCGACTAATCCTGATGAACGCAAGATTCGTCAGGTAGTTGATTGCCTCAAAGATGGGGGCATCATTATATATCCAACCGATACTGTCTATGCGATGGGTTGTGATATATTCAGTACAAAAGGTGTTGAAAGGCTTTGCAAAATTAAAGGCATCAAACCTCAACACAATAATTTTTCAATAGTCTGCCATGATTTAAGCAATATTTCCACTTATGCGAAAGTATCCAATAATGCTTTCCGTTTACTAAAAAGGGCTTTACCTGGGCCATTTACTTTCATCCTTCCTGCTACGCTGGAATTACCCAAAATCATGCAAACTACCCGTAAAACAATTGGTATTCGGGTGCCTGATCATAAAATCCCGCAAAGAATCATAGAAATGCTGGGGAATCCTATCATTACCACCTCAGTAAAGGATGATATTGATGATATTATTGAATATCCTAATGAAATAGAAGTGCTTTACGACCAGAATAAAGATAAAGCTGATATAATTATTGACGGTGGCTGGTGTGGAATTGAGCCTTCAACTGTTATTTTAGCGATTGATGATGACTTTGAGGTAATCAGAGCCGGTCTTGGGGATTTTGATGAAATTAACAGATAATTCATTTAATAAAATAGCCTCAATCGGTTTGAATGGCGTACATTAGTGGGTCTGAAGTTTCATTTACTCAGATTTTATTTTGTAATACTTTTGAAACCTCTTTACTATGAAAATCCGATTCAAAACGGCACTTATTCTATTTTCTCTTTTAATAAATATTCAGCTTGTCCAGGCACAAAATCCAAAAGAATTACGAACGCTCGTTATATTTTTTGATGGATTGCGACCAGACTATATCACTCCTGAAAATATGCCTAACCTTTATGCTTTCAGTAAGAAAGGAGCTTATGGCAAAAATCATCATAGCGTATTTCCTACTGTAACAAGGGTTAATTCTTCTTCTTATTCAACTGGTAGCTATCCAAAAACACATGGGTTAATGGGAAATACCGTTTATTTTCCCAAAGTTGATAAGAAGCAAGGTTTGAATACCGGTGATGCTGAAAATCTGAATAAAATCAATGAATCAGAGAATGGAAATCTGCTCACTGCTATTTCTTTAGGTGAAATCTTGACTAAAGCAGGTAAAAAGATGATTGTCTTTAGCTCAGGCTCTACTGGTTCAGCATTATTACAGAATCATACAATAGGTGGCGGTGCTGTTATTAATACAAGTATGATTTTGCCGGAATCATTAAAAGAAAAAGTGCTGAGAGAAATAGGTGCGGTTCCGGAAAGTGTCAAGCCTAAACCTAATTTACAGCAACACAAGTGGATTACCGATGCTATATTGAAATACGGCATTACATTAGATGGCCCTTTGGTAAGTTCTGTATGGTTTTCTGACCCGGATGGAGCAGCTCATACCTTTGGCATTGGTTCTGACTATGCCATGGAGTCAATTAAAATAGTCGATGAACAGTTTGGACGGATTCTAACAGATATTGAGGAGAAGGGACTGACAAATAATTTTAATATCATCATTTCAGCTGATCACGGATTTGCTACTTTTATCGGTAAGACTAATGTAGCCGACTTTTTAATTATTGAGGGTTTAAAACAAGGTAAAGACAGTGAAGACGTGATAGTTTCTGAAGGAGCTATTTACGTAAAAAACAACGATAAAGCCAAAATTCAACAAATAGTAAGCAAATTACAAAGTCAGGAATGGATTGGCGGAATTTATACGAAAGCCATAAAACCAGGTGATTCTAAAGGTTTCATATTCGGAACTCTTTCTTACGATGCCATTCATTGGAATCATGCTAACAGAACAGCCGATATCTTGGTAGATTATAACTGGAATGATAATAAAAATGACAAAGGCTATGCCGGTACAAGTTTTGCGAAAGGTGTTGCAGGGCATGGTAGTTTAAGTCCTTATGAAGTGCATATTGCGCTATTGGCCTCCGGACCAAGTTTCAGAAAATCATATGAGAGTAATTTACCAACCTCTAATGTGGACCTTGTTCCAACAATCCTGCATTTACATCAGTTGCCAATCCCATCTTCAATGAATGGTAGAGTTTTTTATGAATTATTGAATGAGAAAAATACCCCAAAACTACCAGCATTAAAAGTTGAGAAAATCAGTACAAAAGCAAACTATGATGGCGGAATATATGAATTGACATTACAACAAAGTGTATTAGGAAAATACAGATACCTTGATTTTTCAAAAGTAGTAAGATCAAGCAAATAGGAATTAAGAAAAATCTTTTATTTTTACGCTGCTCAGTTTTGAGCAGCGTAAAATTCAACCTATTAAAACTAAAGATTTAATTCCCCTACCTACTTAACCTTTCAGCTATGATCAAGAAAATTCTCTTTAGTCTATCAATTCCTTTCATTTTCATTCAAACACAAGCACAAAACTCTTTCTATATTGCCAATAAGGCTCCACTCGCACCGCTTAAATATATTGAACTGCCAGTTGGGGCAATTAAGCCTAAAGGCTGGCTACACACACAGCTGACAATCATGAAAAATGGGACGACTGGTCATTTGGATGAGTATTACCCGAAAATCATGAATGACAATGGTTGGCTAGGTGGTAAAGGCGATGCTTGGGAAGAAACCCCTTATTGGCTTGATGGCGCTCTGCCTTTGGCTTATTTACTAGACGATCAGGAATTAAAAAATAAGGTTCAGAAGTATGTAAACTGGGTGATTGACCACCAACGTCCGAATGGTTATATAGGCGGTCTCACCAAAGATGAAAGAGAAGGCAAGACATTATCGGCATGTCAACAAGGAGAAGACTGGTGGCCTAAAATGGTAATGATAAAGGTTTTACAACAATATTATACCGCAACTAATGATAAGAGAGTCATTAAATGCTTAACAAATTATTTTAAGTATCAGCATCAGAATCTTAAAACTTGCCCATTAGTAAAATGGACTGATTGGGCACAAGCCAGAGGTGGTGATAACCTGATGTCGGTTTACTGGTTATATAATATTACAGGTGATAAATTTTTATTGGAATTAGGTGATACCCTTTACCAACAAACTACGCCCTGGACAGACCTTTTAGGCAAACGAAACTGGGTAATGCAGGCAGCAGCTAACCAGACAGATGAAAAATGGATGAACCGCCATGCAGTAAACGTTGGCATGGGAATTAAACTTCCTGCAATTTATTACCAATCCAAAAAAAATCCTGAGCTACTAAAAAGCCTGAAAACAGGCTGGTCTGATTTAATGACGCTTCATGGATTACCTCATGGTATGTTTTCAGGTGATGAAGATTTACACGGAAATGACCCGACACAAGGTATTGAACTTTGTTCTATTGTTGAAACGATGTTTTCATTGGAACAAATGATTGGTATTACAGGAGATCAAACCTATATAGATGCGCTTGAGCGCATGACTTATAATGCCTTACCTACCCAAACAACTGATGACTATAATTCAAGACAGTATTTTCAAATAGCCAATCAGGTACAGGTAAGTCGGGGAGTATTTGATTTTTCATTGCCTTTCTGGCGTGGCATGTGTAATGTTTTTGGCCCTTATGCAGGCTATACCTGTTGCACCGCCAATATGCACCAGGGCTGGACAAAATTTACTTCTCACCTTTGGTATGCGACTCCAGACAAAGGCCTGGCTGCTTTATTATTTGCACCTAATACAATCAAGGCAAAAGTAGGCAATGGTACAGAGGTAAGTATAGATGAAGAAACCAATTATCCTTTTGAAGACAAGATAAATTTCACAATTAGCACTCCTAAATCGGTTGATTTTCCTCTAGAAATTCGCATTCCTGTTTGGTGTAAAGAGGCGACTTTATTACTGAATGGTCAGAAATTAAAAACGGAGCAAGGTGGTAAAATTGCCCGAATTAAAAGGGTATGGGCAAATGGCGATAAACTGACATTACAATTACCTATGGAAGTAACAACTTCAAACTGGGCAAAAAATTCGCGCGCTATCGAAAGAGGTCCACTGGTGTATGCCTTGAAAATTGAAGAAGAGTGGACCAAGAAAGAAATTAAAGAAGAAGGGATTTATTATGATATTCAACCAAAAAGTGACTGGAATTATGGTTTGCCACTCTCAGTGATCAAAAAAACCGTTGAAAACTCTAGTGTGAACATCAAGCCTAAATCTGATGCCTTTGTTTGGAATAGTACCAATGCACCGATAGAGATTAAAACAGTAGGCAAGAAAATTCCAAGCTGGAAAATTGTTGAAGGTGTAGCTCGCCAACCGATAACTGCCCGCGATGGAGTTTATTTGGGTGAAGTGGCCGAAAAAGAAGAATCAATCACTTTGATTCCTTACGGTTGTAGTAAGTTACGAGTTGTTGCTTTTCCGGTTGTTAAATAGAATAACAAAATTTTCGTTTTATTTAACAACCAGATAATTAGTTTCCAACTATAGAACCTGTTTAAAGTTATTTCTTTGAAAAAACCGAAAAGACTATCCAACATACCTGAAGAGACCGGGAAGCCAATCGGCAACTCCTTCCGCTTATTGAAATAGAAATTTTCTGTATTTCTGAGATCTAATTCTATATTGACATTTTGTTTGGAGAAGATTAATTACGAAATTGTGTTTTGGTAAACAATTTCTGAAAAACCTATTACGCTAATCTATCTCCAATATGAAAAGAATTAACTCCATTGATTTCACCCGTGGATTGGTCATGGTAATTATGGCTATTGATCATTGCCGTGATTTACTACATATCGGTATCAATCCCACTGATTTAACTGTAACTACTCCATTTTTATTTTTTACCAGATGGATTACGCACCTTTGTGCGCCAACCTTTGTATTTCTCTCAGGCACATCAGCCTATTTATCTTATAAGAACCAAAACGCGTCTTTAAAAGAGTCCCAAAGATTTATGTTAAGCCGTGGGATATGGTTAATTATCCTAGAGTTTACAATTATCGGTTTTGCGCTCTGGTTTGACTTTAAATTCAGAATGTTTTTCTTTCAGGTGATTGGTGCCATAGGCTTGGGTTTTATAATTCTTTCATTCCTGATGAAGCTGACACCCAAAACTATTCTGAGTATAGGCTTGGTTATTATTTTTGGTCATAATCTCTTGGGGCTTTTACCCTTTAATGAAACCCCTTATTCTTATTTTGTGCCATTATTTAGTTTCTCACTTTTCCAGGTTACCCCAAATACTACATTTGCTATTGGTTACCCTCCTATTCCCTGGCTAGGAATTATGTTAGCCGGATATGGAATGGGCGGAGTAGTTTTTAACAAAACTCAATCGGACAGAAAAGCTACTTTATTAAAATTAGGCTTAGGTTCATTGGCACTTTTTGCAATCATCCGTTTTATTAATATTTATGGAGATCCGGTGCCTTGGTCACCCCAAAAAGACGCTGTTTTTACTTTCATGTCATTTATGAATTTAACTAAATATCCTCCATCGCTTCTATACACCCTAGCTACTTTAGGCATAAGCTTTATTATTCTTTCAGTTAGCGATGGAGCCAAAAATAAATTTATAGATATTATGACAGTCTACGGGAAAGTGCCCCTTTTCTATTATCTCATCCATTGGTATCTGATTCATTCCATCATGTTTGTGATGCTATATATGCAGGGATTTCAGTATAAAGATTTTGTATTTGGTCCATTCCAGTTTGGTCGTCCACAAAAACCATCTGGATTAGAACTGGGAGGAGTTTATCTGGTTTGGCTGGCAGTTGTGATTAGTCTTTATCCATTGTGCAAGTGGTATAGCAATTATAAAGCTGCTCATAAAGATATTAAGTGGTTGAGATATTTGTAATTTCTAAGATGATATCATTTGTAAGAGGCTTTAAATAACAAGCCTCTTACTTTAATACCTTCACTCCCAGGTTTTCATATTTCTTTACTAATTCATCATTTGCGCCACTATCAGTTATCAGATAATCTGCCATATTAATTGGCGCAAAGGGCAGATATTTATCTTTTTCGAATTTACTTGAATCGCATAAGAGAAAAGTTTCTTTGGCGTATTTGGCAAGCATTGTTGAGATTTCTGCTTCCTTTTCACTTGAAGCACTCAGGCCATTAGCCAAGGAAATACCATCAACTCCCAAAAAAGCTTTATCCGCTCTATATCTGGCAAAATGTTCAACAGCGATAGATCCATGACTTGCCTGCCGATCCATATCAATTTCACCACCAGCGAAATTCAAACTGACGGAAGAATTTAGCAAAGCGTTTACAATAGGAATGGAATTAGTTACCACCTTTATTTTCATATTTCTGATAAAGGGGCAAATCCTGTAAACAGTACTTCCACAATCTAAAAAAACTACATCTCCTTCTTTGATATAAGAAGAGGCAATCTGGCAGATATAATCTTTTTGCTCACCTCTCACAGCCGATTTATTAACAAAATCGATTGGGTCGTAACTTAAACTGAGTTTCATGGCTCCCCCATGAGTCCTGAAAATCAGGCCCTTTTCTGCCAGAATTGCTAGGTCTCTACGTACAGTTATTTCAGAAGTGTTTAATAAAAGGGCTAGTTCTTTTACATCAACACTCCCATTTGTTTCTACTTTTTCAATAATTAATTGCTTACGTTCTTGAAAGTTCATATCATTTTTATAAATTTACTCAAAAATAATCAAAATAATTCAAAAATAATCAAAATGAATAATCGAGTTCGAAATTTAAGCACCGAAATCTTATCCGACAATTGGTATACACTCCGCAAAGTTACATTTGAATGGCAAAAGAAGAATGGAGATTGGCAGAAACAAAGCAGAGAGGCCTATGATCGTGGGAATGGTGCAACCATTTTGCTATATAATAATACTTCTAAAACTGTCATACTAACCAATCAATTTAGAATACCGACTTATGTAAATGGTAATGAAAACGGTATGTTGATTGAAGCTTGTGCCGGATTATTAGACAAAGATGATGCTGAGAATTGTATTAAAAGAGAAACAGAGGAAGAAACTGGCTATAAAATCAGTCAGGTGAAAAAAGTTTTCGAATCCTATATGTCACCAGGATCTGTTACAGAAATTTTATATTTTTTTGTGGCAGAATATACCAATGAACAAAAAATAAATGATGGTGGTGGCGTAATTGATGAAGAGGATATTGAAGTATTAGAACTTGATTTCAATAAAGCCATCCAAATGATGGAAAGAGGTGAGATAAAGGATGGAAAAACGATTATGCTTTTGCAATATGCCCAGATTCATCAATTAATCAGCTATAATTGAATTCTAGTAGAACTAGAAAATCTTGATGACGAACTACGAATTAAGGTTTTCTAGTTCTAACTCGTTCATACACTTAAAATGACCTTTAGGGCACTTACTATAGCCTATTTTGGAGCAAGGTCTGCACGGGAGATTTTTATTTTCAATAATGCTGAATTCGGTCTGATAAGGATACATTCCAAATTCTGGTACCGTATTACCCCAGATTGAGATAATTCTCTTTTTCAAAGCTGAGGCAATGTGCATCAATCCTGTATCGTGACTGATAAGGTACTCAGCTTGATTTAAAATAGAAGCAGATTGATTGAGATTATATTTCCCGCAAGCATTATAAATTTTATTGCCAAGTGCATTCACCACAAGTTCTCCGGCTGCTTCATCTTCTTTACCTCCCAATAAAATGATTTTTTTATTGATTTTATTGCAAAGTTCTATGATTCGTTCTACTGGAAGTTTTTTTGTAAAATGCTGACCACCAATTGCATAGGCAACAAATGGTTCATCACCTTCAAGAATATTGGATAGATTTACTTGTTGATTCGAAGGGATAAAATAATCCAATCCTTTATTATCATTTTTTACTCCTAATGATTCGACAGTTTTTAAATTTCTGTCAACAATATGCATCTCTGGCATTCGGTTAATTTTGAGATTGACCAGGAGCCATTTCTCAAAATTCAATTTATTATAACTAAATGATTTTTTACCGAGCCGGAACTTGATGATAGACGTTCGCAGATTATTATGCAAATCAATCACATAATCATATTTTTCTGCCTTGAGTGTTTGGATATACGCATCAAGTTTACCTTCTAACAGGAAAAACTTATCAATGTAAGGGTTGTTTTCAACCAGAACTTTAAATTGTTTCTTAGTAGCAAAATGTACTTCTGCCTCAGGATATTGCTGTTTTAGGCATCTAATAACCGGAGTTGTGAGTACAATATCTCCAATAGACGAAAAACGCAAGATTAAAAACTTTGTTTTCATTCTTTATAATTTGCATCTATATACTGACCATTAATTTTCTGATATTTCCAACGCTTATGAGACCACATCCAAGGCGTTGGATCCCCTATAATATCTCTTTCCAGTTTTCTGGCGTGTTGCTCAAGTATTTTTCCTTTGGGTAATTCTTTCGGTGTTGTACTTATAATATCAAATACTGCTCTATACTTGCCACGTGCTATTCTTTTGATACATACATAAACCACAGGGACATTAAAGCGATGCGCAAAGATTTCAGTTCCTGTAAAAAAAGAAGTTTCCTGATTCAGGAATGTAGTCCAAAAAGCTCTATCTGGTGGGGCTGACTGATCGTTGGCCAGAATTAATAAAAAAGGCTTATCACCTTTCGTATTTATTTTTTTATAAGCCTCCTCCATCGCTATCATTTCAACTCCGTATTTAGAACGAAAATTCAAAAATAGTTGGTCGAAATAAGGATTATGTTGAGTCCGATAAATGGTTTTTATCTGAAAGGGTAACATAAATGGTAAAACCTGATTTACCCATTCATGATTCCCATAATGTCCGGTAGAAACAATGACACTTTGTCCATTTTTATATAAGTCTTCAACTACTTCAGGGTTCTCAATACTTACTCGTTTTAATAATGCCTCTTTAGAAATGGTCAGACATTTGAGCATTTCCAGAAAAAAATCAATGATATACTGAAAAAAGGCTTTTTCAATTTTTATTAACTCTGCCTCACTTTTTTCGGGAAAACTATTTCTCAGGTTAGTTCGAACTACTGATTTCCTATAACCAACTACATAATAAATAATTACATAGACAAAATCTGAAAGCAGATAAAGAATCGGGAAAGGTAAAATGGAAATAAAATATAAAAAGGGTAACGCTATATAATAACCAACTGCTCGCATTAGTTCTGATTGTAATTAGACAAAAAATTCCTATACTCCTCTATCGTATCCAGGTCAACATTTCCTTCCGGAAAATCAATTGTAGCTGTTTGTTCTTTATTGGCTAATATTACTTTTTTTGCTCCACTATCGCCGCTTAATTCCAATAAATCATTAAACAATTTTCTTTTAAACAATACTGGTATACCTACTTGTCCATTATATTTACAAGCCACAATATCTGGAGATTCTCCGTTATCATTGAGTACCTCTGCTCTCTTTACTATTTTATCAATTAATTCGGCCGATACCAATGGCATATCAGCCGTAATAAATATAACAGCTTCAAGTTCTTTATAAGTCATGTAAGCACCCACCAAACCCATTCTGATAGAACTTGACATACCATTTTCCCACTGTGGATTATTAATAACTGTAATAGGCATACGCTCTAATTCTTTACGAATCATCGGACGATTAGCACCTAAAACTACAACAATCGGATAAGTTTTAGTATCCATAGCCATTTCGGCCATGCGTTTAATTAAAGATTTGCCATCAATATGCAGCAATTGTTTGGGAACACCCATTCGTGAAGACCCACCTGCTGCCAGAATTACAAGACCAACATTCATTTAAAAAGGATACTTCCATCTGAATCGGAGTTCAGATGGAAGTATATAAATTATTAAAAATATACTTATTTAAATTCTTGAAACCGAAACTCTTGAAGCATTAATGTGCTTCTAACCAGTTATTGCCCACACCCATTCCTGTTTCCATCTTAACTGGTAACGGAATAGCCGTACACATTAGTTCATCTACTCTTTGCTTCAGATAATCAACTTCACTATGATGCGCATCAAAAACTAACTCATCATGCACCTGCAAAATCATTTTTGACTGCAATTTTTCCTTTTTCAGGAATTCATGAATGTTAATCATAGCCACCTTAATCATATCTGCCGCAGAACCTTGTATCGGGGCATTAATGGCGTTTCGTTCAGCAAAACCTCTGTCAACCAGATTTTGAGAGTTAATATCTCTTAAATATCTTCTACGCCCTAAAATGGTTTCAACATATTTCGTTTCTCTGGCTTTATTGATGGCAGAATCCATAAAAATTTTAATTCTTGGGAATTCCATCCAATAGGCATCAATGATTTCTTTGGCTTCTCCGCGAGGAATGCTTAATCTTTGGGCTAATCCAAAAGCAGAAATACCATAAATAATACCAAAGTTGACCATTTTAGCTTTTCTACGCATATCACCGGTTACTTCACCAATAGGAACTTTAAAAACTTTTGAAGCCGTAGTTGAGTGAATGTCAATTCCTTGATTAAAGGCATTCAGCATACTTTCGTCTTCACTAAAAGCAGCCATAATACGTAATTCAATCTGAGAGTAATCAGCAGAAAGAATGACATGGTTTTCATCACGTGGAATAAAAGCTTTTCGAATTTCACGACCACGAACAGTTCTGATTGGAATATTCTGTAAGTTCGGATTGGTTGAACTTAATCGACCAGTGGCTGCTACCGCCTGATTGTATGAAGTATGAATTCTTCCGGTCTTTTTCGAAATCAATGCAGGCAAAGCATCTACATAAGTACTTTTCAGCTTTATTAACTCTCTGAAATCAAGGATTTTTCTTACAATCTCATGTTCACCTTCTAGTTTTGACAGAACATCTTCACCGGTGGCATATTGCCCTGTTTTAGTTTTTTTGGCACCTTTATCTATTTTAAGTCTCTCAAATAGAATCTCACCTAATTGTTTAGGAGAAGAAACATTAAATTCTCCACCCGCAAGACTATAAATGCTTCTCTGAATCTCCTGAATATCAGTATCTAAAACTCTGGACATTTCATGCAGGGTATCAACACTCACTTTCACACCAGACATTTCCATATCGGCCAATACCTCAACTAATGGCATTTCAACATCCATTAATAGTTTTTCCTGTTGTCCACTGGCACTCAATCTTGGCTGCAATACAGTTTTTAATTGTAGCGTAATATCAGCATCTTCAGCTGCATATTCTTTTACTTTTTCAACATCTGCCTGACGCATGGTCAGTTGACCTTTGCCTTTTTTGCCGATTAGGGTTTCGATTGAAACAGGCTCATAATTGAGATAAACATTTGCCAGATAATCCATCCCATGTCTTTGCTCTGGCTCAATGATATAATGCGCCAACATGGTATCATACATTTTTCCTTTTACTGCTACCCCATAATTTTGCAGAATCATCATATCATACTTGATGTTCTGTCCGATTTTCATGATAGATTCATTTTCAAAAATTTCTTTGAACTCCTGAACAATCTCAAATGCCTCCTGTTGATTTTCAGGAAATGGGATATAATAGGCTTCACCTTTGCGATAAGCGAATGACATACCAACAATTTCAGCATCAACGGCATCTACTGAAGTAGTTTCGGTATCAAAACAGAATTCATCCTGTTTTGATAAATAATATATCAGGCTTTTTCTAAGCTCTGGTGTATTCATGAGGTGATATTCATGAACTAAAGACTCAATCGTTTCTTTTGAAGATGAATGATGGCCGAATGAAGTTTCTTCGCCCAAATCATCTGGCAAAACAGTATTAGTTGAAGTATCGGCCTCAAACATAGATATTTGTTGGCCTGATTTCGCACCAATAGCCGATTTTTTATCTCCACCTGATACTGCTGTTCTGCTTACAGGAGCAGAAGTCGGAGTACTTGATAGTTCATCAGGTAATAATCTTTTTCTTAAGGTCCTGAATTCCAATTCATCCAACAATGATGATAATATATCTACATGCGGAGGCATTATTTTCAGTTTATCCCCATCAAAGTCAATCGGAACGTTTAGTTCTATTTTTGCTAATTCTTTTGATAATAAAGCAATTTCTTTACTATTTCTAACCGATTCCCCTAATTTCCCAGTTAATTTATCACTATTCGCAATTAGATTCTCAACTGTATCATACTCTGCAATTAGTTTGGCAGCGGTCTTCTCTCCCACTCCTTGAATTCCTGGAATATTGTCAACAGCATCACCCATCAAGCCTAGTATATCAACTACCTGATCTACCCGCTTAATGCCCCATCTGCTACATACCTCATTGACGCCCATTATTTCAACGTCCTTGCCACCGATTGCAGGTTTATAGAGATAAATATGTTCCTCAACCAATTGTCCATAATCCTTGTCTGGTGTCATCATAAACACCTCAAAACCTTCCTGCGCAGCTTTTTTAGCCAATGTACCAATCACATCATCGGCCTCAAATCCTTTTAAACTAAGGCACGGTATATCCATTGCCTCCACTAATTTCTTTACGTACGGAATAGCTATCGTAATATCCTCTGGTTGTTCCTGACGGTTAGCTTTATACTCAGGAAATCTCTCATTTCTGAAAGTTCCACCCGGTAAATCAAATGCAACTCCTAAATGTGTAGGTTTTTCTTTCTGAATAACTTCCAATAAAGCATTGGCGAATCCGAAAACACAGCTTGTATTAAGACCCTTAGAGGTGATTCGAGGAGCTTTAAGAAATGCAAAATGCGCTCGGTATATTAGCGCCATGGCATCAAGAAGAAATAGTTTTTTGTCGGGCATTGTGTAATTTATCGGTATAAATGTTGCAAAATCCTTTTCTAAATCAGACTTTTGTTTTGAATAGAATCCAGATTCAAATATTCGTCTTTTTATTATAATAATCTCTCAACTATGAAGAAATCTTTTTTAAGTAGTATATTATTCCTATTGTATTTGGGAGTATTTGCGCAACAAAAGACTCCGACAAAAACGACACCTAAAAATAAACCTGCTGCCACTACAAAAAAGACGACTACTCCTAAAACTTCTGTAAAGGTAACTCAACCACAGGCAAATTCACAAGAAGATACTGTAATTGACGAAGTAAATACAACACTTTCGCAACAAGTTGGGACTCCGACCTTCATCAGAGTTGAACCTGAAAGAAAATATAACTATGATTCGTCTGACATAGTAGTAAGGTGGCACGAGTTAATTTTTGACCTAGTTGAACAAACGCAGGGATATAGCCCGAATGTGGCGGCAAGAAACATGGCTTATATTAATATAGCTGCTTATGAGGCTATACTACCTGCATACCCTGATAATTTCTCACTTTCAGGCCAGCTTCAAGGTCTGAAAAAACCAGATAGTCTTTTTGCTGATAACACTGATTTTAATCCATCGGTCGCTGTTTCAAGTGCGATTTTTAACATGGTAGATAAATTATTCATTTCATCTCCATTTATCTGGATGGAAAAGGTTTATGCGTTGAAAGATAGTGTCAATAATCATTTTGTAACTAAAATCCCTCACGAAACAATAGAAAAATCGTGGAAATATGGGGAGAAAATTGCTAACTGGATTTACAATTACTCCATGACAGATGGCGGGCATAATACATTTATGCGGACTTATGATATGAATTATAAAATGCCTGTCTGTACTTCGTGTTTTGAGATTAACCGTGTGGCAGATTTAGAAAATACAGGACCTCTGCATCCAAATTGGGGTAAGAATAGAACTTTCCTGAAAGAAAATCAGAATGGTATAGATATCAAACCTAAAGTAGAATTTTCTATTTATCCGAATTCGCCCTTTTATAAAATGGCGATGGAAGTCTATATTATTTCAAGAGAGGTAAAACCCAATAGTGAGAAATTACAGATTGCTAATTTCTGGGACGATGCCGCTACTTTTACCTACTCAGCACCCGGTCATTCAGTTTCTATACTTACCCAAGTGCTTAAACAAAACCCCAAAAGTTTAGATGAGGCTACCGAATTGTATAGTAATCTGACGATAGGTTTAAATGATACATTTATAGCTACCTGGAAGATCAAATATGAGCAAAACTTTATCCGGCCAATTGCGTATATTAAAAGATATATTGACAGCAAATGGGAAGCAGCTTTGTTGACTCCCCCATTTCCGGAATTTCCATCTGGCCATTCAGCGCAATCTGCTGCCATGGCAACCATTCTTACAGAAAAAATGGGAGATTCTGTAGGCTATACAGACTATTCAAAATATTTTGTAGGCCCACCGAAAAAGTTCGATTCTTTCTGGGCAGCGGCAAAAGAATGTAGTATTTCCAGAGTTTATGGAGGCATTCATTTCAGAGATGGTATTGATCAGGGCTCAGAAGTTGGGAAAATTGTTGGAAAAAATTCCTTAAGTTTGCATTACAAAAAGTAAGTTAAAATCTGGTTCCTATGTATGACGCCATAATAATTGGAGGAGGACTTGGAGGATTAACCGTTGCTATTGAACTAGCCGGAAAGGGATTTTCTGTGATTGTAATTGAGAAATACACTTACCCTTTTCATAAGGTATGTGGAGAATACATATCCAATGAAGTCAGACCTTATCTTGAACACATAGGATTAGATATTAATAAATTAGGAGCAGCTACTATTGATAAATTTCAACTTACGTCTATCAGAGGAACAGTACTACACTCACCTTTACAGATGGGTGGCTTTGGAATTAGTCGATATACCTTAGATCATGAACTCTATAAAATAGCTATTAAACAAGGGGTACAGTTCGAATTAAATGCCAGCGTAGAAGATACGCAACGTATTAATGATACATTTTTTGTTGATACCAATACCAACAAAACCTTTCAGGCTAAAATGCTTATCGGGTCGTATGGAAAAAGGGCTAAAGTTGATAAAATTATTCAAAGACCTATCCCCAAGCAAAAGACAAGTTATTTAGGAATTAAGTACCATATCTCACTGGATTACCCCAAAGATTTAATTTCACTGCATAATTTTAATGGCGGCTATTGTGGTATTTCAGCAATTGAAGATAATAAATATTGTCTTTGTTATCTGAGTGTAACCTCGAACCTGAAAAATAAAAATGGAATCAAACAAATGGAAGAAGAGGTTTTGTATAAAAATCCTTTCCTTAAAGAAATTTTCACGAAGGCCGACTTCCTTTTTAAAAAACCTGAAGTAATTAATGAAGTGGTGTTTGTCACTAAAAGCCGGGTTCATGAAAATATTATCATGATAGGCGATTCGGCAGGTTTAATTACACCCTTGGCAGGCAATGGTATGTCAATTGCCATCAGGTCTGGTTTTTTAGCTGCACAATTGATAACAGAATTTTTACATGGAAATATTAACAGAACCGAATTAGAGAAGTTATATATATCAAACTGGAATGATAATTTCAGAAATCAACTTTGGAGAGGAAGACAATTACAGAAATTATTTGGCAAAGAAAAAACCTCAGAACTCGCCATTACCTTCTTAAACAGCTTGCCAGCACTTTTGCCATTGGTAATCAGGAGCACACATGGCAAAGAGTTGAAATTTAATTAATAACAAAAACCAAGAAAGTATGAAAAAAGTAAGTGTATCGTTGTTTGCAATTTTATTAATCAGCAGTTTTTCTTTTGCACAAAACTTCACTTTAAAGAGTAATGATCTGGGTGGACAGGCCACGCAAAAAGAGTTTTTCAATAGTTTCGGTTGTACCGGACAAAACATTTCTCCCCAATTATCATGGGCTGGTGTACCACAAGGCACACAAAGTTTTGCTATTACTATTTATGATAAAGATGCTCCTACCGGTAGTGGGTGGTGGCACTGGGTAGTTTTTAATATCCCGGCTAATGTAACAGAATTAAAAGCAGGTGCAGGAGACATAAGCAAATCAATTGCTCCTAAAGAATGCGTACAAAGTATCACAGACTTTGGCAAACCAGGTTATGGCGGCCCTTGTCCTCCTCCGGGTGCTCCTCATGAGTATCTGATTACAGTTTATGCATTAAAAACTAAATTAGATTTAGACAAAAATGCAAGTCCTGCAATGGTGGGTTTCAATATTAACGCAAATACACTTGCCAAAGCATCTATTGTGATGTATGGCCAAAGATAATCTGAGTGTTTTTTTATAGAAATGCCCATGGTTATTAAAAGCATGGGCATTTCTATTAATCAATATGAGACAAAGTTAAATTATGGAATATTCATAAATTTATGTGTTTGTAGACTAACCTTCCATTTAGGATTTTCTTTCACATAATCAATTATTAAAGGCAGCATCTGGCTTTGTTTGCTCCATTCAGGTTGCAGCAATAACATACAATCTTCATTCACCAAATCGGCAAATTTTTCGGCAAAGGCAAAATCTGATTTATTATATACAATTACCTTCAATTCATTGGCCACCCCATAAATACTTTCATGTGGCTCTTTAAATTTTTTGGGAGAAAAACATATCCAATCCCAAACACCTGTCATTGTGTACACGCCAGAGGTCTCAATATTTGTCTGAAATCCTGCCTGCTTTAATGCAATAGTTAAATCATCTAAATTATACATTAAAGGTTCGCCTCCAGTAATCACGGCCATTCTACCTTTGTAATCACTTGCTCCTTCAACTATTTCATCTATTGTAAATGTAGGATGTATGGAAGCATCCCACGATTCTTTTACATCGCACCAAACACAACCAACATCACAACCACCTAAACGAATAAAATATGCTGCCTTACCTGAATGATACCCTTCCCCTTGCAAGGTATAGAAAGATTCCATTACGGGCAGTTTTACTACATCTGTAACCATCAAACTATCTTTTTTAACAAAATTACCAATATTATCGCACTTTTCGAATAAATGCCTGTTTACATCATTTACAATCTCAAAAAATTGACATTTTCTATAATAAAATCACAATTTAGACATATTCGTTGTACTTTTCTTAGAAAGAAAAAATACCGGATTTAATTTATATTAAATTTTTCAACCATTTTTTCATAAAAGACGTTATATTCATGTTTAGATTTGCGTGTAAAACTGAAACATTTAATGTCTGAATCAGAAAAAAAATATTGCGATTCGTTAACCGAGTATTCCAGAAGAAAAACGAATCAAGTACAAGTAGGTGGCGTCTGGATAGGTTCTGATTATCCAATCAGGGTTCAATCTATGACTACTATTGATACGATGGATACCATTGGCTCAGTAGAGCAAACTATCCGAATGATTGAGAGTGGTTGTGAATTGGTAAGGATTACCGCCCCAAGTGTAAAAGAGGCACAAAACCTCGAAAATATAAAAAAAGAGCTTCGCATTAGAGGATATTCTACACCCTTAGTAGCAGATATTCATTTTACACCGAATGCAGCAGAATTAGCCGCACGAATAGTAGAGAAAGTGCGTATTAATCCCGGCAATTATGCTGATAAAAAACGCTTTGAGTTTATTGATTATACCGAAGAAAATTATCAGTCGGAATTAAATAGAATCAGAGAAAGATTTTTGCCTTTGGTAAAGATTTGTAAAGAGTATGGTACAGCCATGCGGATTGGTACCAATCATGGTTCTTTATCGGATAGAATATTAAGTAGATATGGAGATACTCCGCTGGGGATGGTCGAATCCGCTTTGGAATTTTTAAGAATCTGCGAAGATGAAAACTATTTCAATATAGTAATTTCGATGAAGTCTTCTAACCCGCAGGTAATGGTTGAAGCATATCGATTATTGGTTCAAAGACTTGAGGCAGAGCAATTAAAGCCTTATCCTTTGCATTTAGGCGTTACAGAAGCCGGTGAAGGTGAAGACGGAAGAATCAAATCTTCTATGGGTATTGGAACCCTATTAGAAGATGGATTGGGTGATACAGTACGCGTTAGCTTAACTGAAGACCCTGAATTTGAGGCACCGGTAGCCAAAGCATTAGTTGATAGATATACTTATCGAAAAGAGAAAACTACTTTTATTCCGACAATTACTTATAACCCTATCAATCCGTATCAATACCAACGTAGAGAAACGATTGAGGTTGAAAATTTCGGGGGTTTGAATGTGCCAAGAGTAATTGCCGATTTTTCGGAAATTTCAGTTGAGAAACATGAGGATTTGAAACCAATCGGGCATTTCTACTTGCCTTTGCCTGATAAATGGCGGATGAATGATATTGGTGCAGATTACATTTACAGCGGTAAAAAGCCGATACCTTTTATGCTGCCAAATGGTTTGAAAGAAATTCTCGATGCAGAAGTGTGGGCATTGCATGAAGATACAGCTAATAAAATCCCTTTATTTGATGCCAATGCTTTTGTTGAAGCAAGTTCACAAAATCACCTTCATAAATCCATTAATTTTGTTAAAATTACGATTGATGATTTAAAGGCTGGTTTTATTGAAACGGTTCGTCAGAATACTTCGGTTGTTTTGATTGTGGAAACAAATAATGAGGCAGCCATGCCTGAATTAAGAAAATTGTATTTCGATTTGATCAATGCAGGAATTAAAAACCCGGTAGTTATTAAAAGAAATTATAAAAGTATTTCAGAAATCGATGGGCAATTATACGCTGCAACTGATTGCGGAGGATTATTGGTTGATGGTTTTGGAGATGGCATTATGCTGACATTTGAAAACCCAGCCATAGCTAATAGTACTTCATTTGGTATACTTCAGGCAGCTCGTACTCGTATGAGTAAAACTGAATATATCAGTTGTCCATCTTGTGGAAGAACCTTATTCGATTTACAGGAAACTACTGCGCTGATCCGTAAAAATACAGACCACTTAAAGGGTGTCAAAATTGGTATTATGGGCTGTATTGTAAATGGTCCAGGTGAAATGGCTGATGCCGATTATGGATATGTAGGCATAGGAAAAGATAAAATTGCTCTCTATCGAGGACAAAATGTTGTCAAGAAATCTGTGCATGCAGATAATGCCGTAAATGAATTGATAGAATTAATTAAAGAAGATGGTCGTTGGTTAGAACCTGAAGTTTTAGAGATGGAACTGATGAACGAGTGATAAAATAAAAGCGATGTTACAAAAACTTAAACACTTTCTTTCAATCGGGCCTGTTTTTGCCTACTTTATCAGAGTATTTCGCAAAGACAAAGAAGGCAAATACCCGCATAGTTTCAATTTGAAAATGATGCACGGAATTAACAAAATTTCAATCATCATGTTTTTGATTTGTTTGATTGTGATGGTAACCCGTTGTGCAACCAGATAAGCAGCAATTATGAATATTGAATCTTTCAGAGAATATTGTTTATCAAAAAAAGGCGTTACAGAAGAATTGCCTTTTGGGCCAGACACACTCGTGTATAAAGTAATCAATAAAATGTTTGCACTTACAGGTCTCGACTCTGAACGATTTAAAATAAGCTTGAAAAATTCTCCTGAAAAAAATGAAGAATTAAGAGCAGAGTACGCTTGTGTAACTGGTGCCTATCATATGAATAAGCGTCACTGGAATACTGTATCTGTGGATGGCACAGTAAAAGATAACTTATTGAAAGAGTGGATTGACGAATCATATGAGATAGTAGTAAGTAATTTACCTAAGAAAATTCAAGAAGAACTCAACAAACAATAATATCATGGAGGCGCTAGTGATTGGCATACCGTTTTTATTGTATATCTTTCTGAGAATCAGATTGGGTAACGATATTTCGCCACAGGAATACGATGAAATTGTATTCAAAGAAGGAATTGAAGCTTACAAATCCGAAAATTACGTAGCCGCTTTCAGATATTTTGATGCGGAAGTACATGAATATCCCAAATCCTCTACGGCTTACCTATATAGAGGTAAATGCCATTATTACTTTGAAAACTGGGAGGCAGCTTTAGCAGATTTTGAAAAATCAATGAGATTAGATAATGCCTTAGCTGAAACTTTTTACTGGAAAGGCTTATCTCATTATCAACTTGAGGATTACACCTTATCACTTTTTGAATTAAAACGGGCATCAAGAATGTATTTAGACAAAAATGCAGAGGTGATGCGATTTATAGGTGAACTGGAATTCAGAAAAGCCGACTTTGAAAATGCTGAAAAAAGCTTTAAAATAGCTGCTGACTTAGGAGATAATAAATCTAATATTCTGTTACAAACACTTTTCTATGGCAACATCAGAAAAGCATCAAGTTAAACCAAAGAAATGACTGAAAACGAATATCTTTTTGTCTACGGTACTCTATTGAGTGAGTACGGTAATATTGAATCGCACGAATGGATAAATAAATTTGCCGAACCTTTAGGAAAGGCTATGATGGAAGGCAAGATGTATATGGTTGATTATTATCCGGGTATAGTCCCTTGCCAGAGTGGAGAAAAATACTATGTCAAAGGCGAATTATATCGCTTAAAAGAACCCGAAAAATTGTTCTCTTTATTAGATAAATATGAAGAATACAATCCGATGGATCCTGCTCATTCAGAATATGTGCGCAAGAAGTCAAATGTTATTCTTAAAAATGACAAGCAAGTTTATGAAGCCTGGGTTTATTATTTCAATCAATCAGTGGAAGACCTGGAATTTATGCCTAAGGGAGACTTTATTAATGAATATCATAAATAAGATTATGGTTTTGTAAGATTCAAATATTTTCTTAACAATTTCATAAGCTATTTTTTTGTTGACAGTTTTTCGCTGCCAACTTTTTTTTTGCATTTTTCAAACAATATCTATCAACATACTGCGTATTTCATAAAAAGAAGCAACCATTCTTTGGTCTGATTCGTTTTATTATATATGTAATAGTGAACTGAAAAGTTATGAAATGAAGCAACTATATTTTTTAATTATATACTTATCCTCCACTTTAGTTTTCGCACAAAATACTTATACAATTAAAGGAAAAGTTACCGATTTTGTCACACACGATCCCGTTCCTTTCGCTGCTGTTAGTATCAAGAACACAACTATAGGTAGAAATACAGATTTTGAAGGAAATTTTGTCCTTCAAGCACCTAGCCTTGCCTCTGATTCCCTTTTAATCAGTTGTATGGGTTATACAACAAAGACCATCTTCATTCGCAGAGATTCTCTTACTCAAACTATTACCATACAACTAAAACCGGCTGATATATTATTGCATGAAGTAACTGTTCATGCCGGAGAAAATCCTGCATGGACAATCATCCGAAAGGCAGTTTCTGCTAAATCTGAAAATAACTTCAAAAAAATCAGTGCGTTCGATTATGTCAGTTATAACAAGATTGAAGTCGATATTAATAATATTACCGATAAATTAAGAAAACGCAAATTAGCTGAGAAAGTCAACAAGGCAATTGAAGACTTAGGAACACTGACAGATGATGAAGGCAAAGCCCTTGTGCCTACATTTATTTCGGAATCTATGTCGCATTATTATTTCAGAAATGACCCACGGCTTTCAAAAGAAATTATAGAGAAAACAAATATTAAAGGGATTGGTGTAACTGATGGAAGTTTAACAGCACAGTTGATTGGTTCTACTTTTCAGCAATACAATTTTTATGTCAATCAGGTTGATGTGCTAAATAAAACCTTTGCCTCTCCTATTGCGGATGACTGGCGGTTAATTTATGATTATTACCTGGCTGACAGCAGTTATATAGGCGAAGATTTTTGTTATCGAATTGAATTTACGCCAAAAAGAAAGCAGGACTTAGCCTTCGCCGGTACTATGTGGATTAACAAAGGTTCGTGGGCCATTGCGCAGATAGATGCAGCGATAACCAAAGACGCCAATCTGAATTTTGTGGAGCGAATTAAAATACAGCAAGAACTAGAACCCATTGATAGTATATGGATACCCGTTAAGAACAGAATTGTGGTTGATGTATCTGAAATCACAAAGGGTTCGGCAGGGATGTTGTTGAAATTTACCAACTATAATGAAGATATAGTCATTAACAGGCCAAAAGATGTAAAGTTTTATGATAGAGGTATTGAGATTGCGCCAGATTACCGCGAAACTGATAAAAGATATTGGCAATCGGTAAGGCCAGAGCCTTTTACGGACAAGGAGCAATTGGCTTATACCATGATTGACACAATCAAGACTATTCCAGCGATTAAGACCTATACTGAAATTGCCAAAATATTAACAAGTGGATATACAAGATTATTTACAGGTATTGAGTTAGGTCCTTTGGTTTATTCAGGAGCCTATAATAATGTTGAAGGAGTAAGACTAAGGCTAGGCTTAAGAACTAATTATGAGTTTAGCAGAAAATGGGTTTTAGAGGGTTATCTGGCTTATGGTACTAAAGATGATGCATGGAAAATGGGTGGAGAAATCACAAAGATTTTTTCACGGAAGCCTTGGACGACCCTGAATCTTAAGTTTACGCATGATATTGAACAAGTTGGATTGAGAAAAGAAGACTTAGGGTTAGGTGCGGTTTATTCAGCCTATATGCGTTTCTTTACTCTGATGCGCCCTTATTATGAAAACGAAAATAAGATTCAATTTCAGAGAGAAGTTTCTAAAGGGATTTTTACTACCGTTGGATTCAGAACAAGAAGTTTTGACCCACTTTATCCATTTGAATACAGACTTCGACCTGAATTAGGAGATTCCTCTCCTATGACCACTCACTTTAATACCTCTGAATTTTTATCAGAAATAACTTTTGCCAGAGATGAATTGGCAGTAATAAATGATAACGAGCGTCTAAGTTTTGGTACGATAAAATCGCCCACTATTACAGTCAAATACATTCTAGGGGCGAAAAATCTATTAGGTAGTGATTTCACCTATCATAATATAATGGCCAAATATAGCCATACTTTAAATTTAGGCTATTTTGGTAAAACCTATTATCGGGCAGAAGCAGGAGCTATTTTAGGAACAGTCCCCTACCCACTTTTGAAAAGTCATTTAGGAAATGAAACAATCTTTATCGTAGGCAATTCATTTAACCTGATGAATAATTTTGAGTTTATAAGTGATCGCTATTTTACAATGAGGTATACGCATGATTTCGAAGGATTGCTCTTCAATCGTTTCCCATTGATTAAAAAGTGGAAATGGCGGACGTTTACAACCGGAAAATTCTTGTGGGGTACATTGACTGATAAAAATTATGACATTACTCCGCAAAAGCTCGAAACAGAATTCAGGAATTTTTCAAGGCTCGGTACAGCTCCTTATATTGAATTAGGATATGGCATAAGTAATATTTTCAAGTTCTTCCGGATAGAAGCTATGCACAGACTTACCTATTTAGACAAGCCTGATATTAGAAAATTCGGAGTTAAATTCTCTGCGGAAATCTCTCTATAGACATTAATAAATTTTATTCATAATATCTCTGGCTACATTAGGCTTATAATGATAAATCTCATAATAATTGGTTTTATCATTCGTGTACTCATTCTGACCTGAGAAATCATAAATTCTTTCTTTACCGAAGAAACTTTGGAGTACTTTTAAATCATCAGCATTAAAATATTTCTGGTCGTAGGTTGGACCCAGGATAATTTTAAAATTAGTGTGGTTTCGCTCTAAAACAGCTTTGATTCTTTTCAGATATTGTAGTTGATACGGTTTCACTACTTTAGCAACCAATTGTTTTTCAGAACTTCTCTCGTAAAAGAAATTAGGTTGAGTATAGTATTTTACTGAGTCTTGTTTAATTTCATTAATATAACTAGTAAAAATAAAGTCATTAACTACCGGAGTATAATTGATTTTTCTGAATTCAAGAAAAGTCTTCATGTAATTACGAAACTTCTTGAAAATCATATAATCATAGAAAGCAGTAAAAAAGCCTTGCGAAAAATAAGAATTCAGAAATATCGTATGATATTTTAACCAAGGTAGCTGACTAACGCGATAATCCTGAATAAAAACACATCCTAAAGTATCTTGCTCATATTCAAAAATACTTCTATCCCAAACCAATAAAGCATTATCTATTTTATTACCCTGTTTTTCGATAAACTCCAATTTGGTAGCAATACCATAAACCGTCTCACATGATGCATCAAAATGGTAAGGGGTCTCATCATTGATATGTTTACCCCAATCTTTTGTATAGAAAACACTTGACCGAGAACTACCGAATATAAAAGACTTATAATCGTATCTGGTGTTGTTATTCAGAAAAACCTGTGTGCTGATACGGTCTCTGTTCAAGCTTTTGGCATAATTATCAGGATAGGCCTGATAGATATTCAGGATTTGAAACGGGTCAAAAATGAAATAACCAATACCTAGTACAATAACAGGCGATAAAAAGATAAGTATCTTCTTGAAAAACTTTAAAAACATTGAATACAAAATTTAATAAGCAAATTAGTCAATAACGAGTTTCTTAGTAATTTTCTGCCCTGAGTTATCTAAACACTCCAGCAGATAAATTCCTGAACTAAGTTTAGCAGTTGGAATCAAAACATTTTCACTATTCACCTGAATCTTCTGAATGATTGTTCCTTGATTATTGGTCAGTATCAATTCCTGAATCGGCATGTGGATATTGATATTTATATCTGCTCCTTTTGAAACAGGATTAGGATATACTACCAGTTCATCATTTGAAGTTGATAAACTCATAACATCTAAAGGTATAAAAACCTCAACAACATTACTGAAAAGCTCATCATCAATATTCAGTCGATAATAGTATTTAACTCCTTTTTTCACTTTCAAATCCAAGAATGGCCCTTGAGTTAATGTAGCAATTTTCACAAAATTATCTGGCGTCCCTACCGATTTCTCAATACCATATATAAAATTGCTTTGAGTCAACCATTCTAAAGAAACACGTTTTAACACCCCTCCGGTCCATTTGGCTGTAAGCACTGGTCTAGGCGCATTGACATGCTGAGTAATAGGAAAATTCTTGAATGTAAAAGCCCGTAATCCTCTCGAATTTTTAATATAAGGTATCCCCATCAGCGACTCTGTATTAAGCACAAAATTATCCGGGCAATAGGTTACTTGTTTAGCATTACTTGGCTCAGATAATTTCAACACTATTTTATTCCCTTCACTGATTCCTCCTGTTACTTTTCCAGCTACACCATCCAGATATATATAGTCTTTAAAAAATACCGGGCTTCCATTATTTTTATTGACAGTATAATTTGGATATTGCATTTTCTGAAACTTATCAAATTCCAGAATAAGGGAATCTTTGCTATCTGAAAAATAAGCTTTTCTGATATTCGGGCAATGAACCTCAAGCGTATCAGTACTTTTCAAAAAATCTTTAGCAATAAGCCTTGATATTTCAGCTCCATTTAGTTGATAGCCTTCAAGATTATAATGCAATCCATCAAATCCGGGCGTACCAATAGTCGTAAAACCTTCACAATCAGGGTATAACTGACCCACTTTTCTCTGAAAATCTCTTAAATCGCCGGCTTTGTTGTTATCTGTCCAATAAATATTATTCTGGAAAACATAAATCTTCTTTACTGCGGGATAATCTTCAAGAATTTGGTTTCTTAATTGAGCAAATTTCGCAGGATAAACTTCAGCCCTGCTCGCTTCAAATGCCTCACTTTCTCCCTGTCGCCAGATAAATATTTTTGCTGTTTTGCTCAATCCTACCTTATTTGCTTTTTTTAGCATCTGCCCATAATAGTATTGAAGATCTTCATGATTTTTCTCATTACGAATCATTAATTCATCAATACTTTTATTCCCCACAGCACCATTGATGATACCAATGGGCACTTTAAACTTATCAATTAGCTGCCTTTGTATTTCTAATCCTATCAAACCAGACATATAGTAATTCCATTTCATAGTCGGAAACCATGAATAATCGTTAGTCTGAAAATTTGCAAAGGTGGTGCGTCCAAATTTAAACTCATCCTTAAATTTAGCTAACTCAGCAGCATCATTGGCTTCTGCATTAGATTGTCCATAAATAATAATATTGTCTCCACAAAGAACTTGTGTAGACTCCCGAACCAATACCGAATCCTGCCCTCTAAATGCATATAAAGCAAATTCATATTCAACCAGTCCTGCCGTAATAATGGGTTGGAATAAGAAAGGGGCATTTAATAAATCGCCAGCCTGAAATACAAGCTTTTGTTTTTTATAATAAATATCCTTTTTATCCTTTTTCCCAATCACCGCAACATCTGTATAACCTTCTGTATACAGCCGACCTTTAATTGTAACCATTCCTCTGTTTAATTCATCACGCTGGTAGATTTGCGCAGCAATGGGGAACTCATCATAAATAATCGCTTGTGCAAAGGACGAAGACCATGAAACCAAAAAGAGTAGACCTAAAATAAAAAGAGTTTGTCCAACTCTATTTAATCGGACAAACTCTTTTTTATATATGCAGATTGTTATTTTATTCATTCAATATGGCTGACAAATTATCAGCGAATATATAACAATTCTCTGTATTTTACAAGTGGCCAATCCTCGTCATCTATCAGCAACTCTAATTTATCGACAGGGTATCTGATTTCCTCAAAGAAGTTTTTGATGTCATTGCCATACAATTTAGCTCTTTGCTCCAAATCCTCAACTGCGTTAGCATGCTTGCGGGCGTCCGTCATTTGATCTACCTTTTTCGAAATTTCTGAAACACGCGCAGAAATCTCTTTTATGATATCAATAATCGGCTCAGCTTCCTGATGCAATTCCATATCTTTTAAAGACTTGGCAGTTTGTACCAATTTTGCCTGATAATTAATTGCTGTTGAAACCACGTGGTTCATAGCTAAATCACCAATTAAACGAGATTCTATCTGAATTTTCTTGATATAATTCTCTAGTTCAATTTCATAACGGGCATGAATCTCTCTTTCAGTTAATACACCTAATCTCTCAAAAATCTCTGTAAATTCAGGTCTTAAATAGGCTTTTAAGGCTTCAGGTGTGCTTGCTACATTTGATAGTCCTCTTCTGGCTGCTTCTTCTTTCCATTCATCAGAATAACCATTTCCTTCAAACAAAATCTTTTTAGATTCTTTAATATATCCTTTCAGAATTTTTACGATTACCTCTTCTTTCTTGCCTTCGTGTTCTGTCATTTCAGCATCATAGGCCGCTCTGAATTTAAGTAATTGATCAGCTACAATCGTATTCAACACCATCATTGGCTGGGCAGAATTGGCTGAACTACCAACAGCGCGATACTCAAACTTATTTCCGGTAAAGGCAAATGGAGAGGTACGATTTCTATCTGTATTGTCTAAAAGAATAGATGGAATTCTATTTAAACCCAATTTGATATAGGCATTCTCGCCTTTTTCAATCGAAACTATTTCTTTGTTTTCAATATCCTCAAGTACTTTAATCATTTGAGAACCTAAGAAAATGGAAACAATGGCCGGAGGTGCCTCGTTGGCACCCAAGCGGTGTTCGTTACCTGCTGTTGCAATACTAGCCCTTAATAAATCTGCGTTGTCATGCACAGCCTTAATAACATTAACCAGGAATGTTACAAAACGAAGACTCTCCTTTGGTTTAGTACTTGGCCCTAATAGGTTAACACCCGTATCTGTACCCATCGACCAGTTGTTATGCTTACCACTACCATTGATACCTGCAAATGGTTTCTCGTGGAAAAGCACCTCGAAATTGTGTTTTTTAGATACTTTACGCATTACATCCATCAACAGAATGTTATGGTCGCAGGCCAGATTTACCTCTTCAAAAGTTGGAGCTGCTTCAAATTGCGCAGGGGCCACTTCATTATGACGCGTTCTTATCGGAATACCTAATTTCAAACATTCAAATTCAAAATCAACCATGAAAGCATTCACACGTGGAGCAATACTTCCAAAGTAATGATCTTCCAATTGTTGGCCTTTAGCAGGAGCATGACCAAAAACGGTTCTTCCTGACATCATCAAGTCAGGACGAGCATTAAACAAGGCTTTATCTACCAAGAAATACTCCTGCTCTGCTCCTAAAGTAGCTGAAACTTTTTCGACATGACGGTCGAAAATAATCGCTACATCAGTAGCCGCTTTATCTAAAGCATGTAACGATTTGAGCAAAGGCGACTTAGAATCTAAAAGTTCACCTGTATATGAGACAAAGATGGATGGTACGCAAAGGGTACCTGTGCCTGCTTCATTATAAATAATAAATGCCGGCGAAGTTGGATCCCATGCGGTATATCCACGAGCTTCAAATGTTGCTCTGATACCACCACTCGGAAAAGAAGAAGCATCTGGTTCTTGTTGTACTAATGAACTTCCTTTGAATTTTTCAAGTGCTTTACCATCGATATTAATATCGAAGAAAGCATCGTGTTTTTCAGCTGACCCACCAGTCAAAGGTTGAAACCAGTGTGTGTAGTGCGTTGCACCTTTTGAAACTGCCCAGGACTTCATAGCAGATGCTACCTCGTCTGCAATTTCTCTGTCTATTTTCTCACCACTTTTAATGGCAGTAGTTACTTTCATATACGCTTCCGGAGAAAGCATGGCACGCATTACATCATCATTGAAAATATTGGCACCATAATATTCTGTTACTTTACCGGCAGGTATATCTACTTTAATAGTTTGGCGGCTTTGTGCTTCATCAACCGCCTTAAATCTTAATCTTGCCATTTTTTATTAGTAGTTTTGTTGAGATGTCCTATATTTGGGGTTAAAAATAGGAAAGAACGTTGATAAAAAAAACTTTTACAACTTTTGCTAATTAATTAAATATGGCTTTAAACTTCTAACAGGGCAATTTTCGTAAATTTTGATTTGAGAAGAGAACCTGAATAGACACTAATTTACTGAACCGATTCAATGAAAGAACGCTTACAATTTTTACTTATTTATTATGGTTTTTGGGTAATTTTTTTTCTGGTTGCCAGAGTAATTTTTTTGGGGTATCATATTGAAGACACAAAGTTATTAACGCTCCAGACTATATGGGGGATTTTCTGGCATGGAATAAGAATGGACTTTTCAATGGCTGCCTACCTTTCAGTCATTCCATTTTTTCTGGTTGCATTTTCTAATTTCATTAAAAAGAGTAGGCTCGAAAACTGGATTTTCACTTATACCTTTCTTTTAGTTCTAATTGCCAATCTGATAATTGTTATAGACTTACAGGTATTTAATACCTGGGGTTATCATCTGGATGCTACTCCGTTACGTTACCTGAAAACACCTCGTGAGGCATGGGCATCTGTAAGTTCATCGCCACTTTTGCAGTTGTTTATTAGTTTTCTGATACTCTTGATTGTGGCGTCTTTAATCGTTTATAGAATTATTACAAAAAATATTGATAACTGGAATCATATTGATAATTTACCTTTTATACCAGTCTCAATTTTATGTACTTTGGCTTTATTTGTTCCGATCAGGGGTAGCCTTGGTATTTCTCCCATGAACCAAAGCACAGTGTATTTTTCTACAAATAATTTTGCCAATATTTCTGCCGTTAATCCAACCTGGAATTTCTTTAGTTCATTAGTAAATGGTTCATATGATAAAGTCAATCCTTATACTTATTTACCTAAAGAAGAATTAAGCAATAATATTAAGGAACTCTATGAAGGGTCTAATGCTACAAATAAGGTTTTAAAAAGTGATCTTAAAAAGCCAAATATATTGGTAATCATTTGGGAAAGTTTTACTAAAAAGGCAACTGAATTCAAAATTAACGGGCTTGAAGTAACCCCAAGATTTAATGCCCTAAAAAAAGAGGGCATTTATTTCTCAAATATGTATGCCAGCGGAGATAGAACAGATAAGGGTATTCCAGCCATTTTAAGTGGATATCCTGCTCAGCCAACTGCTTCCATTATTACTGAGCCAAACAAATCTTCAAAATTACCAGTTATTAGTAAAGATTTTGAAAGTAATGGATATTCAACCGATTTTTATTATGGAGGCGAGGTAGAATTTGCCAATATTAAATCATACCTCTATTCAGCCAACTTTCAGAAAATTATCAGTAAACAGGATTTTGATTCAAAATACTGGAATTCGAAATGGGGAGCACATGATGATATAGTTTTTAAAAGGTTCTTAAATGACCATTCAACAGTCAATCAGCCTTTTTTCTCAACAATACTGACTTTAAGCAGTCATGAACCTTTCGAGATTCCTACTGAGAATACATTTGAGGGGGATGACGAACGCTCTAAATTTATGAATGCCATGCATTATGCCGACCAATCGTTAGGAGACTTTATCGATTCAGCAAAAAAGCAATCATGGTGGCCTAATACATTGGTTGTCATTATTGCAGACCACGGACATAGAATCCCGGAAACAGGAAAAAAAGCCGATGACTTCAAGATTCCGATGCTGTGGTTGGGTGGAGCTTTAGCCAAACAAGGCTTAGAAATGCCAAAGATTGCTTCGCAAATTGATATTTCGTCCACTTTATTAAACCAGGTTGGTTTAAATGCTTATGCGTATAACTGGAGTAAAAATATTTTTGATTTAAAAACAAAACCCTGGGCATTCTTTTCGTTTAATAATGGGTTTGGTTTTATTCAGCCTAAACAAGAATTAGTTTTTGATAATGTAGGTAAAAAAATGATTCAGTTAAATGGATCATTAAATACACGTGATATTGATAAGGGCAAAGCACTTATGCAAAGAATGTTTCAGGATTATTTAGATAAATAGCTATGAGCAAAATTGAAATACCCAGGCATACTATTTTCGTTTGTGATGGAAGTAAATGTGGCAAGTACAGCAAAGAAATCCGTCGGGTTTTTAAAGATAAAATCAAAGAAAATCATTTGAAAGGCGATGTAGTTCTTATAAAAATGGACTGTTCTGATAATTGTGATCATGCTCCTGTGGTGAGTTTCCAGCCAGAAAATCTATGGCATGGAGAAATGACAGAGAAAAAAGCCGAAAGGTTTTTTGACAAAATTATTTTGGAACAATAAATCAAGGGTAGGCATATGCCTACCCTTGATGCTTATGAATTTATCTGAACAGATTTTCGGATAAACTTGGCAGCTTGAATCATATGTTTCAAAGCCTCTTCTGTTTCATGCCAACCTCTGGTTTTTAATCCACAATCAGGATTTACCCATAGATTTCTGGCAGGAATTACCTCTAATGCTTTTTCTAGTAAAACGACCATTTCTTCAGTGCTTGGAATTCTTGGCGAGTGAATATCATATACACCTGGCCCGATTTCATTAGGATATTTAAAATCTGCGAAGGCTGATAGTAATTCCATTTGCGAACGTGAAGTTTCAATAGTAATCACGTCAGCATCCAAAGCAGCAATATGTTCGATGATATCATTAAATTCTGAATAACACATATGGGTATGGATTTGCGTTTCATCTGCTACACCTGCTGCGCTCAACCTGAAAGCGTTTACTGCCCATCGTAGATATTCATTCCACTTGGATTTTCTTAAAGGTAGTCCTTCTCTGATGGCTGGTTCATCAATCTGAATTACTTTAATTCCTGCTTTTTCTAAATCCAGTACCTCATCACGAATAGCCAGACCAATCTGGAAGGCAGTTTCAGAACGGGGTTGGTCATCCCTGACAAACGACCATTGTAAGATAGTTACCGGGCCGGTTAACATCCCTTTCATCAATTTATTAGTTTTTGATTGTGCCAAGGCTGACCATCTTACTGTCATCGCTTCAGGGCGTTCAACATCACCATAAATAACAGGTGGTTTTACACAACGGCTACCATAGCTTTGTACCCATCCATTTTGAGTAAATACGTAGCCCGAGAGTTGTTCACCAAAATATTCAACCATATCATTCCGCTCAAATTCTCCGTGTACTAATACATCAATTCCTAAATCTTCCTGCCAGCGAACTGATTTCTCGATTTCGGCTTCAATCAACTGATCATATGTCTCTGTTGTCAACTCTCCTTTCTTTAATCTGGCTCTTAGTTGTCTGATTTCAGTTGTTTGAGGGAAAGAGCCTATTGTAGTTGTAGGAAAAGCTGGTAATCTTAATACTTTTGCCTGTGTTTCTTGTCTGATTTCAAAAGTATTGATTCTATTAAAATCACTTTCTTTTAATTCTTTCACTCTTTCTTTTACCTGTGGCTTATGAATTTTTGCCGATACTTTTCTTTGCTCAATCGTTATTTGGTTCTCACTTAGCAGCGCAAAGTATTGCTTAGCATTGGTTGAGTCTGAAAGTCCTGCCAGCGTTACAACCTCTGAAAGTTTTTGTTTGGCAAAAGCCAACCAGTTTTTGATTTCAGTTGGTAGAGTTTCCTCGTCTTTCTCTAAATCTAAGTCGCAAGGTGTATGCAATAAAGAGCAGGAGGGAGCGATCCAAACCCTATCGTTTCCAAATGCTTTAGCTGCTTTTCCAATTACATTTAAAGAATTAGTAAAATCATTCTTCCAGATGTTTCTCCCGTCTATTACACCTAAAGAAAGAATCTTATTTGAATTCTTGAAAGAAGAATCCGCTAAAATAGTATCCAATAGTTGAGGAGCTCTTACCAGATCAATATGCAGACAATCAACCGGCAAAGAAAGAGCTAAAGATGTATTGTTTCCTAAATCTTCGAAATAAGTAGTAACAATGATTTTTTGCTGAGGTAAAGCTTCTCTAATGGTTTGATAAGCTTTTTGAAAAGCAATTTGCTGATAACCAGTAAAATCCATTACTAAAAATGGTTCATCTAATTGAATCCACTCTGCGCCTGAGGCAGAAAGTTCTTTTAAGATTTCGATATAAACAGGTAAAATTTGGTCTAGTAAATCAATTCTATTAAAACCAGTTTCTTTCTCCTTGCCTAATAATAAATAGCTAATAGGGCCAATTAAAACCGGTTTAGTTAAAATACCGACTGATTTTGCTTCATTAAATTGGTTAATTGCCTTTTTTGAGAAATAACTGAATTGTTGGTCTTTTACAAATTCAGGAACGATATAATGGTAATTAGTATCAAACCATTTGGTCATTTCCATCGCACTTATATCAATTCCCTCTTTTTGTACACCACGAGCTATAGCAAAATACAGACTTAGCTCATCATTTTGCAAAGCCTGGTATCTTGTCGGAATCGCACCTAGCATCAATGTCATATCCAGTACCTGATCATATAAGGAAAAATCGTTTGATGGAATCAGGTCAATTCCTGCATCTTTTTGGGTTTGCCAGTTTTTTAACCTGATTTGTGCAGCCGTTTCTAATAATTCAGCCTGAGAAGCCTTACCTGCCCAGAAAGCCTCCGAAGCTTTCTTTAATTCGCGTTTGTTACCGATACGTGGGTAACCTAAATTTTGAGTAAACATTTTAATTGATTTGTTAAAGGTTTTTAAATACCTCGAACCTACCAATATCCTCTTATCAGAAAGAGAATCTTTACAGTCATGAAAAAGCGATGCCATTCAAGCTGTTTTTCAACAGTTGATAATCGAAAATCATTTCTATAAAATCAATGCTTGACCAAAGCCTTATTCGTGAAGGCATAGTCATTAAGATTAACGGCAAGTCTCCTGACTTATGAATATTATTCCGTCGCCCTTCTCATCTAGAAAACAATGGGCACAATTGACAAAACTTGTTCTATTAAGAACATTCATTTACAGTAGCACGTCTGTTCGTGATTTGCACACGATTCCTTTTTAATTTATTTAAGCAATCTTAAACAAAAACCGTTAACCCGATTGAAAGGTATTGCGAAGACAGAGCAAACATAAAGTATTTTATCTACATTTCAAATGATCAATAGTTAAAAATTCTTTAATTAAATTATAATTTAGATATTAAAACCAATATTCATTCAAATAATAGATAAACAAACTTAAACATATAGCACTTTAGGAACAAAAAAAGCACGGACTAAGGTCCGTGCTTCCATTGATAACAACTAATATTATTCTACTTCACCACTACCAATTTTACCGATTTCTTTGTCGATAACAAAAAGGCCAGTACCATCTTTGCCAATCACATCAAACAATTCGATTGCACGACGAGCGTTTGCTTCTTCTTCAACCTGTTCGTTCACAAACCATTGCAAGAAATGCTCTGTTGCATAATCTTCAGCGTTGCGAGCCTTAGTAACCAGTTTGTTTATGGCGTGTGTTACATTAATTTCGCTTTGAAGCGCATCTTCGAAAATGCTTTGGAAAGTACCCCACTCTACTTGTGGTGTTGCAACCTCCGGGCTGATTGCAGTACCACCCACAGATGCCACATAGTGGAAGATTTTGAGCATATGCTCACGTTCTTCATTTGATTGTTTATATAAATAAGCGGCGCTTTTAAGATAGCCATTTCTTTCACACCATGAGGCCATTGATAAATATTTGGCAGAAGCCTCGGCTTCCATTTTTATCTGTCCGTTTAATGCAGTTTCTATTTCTTCTTTTAAAGAGGTGCGAAGTCTTACTAAATCTTTCATATCTATAATATTGTTTTTTCAAATGTATAACAATATTACAAACCAATTAGTATAATTGTTCGAAATGTAGCCCAAAGAAGCAGAATTTAGAGATATTCTAAATATAATTAGGCCTAAATAACCTCATATTCGCCTAAAACTTCATTTAAAACTGAGTTTACATATAAGGCAAATTTGGCACCTGATAGTAATTCTCTTAGATGAATAAGGTCGCAAAGATGTAGCGTAAAGGTTTGATTTGAATTGGGAGCATTGATAATATCAAAGTCTGCTTCATCTGATAAATCGTAAAGTTTATCAATGATATTTATGCCGTCAATTAGTCTTTTAAAATTAATAAAGTTATGAACCTTGAAAGCGGTAGTCATCCCACCAAATTCTAAAAAGATTCTGTTTGTAAGATTACACTGATAAGCTTGGCCTCTATTAGTTCTATATAATTCTACTTGAGAAGATTCCATTACTTGAGGGTACTCCATTTCTAATTGACTTAGTAAGACTTTAATACAATGATACAAAAGTATGGCTTGTTTAGAATAAATCCAAATTTAATTATAATTTATTTGGAACGGGTCTAAATAGATTAAATATCAGTCGTCTCTTTATTGTAGAAACTTTATAAATCTATATTATTTGCAATTTTCGAGAACACTTCAGCAAAAAGTTTAAATAAGTTCAATTACCAAAGCGACCACTAAACTTCCTTCTTATCAGTATGATTTTTTGAAATACCATCCTAAAGTCTTTGAAAATCCGATGTAAAGTTGGAAATTCCATAGATTATGATTCGAATAATTACAAATTTATGGCTGAAGAAAAAAAGAATATCAATACAGATAACACAGGTAAAACTAACCGTTATATGCCCTGTTGGCAAGCGGCATCAAAAAGGTAGTCACTACGGTGACTACCTTTTTAAGAGGTCAGTCTGTAGAAGTACCGAGCAATTGAAAAGAGACTCAGACTAGATAGCATTATGGCGAACACATTTTTGAATAAGTGGCAAAAATATACTTTACA
Organism: Emticicia fontis; assembly: GCF_054779675.1. NCBI lineage: Bacteria > Pseudomonadati > Bacteroidota > Cytophagia > Cytophagales > Leadbetterellaceae > Emticicia > Emticicia fontis. Next base: position 112,716 of record NZ_BAAGXU010000008.1, read on the forward strand.
ACTATAAAAAAACACTTATGCAAATAGTTATTTCTACCTAAAATCGTAATTCCTGAAACAGGTATTAATTCTTAAAAAAATCAAATCCAACAAAAATACAATTTTCACAATTATTTGTGCAATTTTGCGTTAAATGATAGAAGTTTTTTATTTTTTCTGAAAAATGAGGTTTCAAAAAGGTAGTGGTGATTCATTTTTTTTTACTTTTATAACAAAATAAGAATATTGTTTATTTACCAACCAGTGATCAATCTTATTATTTCGATAATTAATTGTATTATTTAAAGAATATGCAATTTTAATCTAAAATAATTAGACTTTACAGAATCTTATATTGTTTTTTGAGTATATATTTGTATCATATTCTTTGATTAATAACCGAAACATCTTAAAAAATTACAACAATGGCAGTAGCTAAATTAGAGTACATTTGGCTTGATGGTTACAAACCAACACAAAGCCTTCGCAGCAAAACCAAAATAGAAAAAAATTTCAGTGGTAAATTGGAAGATTGTGATATGTGGTCGTTTGACGGTTCATCTACAGAACAAGCACCAGGTGGTTCATCTGACTGCTTATTGAAACCTGTGTATATCTGTCCAGATCCAGCTCGTTTAGGAACCGGTTATTTAGTAATGTGTGAGGTATTGAATGCAGATGGTACTCCGCATGAATCTAACGGTCGTGCTACAATCGAAGATGATGACAATGATTTCTGGTTTGGTTTTGAGCAAGAATACTTCTTGTGGAATCCTGAAACTAACAAACCTCTTGGTTTCCCTGCAAACGGTTACCCTGCTCCACAAGGACAATACTATTGTTCAGTAGGTGCTAACAATGCTTTCGGACGTGAAATTATTGAAGAACACCTTGAAATCTGTTTACAAGCAGGCTTGAACGTTGAAGGTATCAACGCTGAGGTAGCTGCTGGTCAATGGGAATTTCAGGTATTCGCAAAAGGTGCAAAACAAGCAGGTGATGAAACCTGGATTGCACGTTATTTCTTAGAAAGATTAGGTGAAAAATATAATGTTGCTATCAACTGGCATTGTAAACCACTAGGTGCAACAGATTGGAATGGTTCTGGTATGCATGCTAACTTCTCAAACACTATCTTGAGAACTGCAGGCAAAAAAGAAACTTATGATATCATTTGTCAAGCGTTCGCTCCATTCGTGAAAGAACACATTGCAGTTTACGGTGCTGATAACCACCTACGTTTAACTGGTAAGCACGAAACTCAATCAATTGACAAATTCTCTTACGGTGTTTCTGACCGTGGTGCATCAATCCGTATCCCGATTGCAGCGGTTCAGAAAGGTTGGAAAGGATGGTTAGAAGACCGTCGTCCAAACTCAGCGGCAGATCCTTACAAAGTAGCTGCTCGTATCATCAAAACCGTAAAAACAGCAGAAGTTTAAGATTTTTTCGAATAATATTTTGTTTACAAAGCCTCATGACCCTGTTATGAGGTTTTTGTTTTTTAGTGCTTGATATTTCTTGTAAATAGATAAACAGTATTACCATTCCGCTCAATCTCCTGGCTTTCCTTTGTTAATCCCATCTTTTCCAGCACTCGCATTGACGCAGGATTTCTGGCATCAACATATCCAATGATTTTATCAGGGTTCAGGTTTTCCAAAGCATAAGCCACCATTGTTTCAGCCATTTCAGTTGCATAACCTTTTCCCCAATGCTCTTCAAAAACACTATAACCAATTTCAATAACACCTTTAGGTTCTTCTACAAATTTTATCAATCCAATAACTTTTTTACTGGTATTATCAATCACAAAATAATTACCAAAGATTGGGTCATCAGTATATCTTAAATAACGTTCAATCGCCTCCTCATTTGTAAGCGCATAACCAGTAATATACTTCATTACATTATAAGTAAACCGTGTCTCATCAAATTTATGGATCGAAGTTTCTTTTACTTTCAGAAAATCAAATCTTGAACTTTTTAACATAAAATGGAATTGTTTTTAGAAGTGATGAAATTTTAATCACACTGGTTTTCAATGGAATAAGGGCAAATCTATTAAATTTCATTAAATTTGCATCTTCAAATTTGTTTTTATGAAAAAAGTAGCCTTTTATACATTAGGTTGTAAGCTTAACTATTCAGAAACCTCTACTATCGGACGTATGTTCGAAGAACGAGGGTACCAGAAAGTAGAGTTTAATCAGCAACCTGATATTTTTATAATTAATACTTGCTCTGTTACTGAAAATGCAAATAAGAAATGCAAGAAGATTGTCAAGGAAGCAAATAAAATCAACCCTGATGGCTATGTGGCAATAATTGGGTGTTATGCCCAGTTAAAGCCAAAGGAAATTTCCGAGATTGAGGGTGTTGATGCTGTCTTAGGTGCAGCTGAGAAATTCAGATTGATTGATATAATCGGTGATTTTGTAAAAGAGCCCAAAGAGCCGAGCACTAAAGTTTATAATTCAAAAATTGAAGAAGCGATCGATTACCATACTTCTTATTCTTTAAATGAACGTACCCGCACTTTCCTGAAAGTACAGGATGGGTGCGATTATCCTTGTGCCTATTGTACAATCCCTTTGGCGAGAGGGAAAAGTCGGTCTGATACTATTCAGAATGTTTTGAAAGCGGCCTATGAAATTGCAGAAAGTGGGGTTAAGGAGATTGTATTAACAGGGGTGAATATTGGCGATTTTGGGTTGCAGAATGATGAAAGAAAAGAATCTTTCTTTGAGTTAGTCAAAGCACTTGATGAAGTAAAAGGCATTGAAAGATTCAGGATTTCAAGTATTGAACCTAATCTTCTGACGGATGAAATTATTGAGTTTGTAGCGCAATCTAAACGCTTTGTACCACATTTTCATATTCCTCTACAATCAGGCTCTAATAAAGTACTTGGATTGATGCGTCGCAGATATAAAAGAGAATTATATGCAGACAGAGTAGCGAAAATAAAAGAACTCATACCTGATTGTTGTATTGGAGTGGATGTAATTGTTGGCCATCCCGGTGAGACTGATGAAGAATTCTTAACAACCTATCAGTTTCTGAATGACCTTGATATTAGTTATCTCCATGTATTTACCTATTCTGAGCGACCAAATACAACAGCATTAAGCATTAAACCTGTTGTTCCAGCCAACAAGAGAGCTGAACGTTCAAAAATGCTGCATATTCTTTCAGATAAGAAGAGAAGGCATTTTTATGAGCATCAAATTGGTAAAAACTTCTCAGTTTTGTTTGAAGAAGATGTTGAAAATGGCTTAATGCAAGGCTTTACCGAAAATTATGTGAGAGTAGTAGCAAAATATGACCCTTTACTAATCAACGAAACCAAAAAGGTGAATTTAGTAACAATTAATGAAGCAATGTTGGTAGAAGTTGATGAAGTGTATCAAGAATTAGTTCATGCTTAATCTCAATAATCCTATAATGAAATGGTAGCTTCTGAATCAAAAGCTACCATTTTTGTTTTAATTTATGGATTAAACTGACAAGATTCTATTGAAGTTGCTTGAATATCATTCGCAACTGTCAATCCCCAGCCAGCTCTATCAACATATAAGCCTGATAAACCAGTCATTGTCAAACGAGAGTAACCTACACCTCGCGAATCATCAGGGCAAACATTGCCACTACCACCATATTGTCGGCTTCCGCCCCACTCCCATGCTAAATAACCTAAGCCTTTTTGATTACAAACCTGCATTATGGCCACATAATCATTAGGTGTAGCATCAAGTGGGCAGTCTTGTGCTACAGAAAACTCACCTACTATCAGACAAATACCTGCTGTTACCGCATTATTGGCAGCATTGGTGAGTCTGGTGGTATAGTTTTCATTATTCCAATATAAATGCGCCGAGAAAATCAGGTTATGATCCGGGTCATTTGCCAATAAAGTTGGTGCTGCACTAACTAATGCTTCAATGTTCTGCCCACAATCGGTAGCATCGATAGTTATCGGGCATTTAAGTCCGGCATTACGTAGAGCTGTGATTGATGGAGTATACGCATTTACCATTTTTAGTACTACGGCATTCGTGTTGCCTTGCCAATCACTTCCTACTTCATTGGCAATATTCAGAATCAGATAGTTTTCATACTTTTTCAAAACAGCTAAAACATTAGGCGATGTCCAGTAATTGGTTGCAATCTGAATATTAGCAGGTGTTAAATCTGCACAGGTCAAATCATGCAATTCAACCATAGCTATCATTTTACTGGCAACAATATGTTTTATCAAAGTATCTAAAACTTTATAATCTCTGCTATATTCTGTATCGCTACTCCAAGGTAATCGCACAGTATTCGTACTTGCCTTTTTGATTTCCTTAATTCTATTGAGGGTATTCATCCGATTGTTTACATCATATTGCCAGTACCCACCGAAATTGACTCCTCGCATCACAAAGTCTGTTCCGCACTTATTTTTGATTTTTGTACCCTGAACTTTCAGATAAGGAAATCCTGTCCCGCTCGTACAAGCACCCATTTTTGCAGTAAAAATCGCACCTATATTTGTTTGGAATCCGGGATTTAGTGTAATAGAATTACCTGCCTGAAAAGTTACGTTGGCTGTAGTTTCGACGGAAGTTCGAATGTATGCAGGATCAGTTTCAGCCACAGTATTCAATATTGTCTTAACTGTTTTTGAAGCTGTAAGTGAAATATTCCCCGAAATTGTATTTGAAGGATAATCATTACCGGAAACGATTAAATCTTCAACGCAGGCATTGCCAACTATGAACTTTACAATTGCAGGTTTACTAAAAGTTAAATCGTCTGTCAGGTAATAAGTAAGGCTATCGACACCAGTAAAACCATTAGCAGGTGTATAAGTTAATACTCCGGTTGGTCGCCCCATAGACATTTCCCAAACAACAGAACCATGTTGCACTCCACTAATCTCATAGGGGAATGGCAACGAGCTTTCAGTATCATTATCTTTTACATTTCCTGATACCGACGTATTTACATTAGTAGTGAATATATCATTTTTGGCAAACTGTCTTAATAAAACTAAATAGCGATAATTCGTACAGGACGATGCTCTGGTGCAACTCACTTCAATATACATCATATTATAATCACCACTATTATTCGCAGTGAGTGTAATTGAATTGGAACTAGCTATGGATGAACCATAAGTCCATTGCAAAGTTCCCGTGCAATTCGTAACTGAAAGTGTTACCGTCTGTCCGGCATGAATATAAATATTATCGTTCCCAAAATTATTTTCTATAGGTAAAGTAGAGCTAAGATTAATAGGAGGATTTGGATTTGCTGTTATCGTGACGGTATTAGAAGGGTTCGAATAATTAGGCGAAACTGTACATACCGCTGTATAGCTGGTAGTAGAAGTCGGATATACATAGATTGATGTTCCGGTTTGACCTGTGCTCCATGTTACTACACCTGTCGAACAGCCCGTTGCCGTCAGATTACTGCCATCACCTTCGCAGATAGTTAATGGATTTCCTGAAATAACCGGAGGCGTAATTCCTCCGCTGTTATTAACTGTAACAGTAGTACTAGTACTTGCTGATTGACAATTATTTCCAAAAGTACAATAGGCTATATAAGTAGTTGTGGCCGGCGGTGAAACTGAAATAGCTGCACTTGTAGCTCCAGTACTCCATTTTACGCCGTAACCGCCTGCGCATGATGCCGTTAATGTCGTATTCTGTCCTGCATTAATTGTAATATTGGTCGGAGAAACTGTCGGTGCCGGATTGCTAAATGTATTTAATTGATAGTCTTTTACAAAGTTCCAGATAGCCAAAGAACCATTTATTCCACCTGTTTGTGCGCTCGTTGGCCAAGTATGCCCCATTCCTCGCACAATCATCATCGACAATTCTTTATTAGAACCTCCACCTGCGCAAAAAGTCAACTTATCAACTGTAGTATTTCCAGCCGTAAAATACGCGCCTGTATAATTTCCAGGCGCATTATTACATCCTTTATTAGAAAGCGGAAACATGGGCCATATCCAGCCATTATTGACACTTGGTGGAGTTGAAGGATATGGATTAGGCAAGTTTGTATCACTAAATCTAGTTCCAGAAGTTACATCAGCCGTACCATGAATATGCATGAGTGGAACTTTAGGGGTATTGACATTATTAATAATATTTTGCCAAACATCGGTACCAGAATAATCCTGAGGAAAACCAGCTACCGGGGCAAAAGCCGCAAAGGCATTAAACAATTTTGCCGAAGCAAAATATGTCATATTCGCGCCACTGGAGTGACCTGTTGCATACACTCTATTTTTATTAATACCATAATTGGTATATAAATAATTGATAATGGCCAACATGAAGGTTGAGTCAATTTGGGCATTCAGATAAGCTGGTTGGTCTATCCGATAACTAAAATAGGATTGACCAGACAACTTATCAGGATACACCGCAATGAAGTTGTTAGCATCGGCCAAGTTACTAAAACCAGTAGTTGTTTCCATACCTGCCCCAGTTCCACCATCCCCATGAAACGCCATCAGAACAGGCAAATTGCAGTCAGGGTTAGTGGCTGGTAAATGAAATCTAAATGTTCGGTCATCAGTTCTTGTACCTCCACTCGATGTTGGGGTACTCACAGAAATAGTGGCATTCTGGCTGATCCCTCCTCCTCCATTTACAGTAACTGTTACATTAGTTCCAGAACTCTGACAGGTTCCACTTCTTACGCAATAAACAGTATAAGTTGTATTACTGGTTAGTGCAGGTGTTATGAAATTAGCGGCAGTTGCCACTTGAGTTGCTCCTTGTTTCCATAAGTAAGTCTGATCAGGGCCACAATTAGTTGCGGTCAGATTTACAGTTTGACCTGAATTAATGGTTGTGCCATTTGCCGTTGGATAATTTGGTGTTGGCAATAAAGCACATGGAATAATTGCTGATTGACCATTACCCGGATAAATTTGCGCAAAAGCAGTTACTGCAAAAGTGGGTGTTCCATTGGTTGGTAAAAATTCGTATTGAAAAGTATTTGCTCCACTTTTCTGATTATTGACATAGACTTTCTTCGAATATAGATTATCATATACCATCCCTCCTAATTGTTGTCCATTGGCTGATACTGCCCAAGTATTGGCATCTGTTCCTCCAATTAGGCTTTTTGCAGCATAATTAGATGCATTAATTTCAGAAAGTATGGTTGTTATAGCTGAACTATTAATTCTTACTACATAATTATTATTGTTATTAGCAATCCATACATTTCCTGATTCGTCTCTCACAATGCCCTCAGGTGCTTGTAAATAATTAGAAGAAACAGTAACGGGCTTAATAAACGATGCTGGAGAACCGGTGGTAATATAAGATGTATTGGTTGGAAAATCGGATAATCGACAAACCGCTGCACTACTAAAATTATAACTTGTTGCCCAAAGTGTATTAGAACTACTATCAAATAATAATCCTCCTAAAATGTAGTTTCCGTTACCGAAGAATCTTACTGTAACACTGTTACCTGAAGTATATTCACCTGCATTTGGCATAAATTTAGTAACTGTACCATTCATATTAGCAGAGTAGATATTTCCACTAGCATCAGCAACTACCTGAAATGTTTGCTGATCATTTACTAATATTGTCGGAGCATCATAAGCAAATGTACCTGAAGAAAAACTTACGTTTTTATACCAAAGAATCCCATGACCCGTATAAGAGCCATCATCATAAGCCACAAACATATTATTATTATAAAAGCAAACCCCATTAGCGCCATGATTAACTGTCAAGGTCTGACTTACGCCATTCAGGTAAAACTTGATATTTCCTTTAGTAGCGTCAAATGTATTGGTAGCATCTGAGTAAAGCGGAACAGCAATATTTGTTTGTGCATACAACTGTTGCATTATTAACAGCAGAAGTAGAACTTTTTTCATTTTATTTTTTGTTAAAAGGGTTAAAATGCTGGTTTAGGAAAGAATAAAAAGCGGTTTTACGTCTTCTTGAAATCAATACTTCTTGCTTATTCTCCATGATTATTTTTCCGGTATTCATTTCGTAAGTATTGACATATGATAGGTTTACCATATGCGAGCGGTCAAGTCTATAAAAGAAATTGGTTAGCAGAAATCTTTGTTCAAGAACTTTTAATGTTGTGGCAACTATCAGTGTTCTACCATTTCGTAAATATAATTGTGTATAGTTATGATCTGCTTTGAGCAATAGTACATTCTCAGGATCAACACTCATTCTTCCCCCAATATGTATTTTTTCTAGTTTCATGGTTTTAATAGTTTGTTGTTGTTTCTTTTTACTTTTTGTGATTATTTTTTTTCAGATAAATCTATATAAGTATACACCTCCTCTCCTGAATAATTAGAAGCATTCCATTTGCCTGAGTAGGTCTTCTTTAATGGAAAACCTTTTTCATTAAATTGATAAGTATTTGTGTAGTTATGGTCAGAAGTGCTAAATGTTCCATTGGCCTGGATATAACCTATTTTGGTATTTATTACATTATTTGAAGAGTTTCCGTATTCATTTTCATATTTAGGCCACCCTTTAAAAAAATTAGTTGGAGTGGCAAGATAAGTTGCTTTCTGAGAATCAAAAGTTTGTTCTGTATAGGAGTATTGTTTACCAGATTCCCATCTTTCAGTTTTTATCTGCCGATTGTCACCATCATATTTATAAAAATTAGTACTTGAGCCATTCTTATCCTGAACTAATAAACCATTGCTAAAAGTAGCATTTTCTGTTTCTGGTCCATTACCAGATTGATAAACCCTTTTAGTTATTTTTCCATCGCTAAAAGTAGTAGTAGTTTTAAAAGTGCCACTTGTGGAATAGACGCTCTCCTGTACCATTTTTGTTAAATTACCTTTTGAATCGTAAGTAAAACTGGTAGTTGTCTGATATGTAGTTATTTCCTTTTTGCCAGTGGCAAAAGTTGTTCGCTCATAGGTACTATTAGTAATTCCCTGATTTAATCGCCCTTTCTGATAGCTATATTTAGTTATAGTTGTTGAAACATCATTATAATCCTTTCCCCCTCCAGTTAAATCACTCTTCGCTTCTATTACGTACCCGTCACCATCGTAAGAATACGTAGTAGTATAAAGGCTGGTTGATTCGTCGGAACCACTTTTATTTTTTGAATTTGAGATAGTGCGAAACAATTGGTTATTCGCAGTGTATTCGTAGTTAACAGCATAATAATTACTCGTCCAACCCCCACCAGTTGAATTTGAAACACTACTGGCTAATAAATAGGTTGATTGTTCGTTTTGAGGATCAACATTTTTAGAACAACTCGCTAAAACTACAAGTGAACTGATTGTAAACACTAGTTTTTTCATGGCTTTACTAATAATTTTCGTTTGCTATAATTAATCAAATCCTTGTTAGTCATTTATAAAAACAACTTATTTTTAACAGCAGCTTTAGCTTTAAGCATAATCAATAATCAACTCACTACTTAACTTTTTATTATTAATAGGAATAGATTGAAATAGATCCGTGTGTCTAAGGAATATCTGTTGAAGAATAAATAATAGAGTTTTCATAGCTGATTTAATTATCAGCTACAAATTTTGGAGAAAAATCGATAGGAGTAAATAGCATATTAGTGTTACGTAGTAGTAACACTATTTCACAAGTTTTTCACGAAAAGCCTTAGAGATTGCTTCGGTTGCAGATTGCACGTGAAGTTTCTGATAGATATTTTGTAGATGTCGACGTACAGTTTCGATTGAGATTTTAGTAGATACGGCAATAAGTTTATAAGAATTTCCGTAAGACAATAATTGGAGAATTTCTCTTTCCCTTTCGGTAAGATCATATTCTTTTGTAGTTTCTGTCTGATGAAAAGCCTGAAGTACTTGGCGAGCAATTGCCGGAGACATAGGAGCCCCTCCATTTTCAACATCCTTAATTGCCTGAATAAGCATTGTGGCAGAATCCCGTTTCAAAATATATCCGTCTGCGCCTCTCTTTAAACACTCAAATAAGCGTTTATCATCATCAAATACGGTATGCATCAATACTTTTATGTCTTTATTTGCTTGTTTTACCTTTAAAACCCCCTCTAAGCCATTTACCTCTGGCATATCTATATCCATCACAATTACATTGGGATATTCTTTATGAATATCATCCAATACATTCAGACAATTCTGATGTACCCCTGTCACTTCAAAGCCTTCTGTGTTTTCCAGCATCATTACTACGAGCTCACTCAGGCGCACATTGTCTTCATATATAGATACTTTCGTCATGGTTAGATTTTTTATCTCATCTTAGATTCACAGTCTTAAAATTATATTCTAATATTTAAACAAATGAAACAGATAAAATTCATTTTTACAATAACACTTTCAGGTTATTTCTTTATTCGGGATAGGCCTATTCAGACTAAAATTTATCAATTACTCTACAAACTATCTATTTGTGTCTAAATCCATTGGCCTCACTTCTAACATCTGAAAATTGTTTTGTATTTTTGTTAAACATCTAATCTAAACATCAACACATGAAAAAAGGACTATTCGTACTCTGCTTCATCACTATTTCACTTAATATTTCAGCACAAAAAATTGTTAACCGTGACCCACAGATTGAGGCATTGGTAAGTCAGGTATCAAGTGATACATTAAAAGCTTATATTGACAAATTGGTTAGCTTCGGTACACGGAGCACTTTATCGACAACAACTGATAGTAAACGCGGTATTGGAGCAGCCAGAAAATGGGTTTTAAGTAAATTTCAGGAATTTGCTAAACAATCAGATGGTAGAATGACTGCTTATTTGGATACCTGGACTCTTCAACCTGATGGAAAAAGAGTAGACACGCCCATTGAAATTGCTAATGTGATGGCTACTCTTAAAGGAACAGATCCTAATGATAATCGGGTGTTTTTAGTTAGTGGTCATATCGATAGTCGTGTTACTGATGTGATGAACCGCGAATCTGATGCCCCTGGTGCAAATGATGATGGTAGTGGCACTGTAGCCGTAATAGAATTGGCTAGAATCATGTCGAAATCTAAATTTCCAGCTACCGTTATTTTTGTAACAGTCAGTGGTGAGGAACAAGGCTTATTAGGTGCAAATCATTTAGCAGAAAAAGCTGTTACTGAAAACTGGAATTTAGAGGGTATACTGAATAATGATATTATGGGGTCTAACCATAGCAATGAAACTAATATTATTGATAATACCCGTGTAAGAGTATTCAGCGAAGGCTTACCTGCATTTGAAATGGATAAAAAAGTGCAGGCTATTAGACAATATGGTGTAGAAAATGATGGCAAAGCCCGTCAATTAGCACGTTACTTTAAAGAAGTGGGTGAGCGATACGTTGATAATCTTGATGTAGTGATGATTTATAGAAACGACCGTTTCTTGCGTGGTGGAGACCATACCCCATTCGTAAATAAGGGTTTTGCAGCAGTTCGTATCTCAGAAATGAACGAGAACTTCTTAAACCAACATCAGGACTTACGCACCGAGAAAGGCGTTGAATATGGCGACTATGCCAAAAATATGGACTTTGAATACCTCCGGAAAAATACGGGTTTGAATTTAGCTACCCTTGCCAATCTTGCAAAATCACCATCTATGCCCGAGGATGTAATTCTCGATGTAAGAGGATTGGGAAACTCAACTAGTCTTCGTTGGAAGGCTTCAAAAACTGGAAAAGTGAAGGGATACTATGTTTTGATGCGTGAAACAGCCATGCCATACTGGCAAAAGAAATTTTTTACTACTGATGTAAAAATGACGCTTCCTTACTCTAAAGACAACTATTTCTTCGCCGTGCAATCAGTAAGCGAAGATGGTAATGAAGGCTTACCGGTTTTGCCTAGAGTTGGCTTAAGAAATGCAGGAGAATAATCTAATAAACAAAAAATGTGAGAATTGGGTATAGATACTCCTATGCCCTATTTTTTGTATCAATTAATCTCAAGTCGGCTGAGATTAAAATTAATACAATTTTCCAACCATATTACCATGAATAGAATCATCAAGGAAAAACACCCGAAATATGAAACTACTCTTTGTGGCGATTAGCCTTGCTTTTATTTTTGATACGTGTGATTCTAAAAAAATTATTAAACCAGAAGCTTTAATTGGCAGATGGAATCCGTCTTATCAGTTGCAAACTAAAAATGCTGATGGATCCTGGGGGCCCTGGGCAACCATTAATACGTTGGTTGCATTACCCTCTATGGAGTTTACTTCTCATGGCGATTTTTTACGGGATGGTAAACCGGGTGCCGATTGCTGCTCAGCCGGAAATAAATTCACCGTTGCAAATAACATAATCACATTCTCAGACTTAAAGTCTTGTCCTCAAGTAAAATGTATGGATTGTAGTAAATGGACAATTAATCAAGTTGATTCTGATACTCTTGTAATTGAGGTTTGTGACTCAAGAAGTAAATTTTCCAGAGACAAATAATTACTTATAAGTAGTTAACATCTTTAATATGACTAGTCCTAAAAAAACGATACAGGGTAATAGATATTAAAGGTACATTTTTTAAGT
>NZ_BAAGXU010000009.1:0-50928 GCF_054779675.1 Emticicia fontis
CGCTACTTTGTAGGATTTAGTAGCCGTCGGGCTTATTGTTATACTTGTGCCTGTTAAACCACCTGTCCAATATAATATCCCTTCTGTACAGCCGGTGGCCGTCAGGGTGGTAAGTGTTCCTGCGCAAATCGTAGCAGATGTTGGAGCTATGTCCGGTTTTGATGGTACGGGATTAACAGTTATTGTAAGCCCATCTCCGAATCCGGATGAAGTACTGCACCCTATATTATCGCTTACAGAGACTAAAGAATAGCTTGTAGTACTATTTGCGCTAATGGGAATATCGGCACCATTGATATAATCATTTATCGTTGTTTCATTTTTTCCATCTGTATAAACAATCGTAAATGGCCCAACAGCCCCATTAATATCAGCTACCAGGATGGTACTACTGCCCACACAATAAACAGATGGTGAACCTGATTTAATTGATAAAGTCGCTGAATTTGGTAAACAGATTTTTCCAAGAGCAATATTATCAGGTTTATGAACTAATTTTTCTTCCAACGCTAATCTTTCCGAATGACTCATTTCAATGGCTTTTTTGCCTCCGAATGTCGCATTGCCTCCATCAATATCACCGGTACTGGCAATTAATTCTATATAATTACTGGTCTGCCCCTCAAAAGTTGTGTTATTTAATGACCCGTCAGTAATAACAGCATTAGAACCATTTAATACCAGACCTTTGGCTCCTCCTGAAATAGTTGTGTTATCGGTTATTGTTAATGAGGTCTTTGAGTAATTGAAAGAATCATCAATGGTTATTCCACTTACTTCTGAATCTACTAGCTCTACCCCACTGATAATACTTTTACTGGCTTTGTTTGACATTCCAAATTGTGGGTCATTGCTTGTAGCCAGAATCCCGTATAGGTTATTCGTAAGTGTCCCACCAGAAACCTTTATCGTGCTGGCTGTCGGATTATTCCATAATAATATTCCGTATTTCATTCCGCTCACATCGTTACTTTCAACCGTGACACCTACATTAGTCTGAACGGAAGCTATTTCAACTCCGAAGTTTTCGGCTGCGGCAGCAAAGTTCCCTGAGGTTTCTTTGGCAATGGTATTATTGGCTATTCTGGCAGTTGAAGCATTACTATATTGCAGATTGTGGAAAATACCCCGGCGATAGGTATGAATTTCATTATATTCAACCACCGTTCCGGTACCCGGAGAGGCACGATAATAATTATCGTCCTGCCAGCCTACATTTACTCGTGTAGCAACATTGTGGGCAAAAGTACCATAATGGTTTTCTTCAAAGGCTGCGGCCCTGCCTCTTTCTCCGCCGAAATTATCTCCGGAAGGAATATTGTCGAATTTATTGTAGCTTACATTAGTACCGGCTAAGGCTTTTACAGGTAAAATGCCATCGGCTAATACACCGTATCTTTCCAGATTCTTAATGATATTATACTGAATAATCATAGTAGCATCAGAGCCACCTGGATTGGTATCGAATGAGTTGATACTGTTGATAATACCCGCTCCTGTATGCACTTCAACACCATTCAGTACTCGGCCACCTGATAAAGAAGGGTTATTGCCATCTATTGTAAATCCCTTAATCACTACGTCTAAATGACCTGTCCCCGCAACTCTGATGATTGTACCGGAAGTGCTATTATCAGAAGATATCTGCCTTACAGCCGGACGGATAATTGCTTCTCCGCCACGCGTTTCCGTATTAGGATTAATGCCAGCATTCGGTCCTAAAATAACCAGAGATTTTGTGACAGCTATATTCTCTTCAAAAATACCTTCATTTACTAAAATGGTATCACCTGCCAGAGTTGCTGCATCACTGATAGCTGACTGAATAGTGGTAAAATAAGTATTCCGATTTTTATTCACTACAGGAGTACACCCATTGGGCATTGGCTGAAATCCAGCCAAATCTGTTCTTAAATCAGTGCCGTTTTTCAGAAATGGGTTATATGACGGTATGGACTCTGCATGAAGACCTAAAAGGTATCTGTCAGATAAATCCGGATTTTCTCCCCCAAATTGTGAGGGTATCTGAGCAGTATAGCCCGGTTCACCAGCAGCTATCGCATTTATTGTTGGCAAAGCCACGCCATACCAGTTACAACTAAAAACTGCTCCGGTGAAATCGCCGATATTGGTCGTCGATGCTCCAGTTGCCCTTTGAAAAACAAGTTGGCTGTACCAGTTATCAGTAATGCTGTTGAATTGTACTTTTGCATTTGTCAGGCTCATTAAACCATTATCAAAATTAAACAGCACCCCATGTGTAAAATTATTTCTGATAATATTATTGGTCATTACTAATCCGCTGGCATTGTGTGTCAGTTGTATACCAGTCCGGTTATTTTCAATTACACAATTTATTATCGTTGCATTCTGCGAGTTGGCGCAATATATTCCGTTCCGGTTATCTTTTACTATCAGATTCTCCAGTTTTATATTTGATTTTGTATTGAAACTAATTCCCTGATTTATGGCACATTCGTTCCACTGTTGTAGGGTGGTTCCATAATTGCGGGTTATTGTCAGGTTCTTTAATGACACATTTTCACTGTTGATTGACACTGTATTTGCGTTTGAACTGGTATTGCTGTAAGGAGCTTTGATAATTGCATTTGTTGATTCTCCCTGTAGGGTTATTGCCTTGTTTATGGTAATCTGCTCATTGTATACACCATTACTTATTTCAATTACGTCACCAGCTACTGTTGAAGCATCATTGATAGCAGCCTGAATGGTAGAAAAGGTTTGATTTCTTGTGATATTCTTTACTTGTTGCCCCCAAGCTAATCCTGAAAACCAAGGACATAAAAGAAACAGGACGAACTTTATCGAGCCAAGCAAAAAATTATACTTGTAGTTGTTAGTAGAAGAAGATTTCATAATATATGGTTTTTTTAAAGGATTTTCCTAGATTCAGGCATGGCAAAGCCCTATCGGATGATTTCATCCGATTAAATACTGTTTTCATCTCTTAATCAATATAGCTTCGGTAATGATTGGCGATATTGTGTGGGAGAAATACCGTAAAAAGTTGAAAAGACACGGCTAAAATAGTTGGCATCCGAAAACCCAACCTGATAAGCAACACTGGAAATAGTCTGGTTTTCATGCGCCAGAAATTCTGTGGCTTTTTCCAACCTAACCTGAAGTATAAATTTAGAAGTTGAGATATTCAGGGCATTTTTTATCTTGCGGTGTACCTGAGACCGGCTCATAAAAAGTGCTTCACAGAGTTCAGAACAGCCGAATTCTTCATTTTCATAATTTTCTTCTATAATTTCTCTTGTTTTGGTGATAAAGTCTTCATATAGTGGTTTCATTTCAGGCAAGGTTTGTAAGTGTGTAGTTTTATTTTATAAGAGTATCGATAACACTGTCTTATTGATACATATAGCCAACTATTTCATTACAATTTTATTACTGTTATTTTTAGTAGTAAACTTTTTTTGAAATCACATGGAAAGTTTAACCTTTCTTTTGGTGAAAAATTCATAATCCTGCGGTTTAAGGTTAAGAAACAATATGGTATCCTCTTGTATGAAAATACAATAGCATTATTCTATTATATAAATTGGCATGTGTAATAGGGAAACCCTATCAGAGTTATAACTGGGGACTTCTATAATAAAGAAATAAGATACGTAGCAAAGGGTTTGGGCTTATTTCAATACAAATGTATAATAATGAAAAAAAGAATTTCTTCACTATTGTTGTATTTATCTACAGGGGACTCTAAAATATTAAAAAAAGAAGAAAACTGAGAAATTTACTTGCCATTAACCTAACTCAAACCAACCCCTGAACTGGTGTGCTTTTTCTTTGCTGATGATGATTTCTTCTTTGGCAGATACTAATAATTTTAATTCTATTTTTCCGGTAAAGTGTGTCCGGTAGCTTTCAATGGCAGTTTTATTGACAATAAACTGACGATTGGCACGGAAGAATTGTTCAGGGTTTAATAGCTCCTCAACCTCATCTAAAGAATTATAATCGGTTATCAGTCGTTGTGTATCTCCGTCTGAAAAAGTTTGTATCCAGATAACTTCGTCTCTGTAGAAACAAGCTACTTTGCTATCTGTAACTGCTACAATGCTTCGTTGGTGGTGGGCTGTAAAACGGGTTTTATATTTTTGCGTGGATACCCGATTCTTTAAATCAGAAAGCAGATTATCCAGTTGTTCATGATAAATATCTGATTTAGTTGTCTGGCTGTTGCGTTTAAACTTATCAAAAGCACACTTTAGTTCAGATTTATCAATTGGTTTAAGCAGGTAGTCGATACTATTCAATTTAAATGCACGAATGGCGTATTCATCATAGGCGGTAGTAAAAATAATCGGGCAGTTAATTTCTGCTTCCTGAAATATATCAAAACTCACCCCATCTGATAATTGAATATCAGACAGTACCAAATCAGGCATCGGGTGAATCTTAAACCAGGTCAGGGTTTCCTTCACGCTTCCAATCGTAGCTACAATAGCGGCTGCTGGCTCTAATTCCTGCACCAGATTTTCGAGGTTTTTAGCTACCAGCGGTTCGTCTTCTATGATGAGTATTGTCATATTAAATCAAGGGAATTTTCACTAAGAAAACATCTTCTTCTGTATTAATCACTATTTCTTTGTCGCTCAGAAAACTATACAAGGTTCTCAGATTCGCCAATCCTTGCCCATTAGAGGTTTCAACCTGCTTTTTTTTCTGGATATTGTTTTCAATCACCAAAGTATCGCCCTCGCTTTTGATATGGATAGTCAGGGGATTACTTTCATTAATAATATTATGCTTGATGGCATTTTCTATCAATATCTGTAAGGTGACAGGAGTAATCTGCAAATCTAAGGTATCTTCGGCAATGTCAAAATCCACTCTTAAAGATTCTCCGAAGCGTGTTTTGAGCAAATTTATATAATGTTTAATAAATGTCAGTTCCGTTTCCAGGCTCACCAATCCTTTCTCTTTATTTTTCAGGACATAGCGAAATACTTTAGATAATTGTTGCAAAAAATCTCTGGCTAAAGTCGGATTCTCCTGAATCAAAGAGTCGAGAGAGGTAAGGCTATTAAATAAGAAGTGAGGATTCAGTTGATTTTTCAGATTATCAAACTGTACCTGTGACTTTTCTTTTTCAAGATTAGATGCCCGCAAGGCACTCTCCCGCCATCTTTGTAATGAATAATAGGTAAAATGGCCTACATTTAATAAGATTACCAATAATGTCTGAGAAAGATAGCCAGTAATTTTAGCCAATGGTGTAAATTCCTTATTTACCAGGTAGTTGACTTTTGTAATATTAAAAAAATTGGTAGCGGCATACAGTATTCCCTGAGTAATTATATTAACAAAAATAAACATAATTATAACCTGTAAAATGAGCCTTCTGGCTATTCCGGTGTCATAAGGTAAAACTATGTCAAAATAAGCGTAGAGTCTGCGAAAAAAAAGAACAGAACTTATGAATACAGCAGCAGAAATACAGGCTAATATCAGGTTGCTTTTAGGGTCTATATCAAAAAAGTACCATCTGATAAAAGTAGAAACACTTACCATTATCAATACTATAACAACCAATATCTTATTTTTTTTGTCCATCAACTCTTCATTATCTGTCCGTCTGACATTTCAATAATTCGATCACTCCCTTTAGCAAAGTCAGGGTCGTGTGTTACCGTAATAATCGTCTGGTGGTTTTCGTGCGCAATCTGTTTGAAAATATTAAAGACCACCTCTGAATTTTTCTTATCCAGATTTCCGGTTGGTTCATCACCCATAATAATCGTTGGATCATTAATCAATGCGCGAGCGATGGCTACTCTTTGCTGCTGCCCACCCGAAAGTTTAGAAGATTGTTTCAGGGCATGGCCGTCCATATCTACCAGTTTCAGTTTCTGATAGGCTCTTTCTTCTACCTCTTTGGCAGTATACTTACCTAATTTCAATGCCGGAAGCATCACATTCTGCAATACCGTGAACTCAGGTAACAAAAAGTGAAACTGGAAAACAAAGCCCAGGTGTTCGTTCCTGAAAGCGGCCAGTTGATCCTGGGTTTTACCGGTAAGTTTCTCACCATTCATCTCCAGATTACCTTCATAATCTGTGTCCATAGTAGAGAGGATATATAGTAGTGTGGATTTCCCACAGCCTGATTTACCTACCAATGACAGGAATTCGCCTTTGTTGACTTCAAAAGATATATTTTTCAGAACCTGAAATTTTTCGGGTTCAAAGAAGTATTTGTTGATATGACTTGCTGATAAAACTTTCATTGTTAGTTTTATATAAATTTAACTAGCCTCTTAGAATCGCCACCGGATCAATCTTAGCTGCTTTCCGGGCTGGCATATATCCGGCCAGAATTGTAGTGATAACCCCAAAAGCCAGACCCATGAAATAATATTTAATATTAAAAATGACCGGAAAGGTCTTTACTGCCAGAAAATCACCTGCATCGAATGGCGTAATTGACAGCAGATAACTTAAGGAAAATCCTATCAGAAGCCCCAGGCAGGCACCTAATACACCGATAATAATAGACTGAATCAGAAAGACTGCTACAATATCTTTACCCCCAAAACCTGTGGCTTTCAGAATGGCAATGTCTTTCATTTTATTGATTACATTCATGTTCATGATATTGTAGATACCAAAACCTGCCACAATCAATAGGGTAATTGATACGATAACCACCATGGCGTTCCGTATTTTATCCCCCGTCATAAAAGCTGAATTTGCTTCTGCCCAGTCTTGTGTCTCATAGCCGTATTGATTTTTCAGCACTTTCGCATAATCAATTGCTGCCTGCGAATCTTTCATTTTGATATGAATGTCTGTCACATAGCTTTTATCTTTTTGCAGAATCTCCTGTACCATCGACATATTGGCGTAGCACCGTACCCCGTCAACTGTCTGGATACCAAAGCCATAAATACCTACTACTTTTACTAGTTTCAGGTTTCCGGTTGGGGTAGTAATCGTCAGCTTATCTCCCACTTTTACATTCAGGTTTCTAGCCAGAATAGTACCCATTAATATACCATTAGGGTTTGATAACAAGGCCTCCATGTTGCCTGATTTAATCCGACGTTTGAGGCTGTAAAGTTTGTCTTCTTTCAGAATATCCACACCAGCAATCTGCCCTGCCACCGGAATCGGACCTTTGTTGAAAAATACCTGTGAGCCAATTTGTGGAGATACTCCCAAAACCGCAGGGTCTTTTTCGATATTGGCTACTATCTGCAAGCCATTTTTGATATTGGCTAATTCATTCTTTGGCAGTTGGTGATGAATCACATTAAAAGCTTTCGGGTTCGCTTCTTCTATCAGGCTGGGATGGTTGCTCGTGATTTCTTTATAGATTCTTACATGAGGCGTAGCATCCAGTGCAGAATCTTCAAGAAATTTATTCACACCCTTGATAAAAGAAATCATGACAATAAACATGGCTATACCAAAGGTGACACCCAGCATGGCAATCAGGGTCTGCTTCTTTTTGGTAAGCAAATGCGTTTTGGCTATTTGTAAAGATATTCGTATGTTCATTTGAGTCCTATTAAATATCCGCAATGCTTAGTTTCCACGTACAATTACCGCTTTATCAGTCAATCCACCTTTTACCTCCACCAAATCAAGGTTTTCTACGCCTTTAGTGATTCTGATTTTCTTCTTATCACCATTCTCTTCAACCCAAACCGAATCGTTTCCTATCAGGTAATTCTTAGGAATGGTTAATACATTCTGGTTCTGAGAAATGATGATATTCGCCTCTAGGGTCATACCATAATAGGCATTCGGCTTTTCTTCTGTAAATTCAGCATCTACCCTGAAAGTCTGGTCGGCTTTGTTGAGTTTTGGGTAGAGCTTGCTTACGGTAGCTTTAAATACTTTGTCTTTGTATACATCTATCTTTACCAATATTTGCTGACCGATTTTTACTTTCACAAAATCGCTTTCGTCAATGGCTAATTGTGCATAAATCTCATTGGCATCGCCAATCAAGGCAATCTGTTCGCCTCTTCTTACGAGTTCGCCTTGTTTTTTATAGATTTCATAAATCTTGCCTGCCTCAAAGCTTTTGATTCTGAAATTATCTCCCTCGCGGGCATTGACACGGAAGCTGGATTGAGAATTCTGTAAATCAACATAAAGCTGGCTTCTGGTGCGCTGGTAAGCCTTCTGGCGGGCAATAACATCGTTTTTTGAAGTCTGGTAGGCTAATTCTGCACGTTCATATTCTACTTTGGTAGTAGCGCTACGGTCATAGAGCTCTTTATAGCGAATGAAATTAACAGAATCATTTGCCAATTTAGTGCGGGCATTGCGCAATTGGGTAGACAGTTCGGCTAATACCGGAGAATTCTCTCCATAGTTAGCCTCGGCCTGACGGAGAATATTACTCGATGCTTCTGAACGGGCATCTTGTGATGCACTTTCCAATTGAAAAATCAACTGGTTTTTCGTTACCAGATCACCTTCAAAAGCTGTCTGGCGTACCAGAAAACCATCGGCATTGGCCGTGAGCTTATATTCATTCTTGGGAAATATATTTCCTGAAGCATAAACTGCCTCCGTCAGAGGTTGGTATTTAGGAGAAGTAGCCTGGTCCTGGCCTTTATTACAAGAAATTAGCAATGATGTAGTAGCTAAAAAGATAATGGTCTTCTTCATATGATGATGTCAATGAGACGATTTACGTGTCTTTATAGGTTTGAGAACGAGTTTTGTTTATCGTTCCACCATACAAATAGAGAAGTAATTTAGAAAACCATCAAGAAATTATGAATGAAACGGAAGAAAATATTCCTGAGGCACGCAACAAGCCTGACGACCACTTACTAAACGGAGCCGACCGCTTGATAAATAATTATATGCCTTTTATAAAAAACATTCTTGATGAACGCTCAGAGAGTCGTATATTCGTGGCAGTTTAATTTTTTTTTTAATCCAAAGACAATTTTTCATGAAAGTTTCTTCTGTAATCCGCAAATTTACCGTATTACTTGCATTATCTGCTTTATCTTTATCAGTGATGAACTGTTCGAAAAAAGATGGAGAAGATGTTGCACCTCAGGCTCAGATAGTAGGTAGCTGGAAAATCACCAATCTTTTCGTTAAAGAAGGAAGTGCAGCTGAAGAGGATCAATTCCCATTCCTTGTAGCGCTAGTACCTTGCTTCAAAGACATCGTTATTACTTTTAATTCTAATGGCACAGTTACAGGTTCAATTCCTGCTGCTTGTCAAGATGATGTAGATGGTGTTGTTGGTGATCTTCAACAAGCTAAATATGAAGTAAAAGGTGATCAGCTTATCATGACCAGCAGTGATGGTACAAAAGAGACTATCAATGTTAGCTTTAGTGGCAAAACAATGTCATG
Organism: Emticicia fontis; assembly: GCF_054779675.1. Classification (NCBI taxonomy): domain Bacteria; kingdom Pseudomonadati; phylum Bacteroidota; class Cytophagia; order Cytophagales; family Leadbetterellaceae; genus Emticicia; species Emticicia fontis. Next base: position 9,367 of record NZ_BAAGXU010000009.1, read on the forward strand.
GAATGAAACTGAAACAACAGGTGGTGTGACAACTACGAGCAGAATTGTTTTCACAAAACAATAAGAACGACTTAAAAAAGACACATTAATAAAGCCAGACTGTTGCTAGTCTGGCTTTATTATTTTTCTGATTTATTGATAATCTCCCACACCAGATCGCCTTCAAAGCCTTTACTCATGGCATAGCGGGCTAGTTTCTGTTTCAGCACTAAAGGCTGTTTTTCGGTGCGTAATTCCCGTTTTTTCTTTTCAATCAAAGTCCTGAGGGTTTCTATATAATCATCTTCATCAATCTCTGCCAATCCTTCTCTGATAGAATGCTCGGATAATTTACGGGCTTTCAGTTCATACAAAATTTTAGTTCTGCCCCAGTGTTTTACCCTGAATTTGCTTCCGGCAAAGATTTTGGCAAAGCGCCCTTCGTTCAGGTAATTTTCTTCTATCAGATATACTATTATTTCGTCGGCTTCATCTCCCTCTACGCCCAGTTTCTGCAATTTTTCACGTACCTCAGCCTGTGTACGTTCCTGATACGCACAAAAATTAGCTGCTTTCACAAGTACATCTCTCCTGATAATCATCATTTACAGGGTCTGCAATAAACTTAGTTTTTTATAGAATCCATCCTGAATTTTCAATAAATCTTCGTGCGAACCTCTCTCAATAATTTCTCCTTTATGAATCACCAGAATTTCATCAGCACTCTGAATAGTACTTAAACGATGGGCAATTACTAAAGTTGTACGATTGCGCATCAGGTTCGTTAAAGCATCCTGCACCAGTTTTTCAGATTCTGTATCCAACGCTGAAGTAGCTTCGTCTAATATTAGTATTGGCGGGTTCTGCAAAATGGCCCGGGCAATGGATAAACGCTGGCGTTGGCCACCTGAAAGTTTAGTTCCTCTGTCACCGATAACAGTCTGGTAGCCTTCTGATTGTTGCCTAATGAAATCGTGGGCATTGGCAATCTTCGCCGCCTGAATTACTTCTGCTTCTGAAACCTTTTTGCCAAAGGCGATATTATTAAAAATCGTATCATTAAACAGAACAGCTTCCTGGGTTACAATCCCCATTAAATCGCGGAGTGATTGTTGGGAGACTTTTTTCAGATTGATACTATCAATCAGGATTTCTCCGGCAGATGGGTCATAAAATCTCGGAACCAGGTCGGCAATAGTAGATTTTCCACCACCTGATGAACCTACCAAAGCAATAGTTTTCCCTTTTGGTAATTCGAAATTAATATTTTTTAAAACCTGAATGTTTTCATCATAAGAGAAATTGACATCTTTGAATGCAACTTCATTTTTAAATTCTTTGATGGCTATTGCATCAGGAGCATTCTTAATCAAGGATTCACTATCAATTAAACCCAATACCCTTTCACCCGAAGCTAAACCTCTTTGAGCCGAACCGAAGGCATTAGAAATATCTTTTGCGGGGCGCATTACCTGCGAGAAAATAGCGATGTAGGTAATAAACTCGGCAGCTTCGAGGCTTGAGTTGTTAGATAAAATCAGTGAGCCTCCATACAGTAGAATACCAACTACCACGAATACCCCCATGATTTCTGAGAAAGGAGATGCCATTTCCCGTCTGGCAGCTAAGCCGAAAATCGCCTTGCGGTAGCCCTGGTTTTCTTCTTTGAATTTTTCTGTCACAAAGTTTTCAGCTACAAAACCTTTTACTACCCTCATCCCACCAAAAACTTCATCCATCAGGCTAATGAGATTACTTAATCTTTGTTGACCGTCTCCGGCATTATGCCTCATTTTCTTAACCAGAGTAGATATAAAAATACCCGAAACAGGAATCACCAATAGCGCAAAAAGAGTTAAATTCCATGAAATAGCGAATAAAGAATAGATATAGGCCAGAAATAAAAATACCTCTTTAGTAGCTGCTGAGAACGTATTGGCAATTGAGTTTTCAACCTCCTGTACATCTGTTACAATACGTGAAATCATGTTTCCCTTACGCTCATTACTGAAAAAACCCAGATGCAGATGAATGGCTTTATCGAATACAGACTGGCGAAGATTAGCCACCATATTTGATTTGAATCTTTCTAAAAGTCTTACACTTATATACTTGAATATATTCGATAAGGTAATGGTTACAGCTACTGTGCCGCATACAAATTGCAAAGCGCCCTGTTTGCCATGTTCTTTGAGGAAGGTAGCAAAATAGAAATTGAACTGTTTGATCAGGTCAAAACCCGAACCTGGTTGCAGCATTTCGTTTAATTGCTGGGCATCAACCTGATTAAAAAGAACCCTGAGTAAGGGGATAAGTAAAGTAAAATTCAGTACGCCAAAGATACTTGCTAATATGGAAGTAATCAGAAAAGGAACAACGAAACTTCCTAAAGGTCTGGCGTAGGAAAGTAATCTAAGATAATTCTTCATTGAGGCTCATATGCACTCTTTTTTCAGAGTTTCTAAATACTACAATTTTAAAAGCTGCAAAGTTCGTAAAGATGTGAGGATAATACTATCAATAAGTACTAAAAAGCATTTATGTTAAAATACGACTATTTTTTATAAGCAAACGCAACCCAACTATTTAAACCTCCGTAATGCTTTTATTAATCAACCAAAAGCGTTTACTAATCATGAAAAAAATCCTTGCAATTGTCTCTATTCTCTCAATTATGCTTGTTGCTTCTTGTAAAAAAGATGAGGATGTAACCCCTTCTAATGAAGTGAAATTTGGCGCAACTCTAAAAGGTTCGGAAGAGGTTCCGGCTGTTACAACAGATGCTACCGGCACTTTTGAGGCCACTTACAACAAAGACACTAAGATTCTGACTTACAAGATTACTTACACTGGCATTACCCCGACTGCCTGGCATATACATAAAGCAGCGGTTGGAGTAACGGGGCCAGTTATTTTCAATTTTGGACAAACGTTTACTTCGCCTTTCACGGCTTCAACCGTTGCCTTGACAGCAGATCAGGAAGCAGACTTGATGAATGGTATGTATTATGCAAATATTCACTCTTCAAAATCTCCTTCTGGCGAAATCCGTGGGCAGTTGATGAAAAAGTAAGCTTAACTAAATGAAGTACAAAAGCCCATTATGTGTGATGGGCTTTTTTATACCCTTTGCCCCATGCCCTCTGCCCTTGTAAGTTTATATCTGCTTGGTTTTCCAGCGCCCCATTCTGAATACAAAAATACCAATGACAGCCAGAATTGACTCGCTGATGGCAATTGACCAGAATACGCCTGATGGCCCCCAGTTGAGCACTTTAGCAAAGATATAGGCCAAAGGTATTTCAAGTGCCCAGAAGCAAATCAGGTTCATAATGGTTGGTGTTCTGGTATCTCCTGCGCCATTCAATGCCTGACCAATCACCATTCCATAACCAAAGAAAATATAACCCAGGCAAATAATTTGCAAGCATACTACGCCTACCTCTACTACAGCAGGTTTATCGTTGAAAATTCCGATAAATTCCTTAGCAAAAATAGAGAAGACAATTCCGACCAATAATAGGAAAATCATATTATAAAGCGCCACTCTCCAAACCGATGCTTCAGCACGTTCGGGTTTTCCGGCACCCAGATTTTGCCCAACCAAAGTTGAGGCGGCATTAGACATACCCCATGAGGGTAGAATAGTGAAGACAATGATTCTGATAGCAATGGTATAACCCGCCACCACATCGCTTCCGAAACTTGATAAGATACGTGTCAGGAAAATCCAGCTGGCAGATTGAATGATAAACTGACCTGTGCCACCTGCACCAATATTAACCAGACTTTTCATCACTTCACGATTGGGTGTAAACTGGCTTCTCTCAATCTGCATATTGCCGTTTCCTTTAAATATGGCATATAGCTGATAGATAACACCAATGGTACGCCCTACGGTAGTGGCAATAGCTGCACCTTCTACGCCTAAGCCCATCACTGGAATCAGCATGAAATCCATACCTATATTAATAAAATTAGCTAAAATAACCGATCTCATGGCTGTAGAAGCATCACCTGCCCCACGTAATGCTCCACTTAACGTATATAGCAGAATAATAGAGGGACTACTGGCAAAAATAATTCGGGTAAAGTTAGCGCCTTTATCAATCAGGTGTTGATCTCCACCCATTAAGCGCAAAATATCTTCGGCAAAAACAAAGCCTAAAATACCGACAATTATCCCAAATACTACCGACATAATAACTACCTGGGCCATAGCGAGCCCGGCTTCTTTTTTATTGCCTTCGCCCACACGACGAGACACTACAGCCGTTGCTGCTGTGCTTAAGCCAATGGCCACTGAGTAAATGAGTGTTAATACAGACTCTGTTAAACCAACAGTGGCAACCCCCTCTACCCCTACATAACGTGCCACAAAAAAGGCATCGACAATAGCAAAGAGTGATTCGCCCACCATTTCTAATATCATAGGAACTGATAATAGAAAAATAGCCCGATTGATATTCAGTTCTGTATAGTTTTGTTCTTCGCCACGAATGGCTTGCATGAATAAGTCAAAAAATTTCCGCATGGAATTAAATAGTTTACAGCCAATATAAAAATGGCACAACACCGCCTATCAGACGATATAAATAATAGTTCTAATGAAAGGATATAAGAAATAAGACTACTAAAAACTGCCAAAGCAATTTTAGTAAAAAAGAGAAGGAAAATAATCCGTCTTTAACGGACGCGAACCGAAGCGGTCATATACATGGGCTTTTAATTTTCTGGCACAAAGATAAGTTTTTGCTTTTGTGAAGCAAAATGTTTGGAAAATAAAATTTCGGGCAAAAATGCTTTCACCAAACAAAAAGGTCTGCTATCCAGTTGATAACAGACCTTTATTTATTGACATTTAATGCGTTCTATGACTATGCTTTTAATGCTCTGATGATTTCCAGGGCATTGCCGACAATAGTTGTCACCTCATCGAAATTCTTACTGGATAGCACCTCTTTAGGTACTAATTGTGAGCCTATACCCACAGCATTGGCACCTGCACCAAACCATGCTTTCAGGCTATCGTTGGTTGGAGATACGCCACCTGTTACCATTACCTGTACATCGGGCATAGGCGCTTTTAATGCTTTTATAAAGCCTGGTCCTAATACATCTCCCGGAAATATCTTGATATATTCAGCGCCTGCCAGACGGGCATTATAAATCTCGGTAACGGTCATGACACCTGGCATCCACGGAATACCAGCTTCCTGACAAACCACACCTACTTCAGGATTCATGATGGGCGCTACAATGAAATTAGTACCTACCTCAATGTATTTTCTGGCGGTGGCTGCATCATAAATAGTACCGATACCCAGAATCATTTCGGGCATTTCGGTTTCTGCTATACTCAATAATTCTTTGAAGTTGATGTATGAATTTTCGGTACGATTCGTAAACTCGAAAACTCTTACTCCTGCAGCATAGCAGGCACGCAGAACACCGAGACAGATGTCGAGGTCGTTATGCGTAAATAAAGGCACCAGGCCCGTTGCGCTTACCTGCGCCAAGGTTGTATTTTTATCAAAACGTGCCATGCACCTAATTGTTTTATTGCCTTAAATAGATAGGATTAATATATTAACGTTTTAAACGTCCTGATTTGTCGCCACTCATGACAGACTCTACTTCTGCCACGGTAACCAGATTTTGATCTCCCTCAATGGTATGTTTCAGTGCTCCTGCCGCTACCCCAAACTGCAAGGATTTCAGGTCGTCCTCGAATGTCAGTTGTCCATAGATAAAACCTCCCAGAAAGGCATCTCCTGTACCGATTCTGTCTACAATGTGGGTAATATCCTGATAATCCGTTTCGATTAATTCCTCGCCTGTCCACATTTTAGCATTATACTGGTTGTGAGAAGCACTTACCTGCACACGGTCGGTATCAATTATTTTTTTAATATTCGGATATTGTTCCATCAACAATTTGCAAGCCTCCACAAATTTCCCTTTCTCGGCTGTTACTTTCAATGAAAATATCTCTTCAATATTTTTTCTGCTTGCCAGAATAATGTCAGAATAAGAAGCCAATTCAGGTAAAATATCTTGTGGGGTTTTGCCATATTTCCATAAATTACTACGGTAATAAATATCTGACGAAACCGTAATACCTAATTTCTTAGCCGTTTTCACTGCATCCAGACAAGCCTTAGCTGCACCTTCCGACAATGCCGGCGTAATACCACACCAGTGAAACCAGTCTGCTCCTTTCAGAATTTCTTCCCAATCAAACCATGAAGGATCAAGATTGGCAAAGGCAGAATCCATACGGTCGTATACAATCTGGCTGGCACGCATCACTGCTCCTGTTTCCAGAAAGAAAACGCCTACTCTTTCACCTTCCAGTTTTACGTAAGAATCATCTATTCCTAAAAAACGTAAATAAGCCTTCGCTTTCTGTCCCATCAGGTTATTGGGGAAACAGGTTACGTGGGTGGCGTCAAAACCAAATTTTACCAAAGAGGCGCCAACGTTCATTTCAGTACCACCAAAAGTAGCATTGAATGATTGAGCCTGCTCAATTTTCTGAAAATTAGGAGTCGACAGACGAAGTAATATCTCGCCGAGGGTTACGATTTTAGGCATTTTATTAGGTGTTATATCTTTTATCCAATATTCTTCTAAACTACAATATTACTACTTTGTGAAATAAGTTCGCATAATACCCAATTCTAAACCTCTTAATTCGGCCAGACCACGCAAACGACCGATGGCTGTATAGCCTGGGTTTGTTCGTTTGCCTGCGTTCAGGTCGTCAAGCATTTTATGTCCGTGGTCAGGTCTGAAAGGTAGTCTTATGTCTTGTCGGCCCTCGTCTATTCTTCTTTTTTGCTCGGTAAGAAGGGCTTTCATTACGCCAAACATATCAACATCGCCTGTCAGGTGGTCTGCTTCGTAGAAATTACCTTCGGCATCGCGTTTCGTAGCTCGTAGGTGAATAAAATTTACTCTATTACCCAATCTTTCTACCATGCCTGCTAAGTCATTGTCGGCTCTTACGCCATAGCTGCCTGTGCAAAAACATAAACCATTATATTTACTTTCGGCTGCCTCCAATAATGCCTTAGCATCCGCTTCTGTGCTTACTACCCGAGGCAAGCCTAAGATTGCATAAGGAGGGTCATCAGGATGGATAGATAATAAAACTCCGTTTTCTTCGGCTACAGGAGTAATAGCTTTGATAAAGGCATATAAATTCTGACGAAGTTCTGAGTCGCCGATATGTTTATAGGTATCAAGCATATCACGGAAAGCTTCAATTGTGAAGCTTTCTTCACTACCCGGTAATCCGGCGATGATATTTCTGGTTAAACGATGAATATCTGCTTCACTGGCTTTCTCAAACCATTCTTTTGCCTTTTTGAGCTGAGTTTCTGAATAAGATTTTTCTGCGTCTTTTCTTTTAAGAATGTATATCTCAAAAGCACAGAACTCGTTCATATCAAACCTGAGAGCGGTTGAACCATCAGGCATTAGATAATCCAAATCAGTGCGTGTCCAGTCCAGTATTGGCATGAAGTTATAGCAAACCGTATCAATACCACAAGCTGCTAAGTTTACCAGGCTCTCCTTATAATTTTCGATATATTGTTTATAGTTACCCGACGCCTTTTTGATGTCTTCGTGCACAGGAACACTTTCTACGACCGACCATGTGAGGCCAGCTTTTTCTATCACTGCTTTTCGGGTTTCAATTTCAGATTTTGTCCAGACTTGTCCGTTTGGAATATGATGTAATGCGGAAACTATTCCCGTAGCCCCCGCTTGTCTTACATCAGACAAGCTCACAGGATCGTTCGGGCCGAACCAACGCCAGGTTTGCTCAAGAGCCATAAGTATAAGGTTGAAATGTTGTGGTGCAAAATTATGCTTTCGTGCCTAAGTCTTCAAATAATATTCTATTAAAAATAAGTACTATTTTGACAGTCGACAGGTGCAAAATAGTAAAAAATAATCCAGATATTGTATTTAATAAATCTGGAATATGGTTTTATAAAGAAAATAAAAAATATTTAACTTTTTTTTCGGCAAAGTTTGGATATTAAAAAACAAGCTTGCATCTTTGCAGTCCCAAATGACAGGAACATATGGGAGTTTAGCTCAGCTGGTTCAGAGCATCTGCCTTACAAGCAGAGGGCCGGGGGTTCGAATCCCTCAACTCCCACACTGATAATCAAGCACTTACGAGGTTTTTCTTGTAAGTGCTTTTTTTATTTGCACAAGATTTGCACACGGAATTTTTCGGGGATCAGGGCTCATGCGTAAAAGTTGTGGGGTAGGTATGTATAAGGGCTCAAGCGAAAAAGTTGGGTACTAAGCATAAATTTTAGCGAGTCTGAAGAGGAAGAAAGTAATATTTCTTACATCTCTAAACTGGTTTCTTAGTGCTTTAACTTTTGCATTAAAGGATTCTGCGGATGCGTTGGAACTTCTTCTGTCGAAAAAGTTCAGGATTCTCATAATGGTTCTGTATTGACCTGTCTACTATATTGAACGATTTAAACCCTGTCTGCCTTACTTTCTCATGTCATTTAGCTAGTCTTGTTGAACCGTATAGTCTATCACTAGTATTTTCAAAGATATAAGAAATACTCATTATTAAGTCATATGCTTGCTTAATGTCTGGATATAACTCGAACAATATTGTGGTTCTTTGTTTCTGATTCTCTGTCCAGTCTTTCTCTTTTTTGTATAATACATATCGGCTTCTTGCTAACAATTGTTTGAGTGTATCTCCATTTGATAGTATTCTTGAGATTTATTCAGTATCCGTTTTCTTAGCTAATTCAATGGCCTCGTTTTCAGCATCCAATACTTCCGATCTATGTTTTATTCTTATTTCCTGTAAGGCTTCTGAGGCTAGTTGTTGTATATGGAATCTATCTGTTACTCTCGTAGCATTGGGAAAAACTCTTTTAGCAATTAACTCCATATTAGCTGCCATATCCAGGGTAATTTCTCTGATTTTCTTACGAAGATTAACATGGATTTTCTGTAGCACATCAATCATGGTTTCTGCCTTAGTATCTGCTACAATAGCTATAATACTGCCTTTTCACCTTTTGCTGCCTTATTAGTCAGGATTGTGTAGGGTTCACCATCAGACAAGCTGGTCTCGTCAATGGATAAATATTTGCCTATATTCTCTGGAAAAAGAAGCCATTTCTTAGCATGACTTCGCTGAGACCAAATATTAAAATCACTTTGGTGGTTCTTATACTGCTCCTGTAGTGTCTTACCATTAACACCATAGTAACCAGCAATGGATTGGGTAGCATCTTTGTTAGAATTTACTGAGAGCTTTTGGTAGGCGTTCCGATAAAAAGCGGCAAATTCTTGCGTAATTTGAGTGCCGTCTGCTACTAAATTCCAGTTTCGATATACTACTTTGCCAAGTGTATGACTAAACCACCTACGGCGTTTAATGTGTAGAAAACCTTTATAGCCTCTGATTGGAAAATCTTGAATGGTTATCTCATCAAAGAATCCTTTGGATTCTAACTTTTAATCTTCAAATTCTTTTGGTATCTGATTAATTTCCTGTAGATATAAATGCATTACCTTCTCTGTATTCCTATAGGAAGTAAGCTCAAAATTTTCAACTATAATAGCAGCTAGTAACAACTTTAATAATTCCCCAACTATGCGTCACTGTAACTCTTTTGCATGTATCTTTTCTTAAAATGTAAATCTCGAAATTATTTTATCTCTCCACAAATTTTAGGATTGATCTACTAACACTTCATAACTATCTAAATCACTTTAGATACAAAGAATTTAATAAAATTAATATGGCAGCAGCAAGAAATCAGGCGGAAGAAAGAGTCCAAGACTATTTGTTCACGTTTCAACACGAAGTGCAGCAGGGTGTTAGCAACCACCCACATCACCCATCGATGGGTTCGGGCGTAACCATTGGCCCTGGCCTTGACCTGAGGCATTTTTCCAGCCCGGAACATGCTTATAAAGAAATGGTTAAAATAGGGGTCGACGAAGCGACGGCTCTGGCGCTTTCACCAGCAGCGGGTTTATATGGGGTCGAGGCACAGGCGTGGGCCGACGCCCATCATGATATTACGATTTCTGACGATGAACAGGTGAATATTTTCAACCACATGATCCCTCAATTTGAAAATAGCATGTATACAGCTTTGGATAAGCTCGCGCATGACCACCCAGGCATAGTTATCCCCGATCACCTCAGTGATGCGCAGCGCCAGGCAATCTTTGATATTAATTATAATGTTTCTGGTGGTATAGCGACTTACCCTCGTTTCGTTGAGGCCTTTTTCAATGGTGACTATGCTTCTGCCCAGATCGAAGCTATTAGGCATGCTGATGGAAAAGAATTATATAACCGTGACCAAGATTTCAATGTGGAATTTCTGACACCGCCAGAACTCCACGAACCCGATTTACATGATGATCGTCAAAGTGCATTGGATCAGGCTCAAACTGTTTTGACAGCGAACGAACCCTTGAATAGTTACGATTCCTGGGATTTGGTGTCTATACACGATGACTATGTTGCCGCCCCGGTTGCGCCTAAAGCTAATGTGGCGGCAGTGATGGATCACCAGGATTATAAGCCTCAGGATTCAGACTCAGACCTATCTACCATGGGAGAAGACCATAGCTTTACCGAACCCCAGTCGGTATCTTTGGAAGCTTTGGATGGAGGCTTTACGGATAAAGAGGTTTACGAGAATGATAAAACCTTGCATGCGGAAAATGGAACAATCATTGATCCGGCAGACAGGCTGGTTTATGAGTATGTAGATTTTGTAGAAGGCCCGACTTCTGGTAACATTTTTGAAGACGCCATCAACAGGATACATCATGAGTTTAGTCATCCAGTGTACGACCAAGGAGGGATTTTAGGTACGCAAAGCACCCTCTACAATAACGCACCTATTACTGAAACTGACGGCCAATTAAAAGAAACCCCGTCAACTTTTTCTACAGATACTGAGGCGCTCAGCCAAAATGAACCAATAATGGTGATAGAGAACGAACCCGGATTTTTTGTCTCTCTTTTTGGTGCCGATGATACAAGTATAGAGCATGTCCATGAGACCTTGCAAACAGACATACCCAATACTGATTATGGGCCCAATTCTATTTTTACCAACTGGGCAGAACCAGTCGACTCTACTACAACTGATAACCGTATCGCGGAAAACAATAACTATAACACTACTTTCGACTGGGGCTCAGATCATATTGCAGATACTACGATTTCAATTTTCGAACCGACATCGGTCAGTGATAATCATGCACCAACATTCGACTGGAGTTCTGATTCCACGGTAGAAATAGCAGAAAACAATAACCATAACACTACTTTCGACTGGGGCTCAGAGCCTATTACAGATACCACGGCTTCAGCTTTCGATCCGGCACCGGTTAGTGATAATCATGTACTGACATTTGACTGGGGTTCTGATTACACAGCAGATGATACGACTTTTATATACAATGCCGATCCTACTCCGGTTGTTGATTGGTCTTCTCCTACCTCAGATATTGGCTATGTTGACAATGGACACTTATACACAGAATCCTCAGCCGGATCTGACAGCTTTTCTAACGATCCGGAAAAGTCATTCCTCTGATTTTAACTAACAGTTACTAACTATTGATGCCTATTATATAAAAAAGATATGAAAACATTTAAAGAAAAAAAAGCAAATATTATCAAGCTGTTCCAGGACTCTGTTCTGTATAGCCGCCACCTTGGTTACGCGGATATCGCTGATGAGATTGCTGAAGCCGGCCGCGAGTTGGCTGAAAAGGAACTGACCGTAGTGACGGCTGGGGAAATTAAACGGGGAAAATCAAGCCTGCTGACCGCCTTACTGATAGAAGAAGGAATTTTTCCAACGGATACCGAAGTCTGCACCAGTGTCGTAACAATCGTCAAATACGGTGAAAAGGAATTAATTGAGATTGTTCTTGAAGAACGTAAAGGCGATAAGGTAGAACATAAATCAAAGACCATTAAGCGTGAAGAGATTGCCAGTTATATTACTGAAGATGGTAATCCGAATAATCACAAACGGGTCAATTGCCTGAATATCACGATTCCCAACGAAAAACTGAAAGAAGGCTTCCTGTTTGTAGATACTCCAGGACTGGGCAGCCTTAACTTCGAACATGCCAGGCAAACGCTGGCCTTTTTGCCAAGTGCCGATGTGATCCTATTCGTCAGCGATACACAGAATCCATTATCTAATACCGAAATGGAGTTCATTGATAATGCATGGAGTTTGTGCAAGAACATCATTTTTGTGCTAACTAAGACTGATCTGAAAACCAGTGCCGAAACTAAAATCACGCTCGAAGATAACCGTGCTAAGATTGCTCAGCGTTTGGGAATAGACAATTCAGAGGTAGTTATTGTTGGCGTTTCCAATAAGGAAAAACTCAAGTTCGATAAGAACGGCAAAACTGACCATTATGATAGCAGCAATTTTAAGGCACTGGAAGATGCGGTATGGAAAATGATCTATGACAATCAGGGTGCCATCTTGTTCAAGCCCTATCTCGAAAAGCTCCTTGGTGGGGTTAATAAATCCAGAGTCAACGTGGATATTGTGGATAAAGCATTGGATAGTGATATCGAAGCTGTCAATGAACTGGGCGCAGAATTGAAAAGTATGGCCGCTGAAAAGACTAAATTGTCTTCAGGAGCCGCAAAATGGAAAAGCGAATTGCAGCACGAACAGCATATTGCTGGGCTGGAAGTGCAAATGACACTACAGGAAAAAGGGGCGGAACTAAACTATGAACTTTCGGAACTGTTACTGGAGGATGAGGTCATTTATGATCCTAAGAAGATTGCCAATTACATCAATTTAGAACTTACTAAGGTAATTTATGAAGCCAAGAACAGCCTCATTGAAAAAACAACGGTAACTAATGCGAAAATATCAGAAGAGCTTGGCCTGAACCTGGAACTCAATTCGGATACACTGGATAAGGTCAGGTTTGTAAAGAAAGACGAGGTGAATTATAACCATCTTAAAATGAACGGATCGGATTCGATTATTAACAGTGGCCGCAAAATAGCCGGAAAATCCCTGAGCGGCGGAACGATAGGAGCGGTGGCTGGCGGAATTATTGGCGGCGTGGTCGGTTTTTTCGTAGGAGGTCCAGCAGGGGCAATTATGATGGGTAAGGTTGGGGCTGGTTATGGGGCAACGGCGGGCGCTACCGGTGGTACGATGAAAGGGATATGGGACAACGTAACGCGGCCAAAATACGAGGATGTTCCCGCTATCCGGTCAGCTTATTCTAACTATATTAACCAAAGTATTCAGAGTATACGCAGCAGTATGGCTTATTCGAATGCCGAGATTACCAAGTTTCTGATCGATGACCTTGATAAACAACTCAAAAGACAGATTAGTCAACTAAATACAATCAGTGACCAGATTGAGAAAGATAAGAAACTAAGTGATACACAGATCAAAGATAAGAAAAACAAGTTTCAGAAATTGAAAGCAGAGATCGGTAACTGGCGCAACAAAGTGTTAGAATGGATCAAAATTTCAGAGGAAACACCAATTAACAACACACAAGAAGAACCACAAGCCATATGAATATCGGAATCGACATCGGGACCAGCTTTGCCAGAGCCTGTATACTAGAAGATAACGGCAAAAGAGTAGCTGTCAACATCGCCCAAGAAGGGCATAGAGGTAAACCGACCCTACTGCCTGCAGTCGCTTCGGTTTTTTATGACCAGTTGTTGATTGGCCATGAGGCGTTGGACAATAGACCTAAAGCTCCCGAGTACTTTATTAGTCATTTCAAAAATGATCTTGGTACAAACACACCTTATAGGCTCGGGGGCAGGAATATCTATCCAGTGGATATCTATAAATCGCTGATGCAGTTGTTGAAAGTATCTGCGGAACAACAATCCGGCGGACAGCAGATCGAAAAGACAGCTATCGCTTTTCCTGCGGATTTCACCGAACCGCAAAAAACGCAATTGAAAACTGCAGCGATGCTCGCAGGACTACCTGAGATCACCCTCATTGCTGAACCCATAGCAGCTGCAATCTACGACCAGCGCCTTAATAAATTGGACAAGGACTTCAATTTTTTGATTTTTGATTATGGTGGTGGAACACTTGATCTTGCTTTGGTCAGTTGTAAGAGCGGGAACTTTGATTTTATTTGCGAACCTTCTACACTTCCTCAAGCTGGAGGAACCGAACTAGACCAGCTGATTTCTGCGGATATCGTCAAAAAAATTGGACGCGATAAGCTAGACCAAATCACTGATACTAACGAATCCTTAGCCGTCAGGATCCAACTAGAGATCGCCGCACTGGCCGCACAAGTTAAACAACGTTTATCGACATCACAGCAGGCCGAAGGCGATCTGGCAATCGGCCTGGAGCTTTTCCATTATCAACTCGACAGGGGAAATTTTGAAAAATTAATCAGCGCTCAGATCGAAGAAACCATCACCACGTTACAATCTTATCTGAAAAGTGCTGACTTTAACCCCAATAAGATCGATCGCGTTGTGTTGATCGGCGGTTCTAGTCTGATCCCTCTGGTACAACAGCGGCTCTCTGTATTTCTTGAACGTCGTGTGCAAAGTTATCACAGCCAGGAACTTGTGATCGCTTCAGGTGCCTTAGCAGTAATTACTCCAGCCCAAGATCCTGCGCAGCCAGTATCACACGACCAATCGGCTAATGGCAATGGAACTATCGAAACTTGTCCGGTTTGTTCAGGCGAGTTGAATCCCAGAAAAAACTACTGCGGGCATTGTGGTCATGTGCGTTTTTACCCCAATTATATCCTGGATGATATGCGGGACGAATACCAACAAAACTTTAAAGGCTTGATTGCCGACTTCACCCAGTCAAGCAAATACAATGGGCCTGAACTGATCAATTCTACTGTAACCCGGTTTGTTAAAGCAATCTCAGCGGCAAAACATCTTTCTAGGAAGGATGCTTTTAAAGAAGTTGTCACAGATGGACGAAAAGAAATGATGAAAGATTTCCTAGAGCGTTGCATTTCCGGAGAGTTCCACATTGCGTTAATCGGTTCAATTAAAGCCGGGAAATCGACTTTGTTAAATGCTTTATTAAAGCAAGATTTAGCCTCCGTTAATGCTGCACCGGAGACTGCTACCCTGACCAAATTCAGAGCATCTGGTGGTGAAAACTATGTTCGGATCTCATTTTATAGTAAATCGGATTGGAAGGAATTTTGGAAAGACATAGAAAACCTAAAATATAATCCCTTCAGGGAAAGCTTTGCCAAAGCCGGAGCAAAGGAAATTGAAAATAGATATATCGGCCATGTTGAAATTTTTCTAGAACTTAAAAGTGATGAGCAGTTAAAAGAAGAAATCAAAAAATGGACTTCAGCTCAAAGTAAAGAACACTTTTTTGTGAAAGAGATCGAGATTGGACTCAAAGATTTCCATGTTCCCAAGGAAGTAGTATTTGTTGATACCCCAGGCTTAGACGACCCAGTTGCCTATCGATCCCGAATAACCAAACGCTACATGAACCGGGCAAATATTGTAGTCGTATGTGTGCCGGCTCAACGGTTGACTGGCCCAGAACTAGAGACAATTTATAACGCTTTTGCAAATACCCGTTATAACCCTTCCAAGATTTACATTTTGGCTACTAGGTACGACAACTTTAATGATCCAGATAAAGACTGGAATGATATTAGCCAAGGCTGGAAAAATATTTTGTCCAAACCCGAGTGCTTCAATGACGCCTTCTTGGCAGAACGACATCTCTTACCGGTTTCGGCCTATCTGGACATTTTATTAGCATTATACCATGAAAAGTCAAGCAAAAGGCCACCGATCAGAGCTTATTATAAAACGGTGCTACCCATTTTAGAAAGTCTTACAGGTTCTTTGGATTTGAAATTATTAGATGATCCAGCGATCATGGCTCAAGTAAAAGATTCTTCAAACTTGAAAGCATTTAACCAATTGATAGAAGATGAAATCAAAAAATCGAAAGACCTCATGTATCAAGACATCGCCGAGAAATACAAAAGTCTTAAAAGCCAGCTGGTGCCAGAGTTTGGTTTGATGCGTGATATCCATCAGAAAAAAATAATTGATCTGAATGCAGGATTGGAAGAAGTATTAATTGAACAGCGCGCTCTGCAAGAAACAAAACGTAAAACAAAAAGGGAGCAGAATCTCCTTGAAAAGGACCTGGCGGTTTTTAAGACAGGGTTAGAAGATGAGGTTGACAAACTGATTAGATACATTAAAAAAAATGTTTAAATTAAATTATTATTATTATGGGATTTTGGAGCAAAGTGGGCGATTTTCTTTCGTCAGTAGGCGACGCGATAGCTGATGCCTATAATTCAGTCAAAAACTGGCTTACCGGAACAGAAAAGGAGAACGAAAAAACTCACACGATATATTCGGGAACCAAGAGATATGACTCCAATAAGGAATATTTGGTTGAATTATATGCGCGACAGGCTACTGATCACATGAACCGAACCGGAGCACATTGGGACAATTTGGAAAAAAGTTGCATCTCAATGTTCGAACAACACTTTTTAAAGTTGCTAAACCAAACTAGTGCCGCTAAAAAAGAAATATTTCATAAGGCATTCCAAGAAAAGGTTTCTAGTTTAAAGGGCCAGATCAAAAAATATATTAGCAGTAGATATACTGCTGACGACCCTGAGTTTTTACCAATTATCGAATTAGATCCGGGTTCAAAAAAAGATAAAGAACTGAAAAAATTCCAGGATAGCGTACAAGAAAAAGCAGTTGAAAAACTATGTCTGGAAATTAAGGCTCGCACTGCCGAGCAATACCAGTTTATCAAAACAACTTTCGAGGAGGAATTTAAAACCAAAAACAATATCTACAACAAAGCTGATGCAGATTATAAAGACTTAGCAGATAAACTACGTAATCCTGATTATGAAGGCAAAAAAAACGATATTTTGCAAATAGCGGTAACTGCAGCCTCCTGCGATTACGTAATGGAACAACTTAACATCTGAGCCATGACCAGCAACCAATTACAGATCATTCTTTATGGTATAGGCGCGAACATCGTGCTGACTATGGTACTCTATATAAGCTTTCGCAATAGAATGATGGCCATGCAGGATTTCTTTTATTACAAAATCAGAAAAACCAATGAGGAAATGTCGGACCTGGTCAAAAATTTATCAGCTGGAAACCAGACAGATATTAAAGCACTGACCGACATCCTGAAACAACAGTTCTTTACAGTCCTGAAGAACCAGAATATGATACATGAAAAACTCTGTCTTGATAATGAAGCAAGAGCAATAGCAGATACGGATATACAAAGATCAATGCAAGAGGTTAAAGATGAGTTGTTGTCCTTACTGATCCAGACCAATACATTGATTGCGGAAACATCGAAAGCGGAACTTGAGCAGTTTATAATCCTTAGGGAAAAGAACTTAGCAAGCCAGCAAAAGTTGCTGGATAAGACAAGTCTGATAATTACTGTCCTCGAAGACCTACAGAAGCAGCTCAATACCGCTGCAAACGATACGGCAGAACGATACAGCCAAGTAGGGAAAGAAGTGGCTCAATATTTTGACAGGCTTATCAAGCAAACGGAAAACATAGCCACCCAGATTAGCAATATATCAGAAAAAAACAGCGCTCAACTGGAAAGCTTTATAGGGTATGGGCAGAAGCTTGCGAACGTTGCTGAAATCCTCGCACAGCGTGCAATATTTTTCTCAGACCGTTCATTTGCCGAATTGGAAAAAAACAGCCAACTGCTGAACGAGTGGGATAAACGTGCGGTAAGGCTAGAGGAGTTGACCGAAGCTGCTCACAAAGACTCTTTCCTCATGCTGGAATTACTCAAAGCAGGCTTGCTGAGCGATCTGCTTAAAGACATGCAGGCCGAAAAAAATACACCTAACTGATCAACGCATGGCACTTAAAGCAGCATTAACGACATTCCTGCAAGACCTTAAAAATATACTTGCCTCCAGTGCGCAGGATCCTGGCTTGATACATGAGATCTCCATCTTGCAAAACCGCCTGGATGAGCCATTGCGAGTAGCCGTGGTCGGTGTGATTAAGACGGGTAAATCTACTTTGATGAACGCCCTACTAAAAAGTAGCCTCGTCTCCACTGGCAACTTGGAAACCACTTATAATGTATGTTGGTTTAAATACGGTCCTGAACCTATGTTCAATGTGGTTTTCAACGATCGGAGCAGCGAATCTTTCCCTATGGAGCAGTTGGAACACTGGACGATCCGCCAACGAACTGCAGAAAACCAAAGAATTAAACAGGTGAAATATATTGAAGTGCATCTACCTGTCGATGAACTCAAAAGCCTGGAACTGATCGATACGCCTGGACTCAATTCGATCTACAAGACCGATTCCGATAATACTTTCGGTATACTGGGTATGGATAGGAGCAGCAAACTCAATCATGAACAGGCGACCATATATGAGGCTTCTATCGCAGATGCTGTGATCTATGCATTCAACAAACCAGCCAGCATTACTGATCAGCAGTTTCTCCAGAGATTTCAAGGCGATCACCGTAACATTTCATCGCCAATTAATGCCGTTGGCGTACTTACCCAGGTGGACCTGACCGAAACTGGCGATGACCTCGGTGCGATCATGACCTCAGCGCGTAAAAGAGTGAGAAGCAAAATGAAGGATCGGTCTGTTAGTAGCCTTCTGTATAGCATTCTGCCAGTGGTGGCTAAACCTATGGAAGGAGTTCTTGATCTTAGTATACAGGAATGGGATTGGCTGGAGGCACTAGCTACCATTGACCGTAATGAGCTTTGGGAAGATTTGGACAACATCAATAAATTTATCGAACGACCTTCGGCGGAAGTTCATGTCATAATGGCCGGCGAAGCTGACCGAAACGCTCTGGCGCTGAAACTGACTGCCCATGGAATTGACACGATCACTAGCCTTTTCAGAAGAGGCCATACGCAACCAGCCATCTATGACTTATTATACGAAACCTGCGGGATGAGCGACCTTCGAGACGTCCTGATCGCGCATTTCGGCAGCCGTAACCTACTTATCAAAAGCAAATATATCTTTACCAGGCTACATACGCTTTTTGCAGTCACTCCCGATCATCAGCCAGTCATAGCGAAATTATACCGGGGGATCACGGATCGTATATGGGAGATGGAAAACAATTTTCAGGTTTTCAAAGAATTAAAAGTTCTCCAAGATCATTACAACGGCTTACTGGGATTTTCCGGCGATGAACTGGAAAGCTTATTACGTTTATTCGGCGAGCATGGCCCCGGTTGCGAGCAGCGTCTGGGTCTCGACACGCCTGCTTATATCTCAGACATGTTAGCTGTAGCCAAAAGCCAGGCCATGGTTTGGCGGAAAAAGCAACACCGCGCGGGATTATTAAGACAGCAAACCAATGCGATACGGACTGCAATCAGTTCTTACGACAGCATAATCGATCTGCTCAGTAGATTAACAGGAGATTAGCATATTACACTCATTTCCTACATCCAAATGATAATTTTAAAAAACTCAAAGCTCATTCTTATGCATGAAAATCATGCCTTGGGAAAACCGACCTCAAGCGCAATTCCCTGCACCTTTTCCTCTATTACTGCTCACCGCTGTTTGACCGGGTCAAAAACAAAGAGACTTCTTATGAAGACCTTAAACTTTTTGTATAATCTACTTCAAGCGATAATCTTGAAAAAAAACATAATCAGGAAACGCTTTTACTCGCTGAGGACATCTGCAGGTAAGCACTTTTTTCATAACAGTTTACGCCGAAGATACGCTTATTGCAACGGAAGTATTCTGTGAAATTTACTAACGCTTCCTAACTATCCTCAATTTTTAATCATGGAGCGTCATGACCCTCATGCCCACTTGGGCAGGCGCTTGCAAAAAATGTAAAAAAATGAATAAAGATTTATATGTGTTAGGCCTCAATTCTGCCTATCACGAAAGCTCGGTCAGTTTATTTAAAAATGGAGAAATGATCGCCTTCATTGAGGAAGAGCGCCTAAACAGGGTCAAACACGCCAAGGAATCTGTGGTAGACAACTCTGACCAACTGCCAAAGCAAGGCATCGCCTACTGCCTACTCAAAGCCGGGATTACCTTGGATCGCGTCGATCATATTGCCTATTCACTGGATCCCGAAAAGCGCCTCCGTGAAAATACCGCGCATCGGCATCCTTATCCAGTCACAGCCGGTAGTTTCGGCTCAGCGAAAGGAGAGCGTACATTTTATGAACACAACCTGATGGCCGAACAAAATCTCCGCACAGGGGGCTTCCGTGGGAACTTTCACTATCTGAGCCATCATGATTGCCATGCAGCCGGGGCTTTTTTTCTGTCGGGTTTCGAGACCGCGGCCGTGCTAGTAGTGGACGGAATCGCGGAATTCGAATCCACGACGATTTATAAGGCAGATAAAACGAAGCTTAAGCATTTGAAACGCTTCGATTATCCTAACTCCTTGGGTTTTCTTTGGGAAAAGATATCCACATTCCTAGGTTTTTCTGAATACGATGCGGCCAAAGTAATGGGACTGTCCGCTTATGGATCTGCCATTGTATACCGGAAATATTTTCGAAAACTGGTGAACGTGGCCGACGATGGCAGTTTCGAGATCGACGACCGGATTATTCAGTTCCGTAATGAAAATTACAGTGAGCTGGAAAAACTATTCAATACCAAAAAAAGGATACAAGCGATTAGTATAGTCGGGCCTAAAAACCAACATTACGCGGATATCGCTGCTTCTCTCCAAGAACTCACCGAGGAGATCCTGCTGAAACTCTGTAGAAATATTCGAAAGCTGACCGGACAGAAAAACCTCTGTCTTACAGGCGGAGTAGCCTTGAACTGCGTGGCCAATTCCAAAATCATTTATGAGAATCTATTCCAGGATATTTTTGTGCAGCCACAGGCACACGACGCCGGAACAGCTATAGGGGCGGCCTGTTTTCTGCTGAACTATGTGCTGCGGACACCCAAAATTATTTTCCAATCCCCAGTCTATTTCGGGCCACAGTTTACTGATGATGCCATTTCACAGGAACTTGGCCGCTCCAACCTAAAATACAAACGTGTTAAAGATATTGAGCGGGTAACTGCCGAACTGATAGTAGAAGGAGGGCTGGTCGCCTGGTTCCAGGGAGATATGGAATCAGGACCTCGGGCCTTGGGTCGACGCAGTATCCTGGGTGACCCGAGAGAGAGAGATCTGCATGAGTTGATCAATCGGCAGGTGAAGTACAGGGAGCAGTTCCGCCCTCTTTGCCCGAGTATCCTAGCCGAACACGCCCACGAATGGTTCGATATGAACGACAGTATACCCGATGCCACCCGCTACATGTTGGCCGCCATGACAATCCTGCCTGGTAAGCGGGACCGTATCCCAGCGGTTGTACATGTGAACAATACAGCTCGGATACAACTGGTCGAAAAAGGGACATCACCAGAATTTTGGAAACTGTTACAGGAGTTCAGGAAACTGACGAATGTGCCCGTACTGATCAATACCTCCTTTAATATACAGGAACCTATCGTCTGCTCGCCGACTGACGCTATAGCGACCTTTTCCCGATCAAAGATCAATTATTTAGCCATTGGTAACTTTATAGCTGAAAGAAGATGACCATATTAATCAAAAATGCTGATTTCCTGGTGACTGGCAACCACGCCGGGGATATTCTGCCGCACGGCTCGGTGCTCATAGAGGACAATCTAATCCTGGAGTGTCCGACAGCGACCACTGAAGCCGACCTGGTCATCGACGCTCGGGGTAAACTGGTCTTTCCCGGCTTTATCAATACGCACCATCACTTTTTTCAGACCGCATTTCGCTTCGTACCCGAAATGCAGTCAGCCCCTCTAGACCAGTGGGTCAGTGTATTGTGCAAATACGCCGTGAACTTTCGCCCAGCCGACTGGTACAATAGTTCGCTGTGCTCAATGGCCGAGTTGGCTCTTTCAGGCTGTACGACTACATCCGATCACTGTTATCTGATACCGGACGGTCAAAATCGATTTTTTGACGAAGAAATCAGAGCGGCCACCACTATTGGGATGCGTTTCCACCCCGTTAGAGGGAGTATGTCTTTGGAACAAGCCGCGGGTAATGTATTCCCGCCAGACGTGTGTCAGCCGCTGGGCGAAATACTGGAAGAGATCCAACGCCTTTGCGATACTTATCACGACCCCTCATTCGGCTCAATGTGCCAGATCGCAGCCGGGCCTTGTTTCCCAGTATTCCCGGTTTCCTCCAGCCAGCAAGAAATGCAACAGATTATTGCACTCTGTCGGAAGAACGGCTTGCGCTTCCATACTCATGCGGCCGAGGAAATTACTGAATATGACTATACGTTAAAAAAATATGGACTTAGTCCGATCGCTTATCTGGACAGCATCGGCTGTCTGGGCGAAGATGTCTGGCTGGCGCACTGCAACTTTCTCCGTCCGGACGACATCGCGATCCTGAAAAAAACGGGAACATCCATATCCTCCTGCCCATCAGCCAATTCGAGAGGAGCTGGGATATCCCGCGTAACTGAATACCTGGACGCCGGAATACCCGTAAGTGTAGGGGTCGATGGAGCGGCTGGGAATGACACTTCTAATATCCTCTCAGAACTGCGTATGTTGCGCACCCTGCAAGGTGCCCGGGAAGGCGTATTGGCATCTTACCTTATCAACCATCCTGACCTTAGGGACTCATTCGCGGATGATACGAACGACCTCTCTTATTTGGAGATTGGCCGCTTACTGGAGGTTGCGACCATGCACGGCGCACGTGCGCTTGGCCGGGCGGCCGAAATTGGGAGCCTCGAACCCGGCAAACTCGCCGATCTAGTTATCTTCGATGACGATGTACTAAGCCATGCAGGCGCCGTAAACCGGGTCGGAGCAGTTTTTTCCTGTACGCCACTGCGCGCCTGGTATACAATCATCAACGGGAAGGTAATTGTGGAGAAAGGGCAGCTTGTGACCGCCGATGAAAGGCAGCTTATCCGCCATCAGCGGGAAAGCATCGAACACGTGATCAAAAATTGAATAACCATGACAGTCCATAAGATTGAATTCGAGCACCTGAGCAAAAAATACGGAATCCTGAGTGCTAATGACGATATAACATGCTCGGTTTCCCGAGGGGAGTTCCATGCATTTTTAGGCGAGAACGGGGCTGGTAAATCGACACTTGTAAAAATGTTGGCCGGCTACGAGGCACCAGATGCTGGCTGTATCAGACTGGATGGCAGGGTTGTTCATTTCCGCTCGCCCGCTGAGGCTAAACGATTTGGAATCGGCATGGTACATCAGCAATTTTCCCTGATTCCTAAATTGAAGATCTGGCAGAACATGCTGATCGGTGACCGGAGGTTTCCACTGTTCTTTTCTGAGAAAAGAATAAAAAAAGGACTAGCTGCTCTGCTCGGAGATATTGGGCTTAAGTTGGACCTGGACCAATTGGCCGGCGATCTGAATACCGCGGACAGGCAAATCGTCGAGATCGTCAAGTTGCTCTGGGGTAAGAGTGATATCCTCATTATGGACGAACCGTTATCACAAATATCTTTTGTTGAGGGAGAAAGAATTCTGAACCTGATCGCTGAGATCGTACGTGTTAAACAGAAAACAGTCATTCTCATCAGCCATAATATCGCTGAGATAATCAAATATGCCGATCGGGTCACGATATTGAAAAAAGGAAAGTTAGTGGCTACCGTAACGGCAAAAGGCGCGGATGAACGCGAGCTGGCTGGTCTGATGTTGGGCAATGATCAGCCCGCCATTATTCCAGAAGCAACAGTGCAATCCCACTCGGACGTTCCGCTGATTTCGCTTCGAGCCGTAGCCACTACCCCACAAAAACGATCTGGTGATATCGCTCTCAGAGGAATTGATTTGGATATTATGCCAGGCGAAATCCTAGGTATCGCAGGTGTCAACCATAACGGACAGGAAACCCTCCTCAAACTGCTGAACGGAAACGTAAAAGCGATGGGCGGCCAGATTGCAGTCGATGGAATCTCACTCCCCTCTGGAATGATTCGGGAAAGACTTCGGGTCGGTTACATCCCAATGGAAGCGTTGCGAGAGGGCTGTATACCAGAACTTACCATCAGCGAGAATCTACTTTTCAAATCGATTGGCGATGGTGCATTTGACAAAGGCTTGAGGCTTGACCATGCTTCGGTCGAGGACGCCTCGGCAAATATGATTGGACGCTTTGATATACAGCCGCCTTTTAGCACAGCAAAAGCTGGACGCTTATCGGGCGGCAATCTGCAAAAAATGATTATTGCCAGAGAAACCGAAACCAATTATCGGCTGCTGTTGGCTGCTAATCCTTTGGCAGGATTAGATTTGGGATTTTCCGGTAAACTGCTCGCCGCTTTCGCCACCCACCGTAACAACGGTCGGACAATCTTATTCCAATCCAACAATATTTCCCAACTTTTTGAGGTATGCGACCGGATAGCGGTCTTTTACCGAGGGTCGATTGCAGGTATACTAACCAAAAATAATTACAGCCTGAACAGTATGGCATTGCTGATGACGGGTTTAAAAGAACAGGACAATGAAAACACTGATCGTTTCTAAAAACGCACTCCCACTACAGATTGCCTCCGCATTGTTGCTTAGCCTGATGTTGTCGACACTTTTCTTGCTGGCAGTATCTGAAAACCCGCTGGAGGTATTTGGCGGAATCCTTTCAGGTGCCTTTGGCTCAGCATTCAGCTGGAACGAAACGCTGATAGTCGCGTGCCCAATCATGCTTTGCGCGCTCAGCGTCTCTGCTGCACAAAGGATTGGCTTGCTATCAATCGGTGCCGAAGGCCAGCTGCACCTTGGGGCACTTGGAGCGACACTCATGCTACAGATGTTGGGATTCCATAATTATTCTGCCTGGGTGCTCTTGCCATTAACTACCCTTGCAGCGATTCTGTCCGGAGCCGCGCTTTCCGGAATTCCCGGTTATCTGAAAGGCTGGATCGGAGTCAATGAAACCCTTACGACACTGCTATTAAATTTTATCGCCGTTTTATTAGTACAATATTTTATCAACAATGGTCTAAAAGACGCCAGTACATTCAACTGGCCACAATCCAAAGCTTTACCTCCCCATGCCGAACTTTTCCGTTTCGGCAACAGCCGCCTGCATGCCGGGGTACTGGTAGCGCCCTTTGTAGCGGTGCTGCTGTGGTTTTTTTATCATCATACTAAATGGGGGCTTATGAGCAAGGTTATTGGCCTGAACCCCGAGCTGGCCGCTGCCTATCATTTGCGCCGGTCAAGGTATATCTTGGTACTTATGCTGATTTCAGGAGCCATCGCAGGCCTGGCAGGCTTCATCCAACTTTCAGCCATTGAAGGCCGCCTGCGCTATCCGATCTCGCTAGACTACGGCTATACCGGTTTCTTGGTTTCCTGGTTGGCCGACCATAAACCGCTACTGATTATCCCGATCGCCGTTATCTTAGCTGGCCTGATCACCGGCAGCGACAATGTGCAAATCATGCAGCAATTGCCTTTTGCCTTTAGCAAAATATTGCAGGGAGTCTTGTTTATTACTTTTCTTGTCGTCCGCTTTTCGAAAACTAACCGCTAAATTCATTAAAATGGATATACTGATAAGTATTTTCGCAGGTGCCGTCAGCGCTGCTACCCCTGTACTCTTTGTCGTGTTGGGGGAAATTATTACAGAACGTTCCGGTGTAATCAACCTTGGGATCGAGGGCACGATGCTTTGCGCTGCTTTAGTCAGCGTGATAGTTTCCTTTTATACCGGGTCGACGCTATTGGCCATTATCTGCGCAATGCTCGCTGGCGCCATCATGGGCACCATACATGCTTTGGGCGCAGTACGATATCAAGTTAACCAGATCGCTCTTGGCTTGGCCGTAACGATCCTGGGTACCGGTCTTTCTGCTTATTTCGGGATCGACTTTGTTGGGAAAAAAATTGTTTCTGTAAATACCATGCAGATTCCTTATCTTGTCAAACTTCCTTTTATCGGCCCAGTGCTGTTTGGTCAAAACATCTTCGTCTATGGCGCTCTCCTGCTGATCCCGCTTATCGGGCTGTTTTTCAGTAAGACACGCTGGGGACTGGAAGTGATCGCCAGCGGCGATGATCCGGAGGCCGCCCTCAAAAGCGGTGTACCGGTCAGTCGGCTGCGTGCCTGCTGCACGGTGGTCGGCGCTGCGATTGGTAGTTTAGGCGGCGCCTATATTGCCTTGGTCTACACGCAGGGATGGATAGAGAATATGACACAAGGAAGAGGGCTGATCGGTGTTGGTCTGGTCATATTTTCCTTTTGGTCACCGTGGCGAGCCTTTCCGGCGGTGCTTATATATGGCGCGGTGATCTCTCTGCAACTCTACTTACAGGCGGCAGGTGTAGATGTTTCGCCTTTTATACTGGAAATGTGCCAATACATCGTCATCATCTTGGCCCTTTCCTTGGCAACCTATAGGCTGAAGAACAGTCAAGGTCAGATGCCGCAATATTTGGGAAAATCTTTCCGGGCACCTGCAAACCGCTGAGAATTCCTAACACCTACTAACTAAGTCCGAAGTCAATAATAGTACATATTTTAAATATAAAATCATGAAAAATTTTAAATTTTCTTACTGGGCAGTAGCAATATTAGTGCTGGTGTTCATGTCCTGCGGCCAAAACGGTCAGAAAAAAAGTACAGCAGATGATAAAAAGCTGAAAGTCGCTTTCATTACGGTCGGGCCTGCGCAGGACTGGGGGTATAACTATGCCCATAATGAAGGCCGTCTGTATATGGAAAAACAAGCGCCGGAACTGGTGCAAACTACCATCGTGGAAAAGGTGCCTGAAAGCGCCGAAGTAGAAAGGGTCATGGAACGGTTAATCTCAGACGGTAATAAACTGATCTTCCCTACCTCCTATGGTTATCTTGAACCAGCACTTCGTGTGGCTGCCAAACATCCTGATGTCGTGTTCATGCACTGCGGCGGATTCAAGAATGCTGACAACTTGGGTACTTATTTTGCCTATATACACGAACCGATGTATCTCTCCGGGATTACGGCCGGAAAAATGACCAAAACCAATGTGCTTGGCTTTGTCGCGGCTTTTCCCATACCGCAAGTCCTGAGAAATATCAATGCATTTACGTTGGGTGCCCGCTCTGTGAATCCCAAAGCAACTGTGCGCGTGATCTGGACTAGTAGCTGGTCTGACCCTGCCATAGAAGCCGAAGCCACAAAAAAACTGATTGCTGCCGGGGCGGATGTATTATCCATGCATGAAGATAGTCCCATCACCGTCGTACAAACTGCAGAGAAGGCAGGTGTGATGTCAGTAGGTTATCACGCTGACGTAAGCAGTTTTGCGCCCAATGGATGGATCACCGGCGCTAAATGGAATTGGGGCAAGCTTTACCTGGATATCGCCAAGTCGGTCGCTAACGGCACCTGGAAAACATCTCAAATAAGAACCGGTATAGGCAGCGGTTATGTGGATCTTTCTACATTTGGGAAAAATGTTCCTAAGAACGTTCAAGACGAAGTGCTGGCTACCAAAAAGCAAATGGTGGATGGCAAACTGGCCGTATTTCAGGCCCCTTTGAAGGACAGAGAAGGCAATATTCGTCTCAAACCAGGGCAAGAAGTTACATTTGCTTGGATGGAAAGCATGAACTATTTTGTAGAAGGCGTTGTCGGATCTATTCCTACGAAATAATGACAAATCTCCGGAAATATTTCGACTTATTAAATATGGTTCTTGAGTATCGCTTGCTGCATAAGTCAAAAGACGACTCGGGATACCCTCTGACGTTGCGGAAGAAAACAGAGAAAGCTTTCGAGATCTTTCAAAAAGAAATTGGTCTTTTCCAATTCTATATCTATTCGTCGGAAGTCAGTCCAAACGGCAGTTTTCATGTATCGCCCTGGTTGGTCGAGGAAAATGGCGACAAAAAATTGGTTCCCTATGATGATAACAAAATCATTAAACTAGAGTGGTACCGGGATGCTTTAAACGGTGATAAGGAAAAAAATGCAGATGAACACACCGCTCACTTCAAAAATGTAAGGCATAAAGCCGTTGAGCCGGAATTCGTACGCATTTTCAGCCAACTTTTTAACAAGAATATAAATTCTAAAAAGATTTCTCTTTCAGATGAAGAAGCCCAAAATAGCTTTATGTTGGTAGCAGATGGTGAGCTATCCGTTTTTTCTCTGCTATACCTACTTTGCCCTCCTGAAAGTGGCTATCCCGGATACAACTGGGCAACGGCCCATGAGTTATTCGAATTGCTCGGTTTCAACCTGAAGAAGGAAACAGCACCGAACAGGAAAAGATCTTGGATGATCTGGAAAGGCTTCCGCAAGAAGGTAGTGCCGGGTTTTAGCGAACGTTACGACCGTATGCTTTCTTGGATACTCAAAGAAAGCGACAAGGACCATCCCGCCTTGAGTCTTGAGATTAGCAGAATGGGGCATCCTAATAAAGTGCTTGGCGACCTGCTACAGGCTACGATTCTTTCAGATAAATTCCAAAAACAAGGAAGTGCGGATAATATCGTCCAGATCTTAAGGGAAGAATTGGGCCAATGGCGGTTCCGAAACGAACAAGATAAATTGGTGCCATTGCT
Organism: Emticicia fontis; assembly: GCF_054779675.1. Classification (NCBI taxonomy): domain Bacteria; kingdom Pseudomonadati; phylum Bacteroidota; class Cytophagia; order Cytophagales; family Leadbetterellaceae; genus Emticicia; species Emticicia fontis. The sequence continues at coordinate 38,028 of NZ_BAAGXU010000009.1, forward strand.
GAGCAGTCGTCAGGCTCTGCAGTCGCTGAGTAGTGTCCGCTTCAATATCGAGGGAGAAATGCACCTAAGGAAAGATGAGACTCTATGCAGAAGTTTCTTTGCCACTCCGCTCATGTATCTTGAAGACGAGGTGGATGGTACCCAGTATTCTACCTTTGTAGTGGGGACAATTCAAGATTTGCATGATTTGCGCGATCAAAAGCATCTCAGCCGCGTCAAAATCATCAAACTGCTGATCAACGAGTTGGCCCGATTAAAAATGGACCCTAATTTTGTAAGTGGTATTGCTCACAAAACCATGCAGGTCTCTAAAATGCTAAAGGAACTTAAGCTGCATGCTAGCAAGAATTGTGAAACTAAGATTTTATCAAGGAATTTTTCACACCATATCGGTAGCCATGTAATGGTCAACGTGTCCGTAGAACAGATCCGTCGCAGATATCGGGAGCTTTGTGGTACTGAATTGAGTTTTGAACGCCTGGATATTCTTAAGGGTCGCTTAGATGTTTATATTACCGAACGGAACGAATTCTTGTGTGATCCCGACAGCGCCCTTCGGCCTATGCTTTTTTATGCCCAAACCATCCTTCCGTTTATCGAAAATGTCTTGATACAGGATAACCTTTGCCGCAGCGAAGGAATAGGTTATAACAAGGGTGGCGGTTGTGACATCCAGATCGCGGTCATCATCAACGGAAAGCCGATTAGTGTCAGTTTTGGGGGACTAGCCTATCCTGGTCAGTTGCCCTATGACGGGACATTTGCTGCGGGAGACAATAAAGGCGCGGTGATGCAGATACATGGACAAGACACGCTCATCGCACTACCGAATGTCCATATCATTTTTTCTATACTGGAGAACTTTATCCGTAATACAGCCAAACATCAAAAAGCACGGTTCAAACGTAATCCTACGCCAGAAGATAGGAGTAAAGGACTGGTGGACCAGCTTCGGGTGGAGTTGCGGCTCGACGAACTTGATCAGGATGCCTACCAACTGACTATCTCCGATAATGTGTCGCGGGTAGATTCATCCTTCCTTGAAAAACAAAATTGTGATATCATGGATGAAAATAATGCAATCGCACAAAAAGACCTTGGCATTATTGATTTTAAGATATGCGCCGGGCTGCTGAATAAAAAACCATTCCGGGATGTTGGCAAAGAACTGTTTGAGATTAGACTAGGGCCAAAGGGCGAACTGTCCTATACTTTCAGGATACTGAAGCCCAAAGATCTTTGCCTTATCGGTTATACTCCTGATATACAAATTCCGGCATTCACCTATTATTCTGATGCAGCAACATTTTGCCGGAGCGTCAAGCCAGTGGTACCATATTCATTCTGTCTAATCAAAGAGCAAGAGCTACCAAGGTTACTGGAAGATTGCCGATATACCAACTGGTTGCCTTCCCGTATACTGGTAGAACGAGATAACGCAGCGACGGAACAATATTGGCAGCAGCAGCAATATCCTCGAAAATTTTTAGTGATCGACCCTATATCTGCAGAATCAAATCCGGAAGCGCTGATGGAACTTTGCTGGCAGCGTTGGTTAGGCCGCTGGAAGATAGGTCCAGGTCATAAATCAGAAGTAATCATTTATAGCGAACAGAAAATCGCAGGGCTGGAGGATGCCCGCTTTGAATCTTCTGTGCTGGATTTTCAGTATGGTTATGGTTATGACGATGCTGGAGGGTCAAAAGATATCCGTTCACTTTCAGACAATTATCCGAAAGTTTTTTACGATCACCACGGTGGTGGTCTTAGTAACGCGGGCCTGCCAGCTAATCATTCATTTATTTCTTCCAGTGCATATGTTCCTTTCGGTAAGAACTCGTTGGACCTGGCGCTGGTTCGTCATGCCCACTCCAAACCATTCTGGACCCTTCCATATCAGCTAGCCGAGGCTGGTCTAGCGAGAGTGTTGATTATCGACGAACGCATTCTGGATATTGCCGCCGAAAGGTTCGAGCGAAGTGAAATCTATCCCCTAGCAGCGATAGGGAAATTCTGGTATGGGTGTTACACCGAAAGTTTGACGAAATTTGACGAAGAAACTACCAAGGTCCATAATTTGGATAGTTATTGGGCTTCTAATATTGCGGTTACCTCGCACCTGAATGAGGTACCGATCAAAAAAAATGTCCTTGATGGCCCGGAAGATCATTGGGTTAAGATCAATGTCGGTGAAGATCAATGTACGACAACCCTAAATTTTGACCTGTTACATGAAAAACCCTGCACACTGACCGATGTGGAGGATATCAGCAAATTACCTTACGATGTTGTCGTGATCCACCGTACTTTTCTGAACAAAGAATCCTTGGATCGCTACTGGCAAGGGCAAAGTTCGGAAGCTGTACTGGAAAAACTGAACCGCTGCTTCCCGTTTGTCTTCATTACCTCTGGCGGAGGAGATGTCATCACTTATAAAGGTGATTTTAAATTCATTTCCTTTAACAATATCCTGCACTGCCTAGTCAGCCCTGAAAATATCGGTAAACAGACCTTAATCAATAATTTATTAACGATTTGATCCCGCACTATTATGTCAAAAGTATTTTTCCTTCCGAAATCCAAAGAGTTGAAAGATATGGAGATCAGCAATCCTTCAAGCAGTTATCCAGATATTTTTATACTGGAACCCTCTGCACTTGTCATTGAGTCACGATCATTGCTGGATAAGTCGGCGACCATAGCCGCCGTCCTGCGGCAAATACAAACATTGGCCGGGGATGACGAGGAGCTATTCTTATTGTACCATATCGGCAGTACCGTTTCACTGGATGTAGAGTTCAGAACAATGGCTCCGGCTTTATTCAGCCGCCGTTATTCGGCATTCAACAGCGGCAAAGCCAATTACACGAAAATCATCGCGACCATCAAAAATATCCATTTTGCGAGTGTGCCATTAACGCCCGAAGCATTGATACAAGAGTTTTTTTTGAACCGGGAGGTAGCTGTAAAAGTGGAACTTTTGCACCAATGCCAGCTGCCAGCAAGCATACCAGCACTATTGCCTGCTGCGTTAATAGAAACCGAAGAAGCCTATCGTTATCTCACTGCTTTCAATAAATTTAAAAAAGCCTGGGCCGATCAGACAGAGGACTGCGTTTTCATGCCTGAATTTATAGCCGCACAGAAAGAACTTCGTGTCGCTTTATTAGGTGCCTGATTTTAATGAGTCGTCTCAAAATTGAATGGGATAGGTTCTTTTTATTGAGATTTATTAAAATGTCATCCGGAGGATTTTGAAGACAGTAGACTCTTTCAGGCTGCTTTCATTCTTATATTTTGGCAATATTCAATTGCCATTTTTTCCTTACACTGGAGCATAAAATGACAGAAATCATGATTCTGTTTGATATTTGCAAAAACCGATTCGACTTCACAACACTGCCTCTTTCGTGTTTTAATACCTTTCTCTATGTTAAGTAATTTTGCTGTAGTTCGTCTATGCACCTGCAAGTTAACATTAATATATAATTCTGTTAGTGCCGGATTTATGATTGACTCCAGCCGCACAATTGACAGCCTAATAGCTTCTATAAGTCTGAATAAAGCCTGTTAAAGTCTTTCAGGCTAACTCACTTACAATGAGAAGTTGATATCTGAAGATTGTATAATGTCTTAAGCTAACTGTTTCGAATCTGGTCTTCCTCCGTCCACATAAAAGAGCATCTATGACTGGTTTATCGGACCCATTTAATAAAAGAAGCTGCCTTTTTGAGGCAGCTTCTTTTATTAAATTGTAGTTACAGTTAAGGTTTACTGAGTGGTTGGGCCATCATTTCATCCAGTTTGGCTGGTGAAGCCGAGCTGTAATCATATAGCGTAATCTTACAGCGTTCGAAATATTTCGTCCAGAATTCCCGAACCAGCTTAAAATGTGTGGGATCAGCCTCGTTCTGTTCGCCTGTCAGTACTAGCGCCGTAGTGCGTTCCAATTTCAGCAGCGCCGTTTTATCCAAGTAGGAAATTAAGGTAGCAGCATTGAATGCTTTATCCTGCGGCTCCATTTTTAGTTCCGGCCCCCAATTCATCATGTCACTGAAAAACACAATGTAATTATCGTCCTCCTTTTTGAGTTTGCCCTTCAGTACTTCTATCGCACCTAAAATATCGGTACCATGGTTGATTGATTTGCGGTTAGCGATTGCATCATCCATGTTTTTGTCCAGCATCTGGCTCAAGGTATCTATATACAAGTGTAGGTTTTTCTGCATGATCTCGTCCTCTTCTATAGGGCTTACATCGTCCGGCACAAAGTTAAGCTTGGTCAGATCCTTGTTAAGGATATCAGCGGCATTGGTTATTGATGCTTTGTCAATCGGAATGATTGTTAGCTTGTCAGTTGCTTGCAGGGCAGGGAGGATATGCTTTTTGATCACTTCCCGATAAAAATCCAGGCGCTCTGCAGAGGTACTGGCATCGGAAAAATCGATCAGGCAAAGAATACTGCGCCCTGACAGGGTGTTTTTAACCGTACCCCATTTACAAGAGTACAGGAAGCAGGCAGCGGCCACTATGACCGCTAGCAAACTGTGAGTAGTTTTTATTTTCATATCTTTATTATATTAAATCTGGTATTGATCAGCTCTCTTTGTTCTCGGTATTTTTTTGTTCGAAAGCCTCGATATCGGCCACCTTTACCTGCAGATCGAGCAAGGTGTCTTGCAGACCTTTATCCATTTGGATGCCATATTCGAACAACTCATGACGCGTTGCCGCCACGGCCAAGTATTTTTGATAGGTTGGCTCGTTCAGATGCTGGAGGTTCAGCTCACCATTGGCGATACGCTCTTCCAGTTCTGCATACAGTGCCGCCCTGTCTTGGTCAACTTCAGTTTCAAAAACCCGCTGCAGGTCTTTGATCACGCTCCAGTAATTTTCGATCAGCAGATCCTTGCGGTCCAGACACTTTTTCAGCATAGCCTTGATTTGACTGTTGTATTTCTTACGCTCTTTCTGCTGGCGCTTCCAGTTATTGAAAACCTTGATCTTTTCCGATTTTTCACCGATCTCTTTTTCCAGTATGGCCATTACAACAGCAACACCAAATGTGATCATGATTGAGAATAACAGGAAAGCGATGTGCACCAGATTAGCCGATTCACTTGCATTTTTGGAATGAGGTTCCAAAAAAATAGCCCGCAAGTATCCTGTGGCTAGGTTAGACAGGATAAAGATACTAATCAAGATTATAGCTAGCTGATAATTGCGGCGGAAGTGCTTCAATTGCAATGAATCCAATTGTTCGGTCTCGACAATGGTCTTGGCTTCAAAATAGGCCCAGAGGTATTTGAATGCGAAATGCAACATCGCCACGAAGATAGAGGCGAAGAAAAAGCCCACGGCGAACTCGATACCTGGATACTGCGCCAGCATATCTTTTGATAGCAGGATTTTTTTGATCATTGAATACAGGAAAGTCTCGAATAAGAGCATCAACACCAAGGCTCCTGCATAGGCAAGCTTGTGTTGTTGGTATTTAACGATTTCGTTTTGGGTGAAGAGAGGTTGCTTCATAGGAGCCGGACGTCCAAAGATGTCCAAGTAATGATCATGCATTTTCTGTTTAGCATCCTTTAATTTGACTCTCACCCAAATGGCGGGCAATTTCGCGGTGATAGCACTGAAGCTCTCTTTGATCGCTTCTCTGCACTCTTCCTGAAAGCTTTCAGTCAGGTTCCGCATTTTGAATGGCAGTTTGCCATATCGACCTTTATAGATCCAAGATTTTACGAACCACATATGTTAAAAAAATTTAAGTTTCCACTCATGCGGTCCGGGGTAGTTAGCGTCTGTTAGGAGATTTCGGCTGGGCCGGTATAGCGGAGGCAGAGAGCATTAATTTCCTGTTCAATCTTTTCAAGTGTGACTGAAGCATCCTTAAAATCCAGTTTGAGCTGCTCTTGTAACTTTCCTGCCAAAATACTAGAGGAGTTTTCTTTATAGCCGAGTTTATGATATATCTTACTCCAGGAATGTGCAAAGATCGTTTTGACCTGAACCTCAAATGTCAGCCCAATTAGTGGGTGGTATTCTGCCAAGCCTGCACGCTTGGCTGGGTTAAGCGTGAGGTCGAAATGTGCAGCTCTGTAACCCTCATCTGTATCTTTGTAATCGGCTTGGATTGCTGAACTTCCCTTGGCATCGATAAAATCCTCACTTTGTTCCAACACCGCTACTGCTGCGGCCATATCTTCCGAGTTGTAAGTGATGACCCTTAGGCCAGCCAGATCATGAAAGCGGTGGTAGGGTTCGGTGATCGGACCTTCGGTGATCTCTTTTTTGAGAATTTTTTTATAAAAGCTTTCAAATGTTTTCACCCGGCTTTCAAACAGCGGGCTAAACAACAATCGCTCTTCCAGGTTGTTTGCAAGGATCAGTTCCGCGGTATAGACCATTTTCTGATAAATTTCCGCTTTAGCAGAGAATGATTCTTTGAGGTTCTGGTAACGGCCGACCTCCCGGTTTTGAAAATATTGTGCCACTGCCACTTTGAGAATATGGAAAAGCGAGACTATGTCCAAACGCTCCTTAATCATGTAGCTGAACGCGCCGATATGTAAGCCCTCGGCTGCTTTTGCCAGCTCCTCTTCCTTATTGCCTGAGATCAGCAGAATTACTGGTAAATGGACATCCATTTCCTTGATCTTTTTCAGGGCGACCAAACCCTCATATTCACCCTTATTAAAACTTAGGCTTAATAGAATTGCCACTACCTGATCCGAATGCGCGGCCAAATGATCTAGGCCAGCATTAATGCTATTAACTGGGATCAGTAAGAAGTCATTCTTATGGCTAATCTGATCAAATTCAAATACATAACGGCTATAGTTTTTATCCATCAGCAGGATCGTCTTTTTTTTCGGTTCCATCGTCAGGTTATTTTTTAAGAAATCGTAAGCGTTTTGATACCTCTTTTTTCTGGTCTCATCCTTCGGTCGGATAACTGGCAGACGAGATAAATCCATATTATTCTCTAGGTCAGCTAGTTTGACTTGGGTCGCCAGCAGATCGGCTTTGATCGCTGCAATATATTCTTCATAGGACTAGCCGGCTTTTCTGGTAAGTCGCTCGACCGCGTTGCAAACAGGCTCGGAAAACCCAGCGGTAGTCAGATCAGCTTTATCTAAGGCACTATCTTCGACAACATCATGAAGCAGTGCCACCATTTTTTCTTCATCACTTTGCATCTTTTGCATAACTCTCAGAGGATGCAAAAGATAATCGCTGCCTGCTTTATCGACTTGGCCTGAGTGCGCGCGCGCGATCTCCAAAGCTTTTTCTAACAATTTGTTCACTACATTCATTAGTAATCAATTACTTTTTTCTTTCTAGGCTCATCGCTGCTTAGTACAATCATAGGGTCGTAGTGCTCATACCTTTGGTGAAACAGTATCCGTTCAAAGAAATATTTCTTATTGTCTTCTGTCATCGGAAGGTTCTGGTCCCGCAAATCGATAGACGCCATAAACGCACAACTATAAAGTGGGCGCAAGTAATTTGGAAAGTCTCCGTCTTTCAAATCCTTTCCTTCGGCGATTATTTTAAATAGTTTCTCGAACTCTGGCTGGCCATGTTTAGCTTCCTTATTTTTGGCTGCAGTGTAGGGAGCATTAATCGCGTTGAAGTATTGGCAAAGCGCGTAAAGATACGGACCTGGATTTTTTTCCAGCGCTTTACGCAGCGCTTCACAAATACTAGTCACTGTCTTGGCCAACATTTCTTTAGCTTTTGTATCGGCCCTAACCAATTGCAGCAATACCCAATAGGTTTCTTTAAATTCCCCTGGTGTTTTGATATGCGGCAACCCCTCAGGGCTGAAGGCGATCTCCCGCCGATTATTGCTATTGTTTTTCTGTCCTTTGTAGACAAAGCCCAGCTTGCCTTTCTGAGCTGCTATTTCATTTTTGACCAAAGGTGTTTGATGAATAAAATCTTTAAAATACCCGGCGCATTTGGCTAGTGCGGGCAAAATGATTTTGACGTCACGGAGGATACCCAGCCCCATTTCATAATGCAAAAAATAGCGTTCCTCTACCATTATATTAAAGGGGAAATCTTCGAGCGTCAGTCCAAGATTCGTGTTCATTATTCCGCGGTAGAAATCTGATTCCGGTGCATATTTTTTACCTGCCAGCAATTCAGCAATCTGACGGATCGTCTCTTTGCTGTCCCAGCCAGGCCCACGTATAGTTTTATTAATAGCGTAGAGCCAGAGCGCTATGCGGCGGGCTACCAGGTAATCTTGAAGCCGGCGAAAGTATGACTGTTCGTTTTTTCTGAATTTAACTAAAGGACTCTTAATATGGGCAATAGGTCCGATCTCCAGTTCCTGTCCTGTATCGATTTGCTCCTGCAAAAAATCACAGATATCTTTTGCTGTAAAAGAAGTCTGTCGTTCCATTTCTTCGTAAGCTGGGTGCATACGGTACATTTTATAGGCATCGAACAGGATTTGCTGGGAAGGCGATGTACCACTAGGCATCAGCGTCTCCGCTTCATAGTTCTCTTCGGCGAGTGCAATAATCTCATTACAAAAGATCTCGATCTGGTCATCCGTCAGGTAATCTTTTTTTGATTTTATGACCGTCCGTATGTTGAAATGATGGAAACTACTCATCAGGAATTTACGCTTCATATTAGAGAATGCTACGAGCCTGATTAAGTGGTCCGTTCCGGCGATTTCTTTTAAAAACTGATAACCCTGCACCTTTTGATGCTTTCTGACCATCCCGCATACTTCGGTAAGTCGGTAATCTGCGATTACCACCATCGGCCTTTGGCTACTGGTCATACTTTCTATGAAGTGCTTTTTAGCATCATGCGCATTATCTGAACACAGGACTCTGACACCCCGCCGAAGCAGTGCTTTGATGATCTTATGGTTATGATCGATCTCATCATCCAGAAAAATAACTGTCCAAGGATAACCAGCTCTTACATGAAGGCCTGGCCCTACGTGCACGCCATCATCATAGCGGTGCTGCAGGCCTTCCGCTATTTTTACGATCTTATCGATGAGCTTGTTCATATCAGCTTTGAGGATATCCTCTGACATACATTGCCATTCCATGAGCTTTTGGGAGGGGTCTGCTGAAAATAAAGTGTGTATTTTAAGGATGGCCTGCTCAAGTTCGCTTTCGATCTTTTTTTTGTTTTCCTGAGTTACAGTAACCACACGGTACTGATCCAGTGAGTGTAGCAAATGTTCTAGTGCGCCCTCTTTGCTGCAATAAAAGTTTTTGATATCGCTGGCTTCCATAGGAGACAATTTTTTGAGCCGCTTTCCCTCTCCGAAAGCCTTGGTAATAGCGAAATTGATGTCTTCCGGCGAAGCTGGTAGTTGCAGTAAATCGTGTCCTATTGTAAGTATGATCTCCCGATCTAGATCGGATACGATGGTTGCTAAATCAACGTACGATAAGAACATTACTGGAAGATCCATTTCATTTTCGCTGCGCAGGGCTTTAACAGTTTGAATGCCCGCGAAATCCAGCCGGCTAACGGTTTCGTCCGTTATCGACCAGTTGAGTTCACAAAGGACTATCAGATGGGTATAACGATACAATTGACCTTTGATAAGATCCAAACCGGCCTTATCGCTGACCAGTTTTTTTTTCAGCACTGCAGCGAGTTTTTCGCCATATGCTGAATTATCCCATAATAACAAGCCTTCCATATTGACCAAATTTTGCGTGTGTGACATTGTTAGAGATTTTTTTATTACTTATTTCATTTTTGACGCGGCACGGGCGCGTTCGTAAGCCTCATAAAAAAGATGCGGATCCTTGATATAGAACAAGTGATCGGACTTCCCCCCGGTGCTCGTGATTATAATCGTTCCAAAACCTAAAAGCCGACCCATTTGGTGTTGCTTCACCTCCATACTTCGTACCCTATTAAGCCAGATCTCTAATGAACGTACAGGCATCGATCTTTCTGCAATCACCCGCTTGTTGGTGACTAAAAAGTGATCAAGGAAGTGCCGGGTGAGAGGTATCACGAATAAAGTAGATAAACCGGCGAAACTTAAATACTGTACCCAATGATACCCCGTCCGATAAATTTCCTTCTCGTCCTTCATCAATAGTATTTTTTCTTTCATAACTAAAAAATTATAGGATGTACTTTAATGCCAGGGCATAGTTACAAAGTGTTAGGAAAACCAACTGATCTTTCCCTGTGTCAATCAGAAGTTTAGCTGAGGTGGAAATTTTCTTTTACAAACCCTCTTTTTGTGAAGAGGAATTTATAAAAGAGAATTATTGTGATGTAAAATTTGAGTTATTTGATATGAACCACAAAAAATTGCTAACATCCAAGGTGTTCATTTTTCCATGTCAGGAATAATAAAGTCTTGTATTTGGGAATCAACTGATAAATATTCTATTAAGTAATCTGTTTTGTTCTCACTTTTTAACCTATATACTCTTCCGGATTTATTAATTGAGTTGGGTGCCTCATACAATTTAAGACCTTTTAGTATTTCTGCTGATTTATAAGACTAGCAATAACAAATAGAGAAAATAACAAAGTAGATTTTGTTTTCATTGTTTTATTAATTTAAAATTATCTTGATGCATTTTAATGAAATGTATGAAGAGTTTTGAGAAGAGAAGCAATGAAGCGTAACTTTGATAAATGTGTCTAATAAATATCAAACAGAGATGCTTAGCGATAAACCTTCCTCATTGCCATTCTACAAAAATTGTTAACAATGGGCTAAAAACAACAGATACGCAACACCTATTATGCAGAAATTTTAGTAAACTATTTCAGTGGGAGTATTTTATCAAGGAGCAAATCCTTTGGTAAAATCCCAAGTAAAAATCCAACTTCCAAAGAGGCTCTTTCCTTCATGGTTGAGGCTTTCAAGATTATTATAAAGTATTTGGCGTTATCCATTAAACTACTTTAAAGTTCTACTTTCAGAAGGTGAAAGAATACCGATAGTACTCAAAAAAAATTATAATGAAGGTATTGAAAATTGAATAGGTATTGTATTACTATAACTACTTAATTGTCAGTAGTTTTGCCAAAAACGTTGAGGGAGTAACTACCTTAATCCTATCCTAAATTTCCAAATTGCATCGTCGCAATACCAAATTTTCAAAGAAGCTGTCTATACAATAGTTTTGGATGAAAATATTTATTTTCTATTTCACACAAATACTATCATACATTCAAGAACATAACCATCTTTATTATAAATACTTCAATTTATGGGGTTTGAATACTGTATGCAAATTTTTCTATTATACGGTACTTTTTTGGATAAAAATACAATCTATACTAGAATTAGATGGAACTTGATTAACATATTACCTAATCTGAAATTGGAAATCAATCACGACATATATTTCTGAAAGTTACGGCTAACCTACCTGCAATCGTGCTGACTCCACTCTCTAGTAAAATAGTAATAACTTTGCAACATCGCGTTTCAGAGATGGTTGTGTCTGTGTATCCATCGTATTTCTGATATAAATGCTAACTGAAATATAATTCAATACTGAAAGCAGATTATGTGTCGTGACGCCATTTTCGGCTATTTGGCATTCAGCAAATGGGAAACTGTTTGTAAACTAAAAAAGGAAGTATTATGAGACAAAGGTGTTCGCTAGTTATTAACTTGTTGCGACCGAACTATGAGTTGTAGTGGTACAGTTCGATTTCAGTCATGGATAAATAACAATATCAAAATTGTTAATATTACAGATGGGATTAAAGTGAAACTGACAATTTACAGATTTTACTTAATTCAAGTTGCTAGTTAATATAGCTATAGATACCTAATGATAATATAAGCTAAAACTACAAAAAAGACTTTCAACTAAAATCCTCCTATGCTAACGGCATGAATTGAGACTATTTTTTAAACTGTGTCAAGACTAAACGGATGCCCCTTATAATAATGATCACTTACTCGTTGAACTCGAAAAAGATGTGATTGAATCATTATGGCGTTTGCGGCAAAGGAAATATGTACTATTAATTATTTCAAATCAATGAGGTATGCCTTAGGTTTTTTTCAGAGCAAAATTTTTGCGATTAAAAGAATATCTATTAAAATTATTTGATATAGAGGGTATTGTCCTCATCATTCGAATGGCAAAAATAGTAACTACAATAAAACCTGCTCCAGACCTTTTATTGTAAGCAGCCAAAGAACTGAATATAGATTTGAGCGTCTCGTGGATGGTAGGTGATATACTCTCTATGATATAGAAGCGGGTAATCAGGTGAGCTGCAGAACTATTCTTATCAATAATGGCAACGAAACAGAGTGGGATTTATCGGCCACATGCACACCGACCTTTACTTAGATCAGAATCTGTCTTATCCCTCTCCTGAAAAAGTGGTAGATGCTTTAAAATCAATTCTACAGACGATAATAAAGTTTTATCTAAAACTACTCTTCTATTGGTATTGCTACATGGCATTCAGGATAGAATTAATAAAAAGGAATACGGTTTTTTCATATTTCTTTCCTTAGAAAACTTAATAGATTTAGGTACGAATGAATTTGTTAGTATAGCTTAGCACATTACCAGAATAAGTTTTCTAACTCACATAGCCTGAATATCTTGTCTCCTCAGATAAAAATATCTATTAAGCATATAGTTATGAAAAAGTCAGCTTTCTTACAAGCAGAGGGCCGGGGGTTCGAATCCCTCAACTCCCACACTGATAATCAAGCACTTAGCAAAAATGTTAAGTGCTTTTTTGTTTTAGTTGCATAACAATTTGCATAACATCTTCTGTAAAATGGGATCAATCCCAAAAGTTAGGCTCAAGCCTAAAACCGGATCAAACTGAAAAGTTGGGGGTCAAGCCTAAAACCTGTGGGGCGAATAAAGTTAAGCATAGATTTTGGTAAGTCTAT
>NZ_BAAGXU010000010.1:0-15652 GCF_054779675.1 Emticicia fontis
GGTTGGAATGACCAATATCTCTATGGTATCATTAACAATATTTAAATGCGTTTAACCTGGATAATAGGCTACACACTTGATGTCGTAGCCTATTTTGCGTATATAAATACAGTAGAAAATTGGCTGGAATAGGTTTTTAATGATTTATATGTAAATTGAAACATAAACTATATTTCCATGCTTCCAGAACGTTTACCTTTTAATATCAAACTGCCACTTGCGCTGCTATCCATTACAATTGTTGTCTTTTGGCTGAGTATCCTCGAATCTGTGCTTGTGCCTTTTATTATTTCAATCATTTTATCTATACTATTATTCCCTCTGTGCGATTGGTTCGAGAAAAGAAAGGTTGGTCGGGTATTAGCCATTACCATTACATTGGTCTTGTTTACAGTTCTGATAGGTGTAATCATTTATCTGGCTTCTACACAAATTGCAGGCTTTTCAGAAATGATTCCTCAACTATTGGATAAACTCGAAAAAGCCTACAATAATCTCTTAAAATGGACTTCTGAAAAGTTTGATTTATCCATAGAAACCCAGACGAATCAATTAAATACATATGCTAATCAATTATTAGCTAGAGGAGGCACAGTAGTAGGCTCGGCTCTGACGACCACATCAAATATGTTGGGCAATTTGTCTATCATGCCTGTTTATATGTTTTTCCTATTACTGTATAGAGATTTTTTCAGAGAGTTTTTCTATAAAGTATTTAAGAGCGTAGACAAAGAGCAGGTAGATTTAGTATTAGGCAAAATTTACGACGTGATTCATAGCTATCTATCAGGTGTTATTATCGTAACCATTATCGTAGGTACACTCAACACCATCAGCCTGCTTTTATTAGGGATAGACTACGCAATCTTCTTTGGCTTTCTGGCTTCAGTTCTGCTTATCATTCCTTATATAGGCATTCTTATTGGTTCGTTACTTCCTATTGTTATTGCTTTGGTTACGAAAGATTCTCCTATGTATGCCGTAGGAGTAGCAGCTTCATTTTTCGCTATACAGATGCTGGAAGGTAATTTCATCACGCCTAATATTGTGGGTTCAAAAATCAGTATTAATCCATTAGCAGCTATTTTAGGCTTACTGATGGGAGCCATACTCTGGGGGCTGGCAGGAATGGCTTTGTGCTTACCTTGTATAGCCATCATTAAGGTAATTTTCGATTCTGTTCCAACGCTACAACCTTATGGCTTTTTAATGGGAGAACCAGCTATCAGCAGAGATAATACAGAAGAGAAAAGAGAAAAAGCCCGCAAAATTGAAAAGGAAATTGTAGATACCATTACCGGAAGAAAGAAGCCTTCCAGAAAGAAACCGTAGTTTTAGAATATCTCCGGAATAATAAATATCTTTCCCAACCTGTAGAAAGAATTCCTCAGTAAAAGAGTAGTGTATTTTTTAAGTACCTGATTATTAGTAGGTTATGTTGTTGGCATATAAATTTCTCTTTAATGATCAGAAATATTTAATAAAGAACACACAACATGAAAAAGATCACCACGTTAGCAATTGTTTTTCTTATCAGTGTATCGGCATTTGCGCAGACGAAAAGTTTTACAGCAGGGTTGAGATTAGGGACAAATTTGTCACAAGTTAGAGGAAACGATTTGTCATTTACCTCAGGAAACACAGTTTTTAATTTTAGAAATAACGAAAACAGAGCGTTTGGTTTTGTAGGCGGGGCATTTTTTAGATTCGGAAAAACCGTGTTTTTGCAACCTGAAATTCTGGTTTCTCAAAAAGGTGGTAAATACGATTTAATCACCGACAATGGCAACAATACCAAGACAATCGACTTCAGAATGACAAACCTTGATGTGCCTTTATTGCTTGGTGTTAAATTGGGGCAAGTATTAAGAATCAATGCTGGTCCGGTAGCTACTTTTAATATAGGTAATAATGGTAAATTAGGAGATGCTATCAGAGATGCCAGAGGCGAAAGTGCCGAGCAGATTTATAATAAAGCTGTTTTTGGTTACCAGGCCGGTGTAGGTTTTGATTTTGGCCAACTCAACTTTGATGTACGTTATGAAGGTAATGTAAACGATGTAATTGATGTAAAATATAAAAATGCTGAAACCGCCAGTAAGTTTGCTGCTAAAGGAAATTCATTTCAGGCAACTATCGGGTTTCATTTCTAATGCGAAATCTAAACTGCAACAATCCTGTAAAGGGTTGACATATAAATAAAACAATACGAAAACGACCATTTAAAATTATTATTAAAATGAAAAAGAAAGTAATATTCGCTTATGCGTTAATAGCAATCGGGACATTAAGTTTTACTTCATGTTCGAGAGAAGAAAAAAGAGATGCAGCTGATGGTATTCAGAATGCACAAGATGGCGCTGCAAATGCTGCAGATAAAGTAGCCGACGACATTAAAGATGGTGTTGACCAGACAGCAGAAGATGTGAAGAGAGAAAAAGACGAAATGGCAGCCAAACTGGAAGAACAACGTAAAGATTTGAAGAGAGAGATTGAAGAAGCAGAAGATAAGTTAAAAACGGCTTCTGCCAAAGAGAAGGATCGTTGGGAGGAAAGAAGACAAAAATTGAAATCACAAATGAATGATATTGAGGATGATATAAAAGATATCAGAAGCGATATGAAGGAGGACTGGAAAGATTTCAAGAAAAGAGTCAATAAGAAGATAGATGAGATTCAAAAAGATATTGAATAATAATAATAGGTGGTTTAGATTAGTAGCAATGGTTAGAAAAGCAGCGGATTTTATCTGCTGCTTTTTTTGGTTGTGATGAATTAGAAATTGTTTTTTATGATGATATTATTATTTCTTCAGATAATTGGCAAGCTTAACTTATCGCGTTATTTTCCATACGCGTGGCCTTCAACTCCTTTTAGATTTACGTGATATAATTATTCTAAGAATAAAAGATTAACGTAGAATAATTAAAAGACCAACACCAGTAGAGCTACTTTATGTCGGCTGCCGGGCAAGACCCATTGAGCGATTCAAAACTCTACTGGTAAATTTAGATAAAGATTCAGCGGGGTCGCCCGGCGATAGAAATGAGGGCTTATGACCCATTAGCAAAGGTTTGAAAATATCTAAATCGTTGGCCTTTTTCAACTTTAATCAGCTAAAGTTATGGAGAAAATATATTTCATCGGCATCGCTCAGGCGCCGGCTTAGCTCTTTAATTAATATGTATTTCTTATCAAATCGTGCCTAGATATTATCGCTTTAAAAAAGAGGACTTCGTATGATATAACAAGCACCTAGCCGGTGCCTGAGCGTAGTCGAAGGCCGTATGTATGGAAAATCAAGCTAGCGATCCAATGCGACAATAGAAAATTCCTCCCAAATAAATAGATTCAAAAACATATACGAAGAACCCCCAATACAACCACCCACAAAAAAAAGCGAGGATGATAAATCTACCATCCTCGCTTTTTATATATCTAGATAATCAGCTAAGCCCTTCGTATGAGCCCTACTATAAACAATACAACAAGAGCGCCAATTACTGCAGTAATGATTTGACCAATCACACCTGCACCTAAAGAAACGCCTAATGAGGCAAATAGCCAGCTACCAACCAGGGCACCAACTATACCTACAATGATATTACCGATTAGACCGAAGCCAAAGCCTCGTTTAATTTCACCAGCCAGCCAGCCAGCGATAGCACCAATAATAATTGCGTACAATAATCCTTGTCCTTCCATTTTTATTTGTGTTAAAGGGTTTAATAAAATTGTTGTTTGTATAAAACAATTTGATTTACCGGATTTTGGACACTTCTATTAAAAGGTCACAAATTGTGTGGATTCAGTAAACCAAAAATTGAATTCGTGATTATAAAGAGTTGTCTATTGAAGCATAAGATAAAGGTTTTTCAATAAAGTTATGAGCCCCTACTTCAAATGCCTTGTCTTTTAATTTTCCGATAGCGGTTATCATTACAATCTTGCTATTAGGTAATAGTCTCTTAAACTCAGGCAGTTTTTCAATGCCCAGGCCATCAGGTAAATTATTATCTAAAAAAATCCATTGCGGTTGTGGAGTAAGGCTACTTGCTTTCTCAAATCCATCCTGCAAAGTATGAGCATGAAAAGATTCTATTCCTTTCTTTTTCAAATACATCTTTATCAGTAAGCAAGTATCTATTTCATCATCTACAATTAGGGCAGATAATCCATTTTCTTCTAAGCTTTTCATCTTTGCACAATTTGCATCATATTATAATACAGTATATTATAAAAAACCATGCCAGCACTTTTTTTTCTCGTTTTTCGGCGCACGTCTTATGATTCCCTCAATCTGGGCAAAAACTTCTACAAATTAGAACAGAGATACTGGGCTAAGTAGCTAATAATCACATGGAATAGGATTTTTAAATCTATATACAATATTGAAAACTATTTAAACATTGAACTATTATGAAAGGTACTTCAAAAATCTTGTTAGGAGTTATTACAGCAGCAGCGGCTGGAGCAGTAATCGGAATGTTGTTTGCTCCAGATAAAGGGAATGAAATTCGTTCAAAAGTGAAGAAGACAGCAAACGAACTAGCGGATGAACTGTTGAATGCAATTCGTCGTGGAAAAGGCCAATATCAGGACGCAAAAGATGACTTACGTAATAAGGCATACGAATTGAAAGGCAAAGCTCAACAAAAGTTTGATGATATAGCTGAAGAAGCTGATGAGCAATATAATGCTACTAAAAAGAAACTTCAGGTAAGCTAAATCCCAAAGCTATTTTAGTCTGATGAGTCAGGGCTTAGCCCTGGCTCATCTTTCACTTACCAAAACACCAACTGCTATGGAAATCTACGACGACATCAAAGAAAAAACAGGAGATATATTCGATGATCTGACTAACCACCTAGAAGCCCGCTGGAATTTAGGAGTACTCAATGCCGCCGAAAAAACTGCCGGAGCTATTTCGTCTGCCGCTTCCGTATTGATTATGGGAGTATTTGCCATATTTATACTTTTCTTTTTAAGCATGGGTGTTGCCTGGATTATAGGCCAGAGCCTGAATAATCTGGCGTATGGTTTATTTATTGTAGCAGGCTTCTATGCCATTGTAGGCTTGATAGTATATGCACTAAGGGATAATTTCATCAAAATTCCGGTTATAAACGCCTTAATTCATAAATTCTACTATGAAGACGAAAATTAAAAATATTGACGACCTGAGAGCCGAAAGAGCAAGACTCAAAAACGAAATTGAGTTGTCGAAGACCAAGATGAGAAGTAGCATTGATGCAATTAAGGAGGAGCTAAGCCCTGCACGCCATGTAGTGAATTTCTTAGGTGATTTCTTAACTAACCGTAATAAGGGTATACTCAATGTAGGTCTCGGTATTGGTGTTGATACTGTTGTCAGAAACGGTATATTAAGACATGCTCCATGGCCTCTGAAAGTATTGGTGCCTTTCTTCCTGAAGAATTTTGCAGGTAATATGATTCACGATAATAGAGATACTATTGTGAAAAAAGGCATAGAATGGGTAAAGGATATAACTGAAAAGAAACCTGAGCCTATATTGACAGAAATAAGAGAGGTAAGAATAGAAGAGAAACCTTCTATGGTTGAAAAAGCCTTACTATGGGTTAAGGATAAAACCGAAGAAAAACCCCAACAAATAGAACTAAAAGAAGATCCACAAGCACCCAAAACAGAAAAAGTCTCTTTTGTAGAAAGAGCTTTAATGTGGGTAAAAGATAAGACTGAAGAAGAGCCTAAGCCTGTTCAGGTAATTCATGTAAACTGATAGAAACCAGTTAAGGTTTTGTCGGAATAGAAGCTATATTGAACCAGAATTTATTTAATTCGCCAATAACCCTCATCAATCCTTCAAAAGTTGAGGGTTTTGTTATGAAACAATTAGCCCCCAGAAAGTAACAATTACGAATGTCTTCAGGTGAGTTGGAAGTAGTTAATATCAGAATAGGAATACTCCTGAATTTCGGATTTTCCTTGATTTCTTTCAGGGCCTCTCTGCCATCTTTCTTAGGCATATTTAAATCTAAAAGAATGATGCTCGGCAATTTTTTTGCTTTATGCAAAAAATCCATCAACTCTTGCCCATTATCAACAAACGACAAAGGTGCCTCTATTCCGCTCTCTTCAAAAGCCGACTTTAATAAGAATTTATCATCTTCATCGTCGTCGACGATGAGGATAGAAAATACACTCATTCTAAGATTTATTATTTTGTAGGGAAATATAATATAAACTTGGCACCTTCGCCCAGCTGGCTTTCCGCAAATATGAAACCATTATGATTGGTCATAATCCGTCTACAAATAGCCAGGCCTACGCCGGTACCCTCATAATGGCCTCGCCCATGAAGACGCTGGAAAATAACAAATATTTTTTCGGCGTATTCTTTTTCAAAGCCAATGCCATTATCACTAACGATTATCTTATGGTAATCAAGCTCTCTTCGTATTTTTTCTATTCCCGATATCTCGGCACCCTTTACCAGGCTATAAGTAATCTGTACAACGGGCGTTCTTGCTTCGGCAGTAAACTTTAATGCATTGCTGATGAGGTTCAGAAATAATTGGTTTATCTGAAAAGAAACGCCCCAAATATACGGCATTTTTTCAACATTTATCTGCGCTTTTTTCTCTTCAATCTTTACTGATAGATCATTAGTTACTTTGCCGACAATTTCCTGCAAGTTTACTTCCTGAAAATTAACCTCCTTTTTGTTAACCAATCTTGAGAAATCAAGCAAATCATTAATCAGTGTTTGCATACGTTCGGCCGAGTACGTAATCTTATCTAATGTTTCTCTTCCGTCTTCATTCAATGAGTCTGCATGTTTTCTTACCAGGCGGTCGCTAAAGGCCCTGATTTTCCGAAGAGGCTCTTGCAGGTCATGCGAAGATACATAGGCAAATTGTTCTAAGTCTGCATTCGAGCGATTGAGTTCATCAATCTTATTTTCTAATTGATGCTGAAACTTCAATCTTCTCTGGAGCTCGAGGAATATCAATAAGAAACAAACGATTAGTAGGGCAAAAGAAAAGACAGATAGCATTAACAAAACAGAAGTGGTCTGTTTATCATTCTTAGATTTAATGGCTCGTCTTTCAGCTAATAATTGTCGTTCAGAAACCTGAAATCTATTTACAATTACCCTGATTTTATCCATTTCTTTTTTACCCTGAAGGAATAACTCTTTATCTAATGCCTGATTACCCTCAAATTGCTTGATATTGAGCCTTAATAAACGAATCCTATAAAGAATAGCTCCTCTGAGCGTGTCTAATCTTTTCAGTTGTAAAGGATTGTCCTTTATCTGGTGACGTAATGTTCTGTATACATTATTTATACGGCTTTCGGCTGTATAATAAGGTTCTAAGAATACCTTTTCCCTTGTTAAAAGATAGCCTCTTTGTCCGGTTTCGAAATCTTTTAGTAGAGAGATTAACTCTTCACTTTTTCTCATTACCTCATGCGTGTGCTCTACCGAGGTAGCATAAGTGGTAGAGTCTTTGATTTTCTGATAGGAGACCCAACTTAGGATAGCTAATAGTACAACACAGACGGCAAACGACGAAAAAATAAAGCGTAGACTTTTTTTCATAGATAGTGTTATAGCTATGGTAATAAGTGGTTAAATTGAAAAAAATGTGGAAATCTATCCCCACACTGTGGATTTTTTTGCATTCTTTGCGAAGGCAAAAACCTTTATAGCTAAAGTTGTGAAAAATTATTGCTTTTATAAAAGGCTGATAATCAAAATGTTAAAATTACTTTTTTTGTTTTTTTCTGATATTTCCAGTTGTGGGCTATAAATTGATATATATAGGTTATCATAAAACAGTATGCCATGCTAAATCTCAGCCAGACCCAGAAACAAACTTTAAGAATTTCTCCGTCTCAGATACAGTTGCTGAATTTTTTGCAACTTTCAACTTTGGAGCTCGAAGAGCATATTAAAACAGAATTAGAAGAGAACCCTATGTTGGAAGAAGTGTCTGCCAGCGATGATAATTCAGACACCGATGATTTTGACAGAGATGATAAAGACCTGCTTCAAGGTAATAACTCGGATTATCTTGACTGGGACGAATATGATGATGATACCCCCAACTACAAAACCCAACTGAACAATTATAGCAGTGATGATGATCTCTACTCGGCTCCTATTGTGCAACAAATCTCATGGAGAGACGATCTGAAAGAACAATTGCATGTATTGGCCTTGACGGAACGTCAGCTACTCATCGGTGATTTCATTATTGATTCTCTTGATGAAAACGGTTTTCTGAAATATGATGCAGAAGCCATTGCTGATGATGTTTCATTTACTAATAACATTTTTGTAGATACGCCGGATGTAGAAGAAATCATTAAGGTTATCCGCCAGCTGGATCCTATCGGCATCGGTGCTTCAAACCTGCAGGAATGCTTGTTAATCCAATTAGACCATAAGCGAGACCAAGGTTGTAATGTTGATCTGGCCTATGATATTGTATTAAATAATCTTGATGATCTGGCGGTGCGCAACTATGAGAAAATTATGCGCTCACGTGAGATTTGCACCGAAACCTTGAAAGAGGCCGTTGCTGTTATTACGGCATTAAATGCTAAACCTATTTCAGAAGAAAACACCAGCTCGATTCTGGTTAAAGATAATATTATACCTGATTACCTGGTTTTCTATGATGATCATAGAATAGAGGTTTCACTAAACAGTAATCAGATTCCGCCTTTGAGAGTCAATAATTCATTTCAGGATTTATTGCAAGGCAGTTCTGACAAAGCCGCAACACACTATGTCCACACCAAAGTTTCGGCAGCTAACTGGTTGATTGATGCGATTCAGCAACGAGAAACCACTATGCTCAAAACCATGCGTACGCTGGTAAAATTACAGGAAGAGTTTTTTAAAACCGGAAATGTACAGAAACTAAAGCCAATGACACTGAAAGATGTGGCCGAAATTATAAGCATGGACATTTCGACTGTATCAAGGGTAACCAGTGGTAAATATGCCCAGACTCCTTTCGGTACTATCCATTTAAAAGACTTGTTCTCGGGTGGTATCTTTACAGAATCAGGCACTGAAGTCTCTAACCGTGAAATTCAGCAAACATTAGCTACGCTGATTTCAAACGAAGATAAGAATACACCATTGAACGACTTCCAGTTAGCAGATTTACTGGCACAAAAAGGATATCCGATTGCCCGCCGTACGGTAGCCAAATACCGCGACCATCTCGGCATCCAATCAGCACAATTAAGACGTGTTTTATAAGATATATTCTTTACTAACTAATTTAAATCAACTATATATTACATATGCAACGTATCCTTGTTATTGATGATGACACTGATATTTGTCTTTTGCTCCGTCGTTTCTTAAGCAAAAATGGTTACGAGGTAGCTATCGCTCAAAATGGACAAACTGGCCTGAGTTTATTAGAAGAATTTTCTCCTGATTTAGTCATGACAGATTTTCGTCTGGGCGATTTGGATGGAGGGCAAATTTTAAGAAAAATCAAAGAACGTTTTCCTGAAGTTCCGGTGCTTATCATTACGGGCTATTCTGATATCAAGATTGCCATCGACGTAATGAAGCAAGGGGCTTTTGATTATATCACCAAACCGCTTTTTCCTGATGAAATACTACTTACAATCAAGAAAGCATTAGGTGGAGAAAAGCCGGATGGGAGTGTGCAGAATTCTGTTGAAAGAGAAACTTCCTCTACTAAATCCTCTAATAAATCTACAAGACAAAAAACAGATTCCAGCTATATTTTCGGTAGTGGCCCAGAATCTAAAAACCTGTATCGCCAGATAGACCTGGTAGCTCCTACCAATTATAGTGTCATTATTTATGGCGAGAGCGGTTCGGGTAAAGAATCAGTAGCGCAGGAAATTCATAAAAGAAGCAAAAGAGCCAATGGCCCTTTTGTAGCGATGGATTGCGGCGCTATCTCTAAAGAACTGGCTGCCAGCGAAATGTTCGGGCATGAAAAAGGCTCATTTACCGGAGCCTTAAACCAGAAAATCGGACACTTCGAGATGGCCAATGGGGGTACCCTTTTTCTAGATGAGGTAGCCAATCTGCCATATGATGTACAGGTAGCCTTGCTACGTGTAGTACAGGAAAGAAAACTACGCCACATTGGTGGTAATAAAGAGATATCCGTAGATGTACGCATTCTGGTGGCTTCTAATGAGCGACTGATGGAGTCTTGCCGCAAGGGTAAGTTCAGAGAAGATTTATATCACCGTTTCAATGAGTTCAGTCTGGATGTACCTCCTCTACGCGACCGCAAGGGGGATATTATGGAGTTTGCCCAGTTCTTCCTTGAAAATACCAATGCTGAACTAGGAAAAGATATAAGAGGTTTCGATGAAGATGTAAAAGCCGCTTTCTTAAGCTATCCTTGGTATGGTAACTTACGTGAGATGCGTAACGTAGTGAAACGTGCTACTTTGCTTTCAGACGGCGATTATATCGAGTCTAAATCTTTGCCGTTTGAAATCATCAATTATTCAAGGTTACTATTCTCAGAACCTACGCAGCCGGTTATCACTGAAGATATTGTTCCGAAACAGGAAGAACCTGCCAAGCCTAACCTGAAATCAGCGGCGCTTGATGCCGAATACGAAATGATTTTACAAGTGCTCAAACAAGTAAATTATAATAAAAGCAAAGCAGCACAGGTATTGAGCATTGATAGAAAAACACTATACAATAAAATGAAGAGTTATAATCTTTAAGTAGGTACTCAGACCAGAGTCTACAATACTTAATAACCAAAAGCAATATTGACAATTATTTGTTTGTGAGTAGAAATGATTTTTTAAATATTAAGCCTAACTCTTAACACCCAGTAAAAATGATTCAAATACAAAAAGATAGAAAGAGCATTGTGATAATGATGGCTGATGACGACCCGGATGATAGAAGCATGACAAAAGAAGCCTTAGAGGAGAATTTTTTATTGAACGAATTGCGCTTCACGGAAGATGGTGCCGAATTGATGGACTATCTGAAACGAAGAGGAAAATATAGTGATCCAGAAAGCTCACCACGTCCGGGAGTAATATTACTCGATCTGAACATGCCTAAAAAAGATGGACGTGAGTGTTTAAGAGAAATTAAATCTGACGACGAATTAAAAAGTATCCCAGTAATTGTTCTAACTACCTCAAAAGCTGAAGAAGATATTCTGCGTACCTATGATTTAGGGGTAAATAGTTTTGTTACCAAACCAGTTACATTTATGGAATTGGTAGAAGTAATGAAAAACCTTGGCAATTACTGGTTTGATATAGTTCAGTTACCAAAATATAACTCATGAAAGATCTCGACACAATCAGGGTGTTAATCGTGGATGATGATGAAGATGACTTTTTCCTGACGAGCGATTATTTAAATGATATACGAGGAAAGAAATTTGCTATTGATTGGGCAAAAAACTTTGACGACGCTGTTGGGAGAGTAACATCCTGCGAATATGACATTTGTTTTTTTGATTTCCTTCTGGGTGCCAAGACAGGTCTCGACCTGTTGAAAAGAGCCATTCAGGAGGGTTGTCAAAGTCCCATAATTCTGCTTACTGGTAAAGGCGATCATAAAATAGATATGGAAGCCATGAGGCTTGGTGCGGTTGATTATCTGATAAAAAGCGAGCTGGACTCTGAAAAACTCGAACGCTGTATCAGATACTCGCTTGAGCGTGCCGATACACTCAAAACTCTCCGTGAAAGCGAACAGCAATATCGTACCATTTTCAATCATGTAAGACAAGGTATTATTGTTACCCAACCAAAAGATGGCAGTTTTATTTATTATAATCCTGCTACCTTGGAAATGCTTGGATATGAAGCCGAAGAGTTGGATAATATGAGTATTGCCAAAATCTTTGAGAAGCCTGAAGTATGGCATTTGTTCAATGAGAAACTCGAAGAAAACGGCAATATAGATAAGTTTGAAGCCAGCTTTCTTACCAGTAAAGGAGAAAAGAAAATCTGTCTGATTGATGCTCAGAAACAAAAAAACAGCGAAGGCAAAGAGTCTTTTCTTAGTATAATTCATGATGTAACCTCGCAGCGTAAAGCCGAGCGTGAAGCCATGATGTTAGAAAAAATGGCAGCAACGGGGCGCCTGGTGCGTACATTAGCGCATGAAGTGCGTAATCCTCTTACAAATATTCATTTGTCTGTAGAGCAATTAGAAGATGAAATACAGAATGATGATTCCAAATTATTCTTGGGTATTATCAAGCGGAATGGCCAGCGTATCAGTGATTTAATAACTGAGTTGCTGAATAATTCAAAACCATCTGAACTGGCGTTCAGTAAGGTCTCCGTACATAAAATTCTCGATGAAACACTTGAACAAGCCATCGACCGGATTAATCTGAAAAATATAGCCTTAGAGAAACAATATGGTGAAGAAGTACATCTGAATGTTGATACCAATAAGATTAAAATTGCTCTCCTTAATATAATCATTAATGCCGTAGAGGCAATGGATGAAGGCAAAGGGCGATTAATTATCAAAAGTTATATTGCTAACAATTATTGTTATATCTCTATCAAAGACAATGGTATCGGTATTAGTCCCGAAAATATGAGCCGTTTGTTTGAGCCTTATTTTACCGCTAAAAACAATGGCATTGGTTTGGGGCTTGCCGCCACACTTAATATCATTCAATCGCACAAAGCCACTGTAGATGTGAATTCTGAAGTAGGCAAAGGCACTGAGTTTATTATTACTTTCTCATTGAACTAAGAAAAAGGCCATCATTTTCATGATAGCCTTTTTCAATTCATTCATATATGTTTTAAATATGGTCATGTATCAATGGGTGTCTTTTTCTGAATGTCCCTCTGAATAGCTCTATAAATACACTGATAGCTACTATAATAATCCCTGCCCAGGCGCTTAGGACTACATATTCATAATAGACAGTATCGCTCTTACGCTCAATAATGATACCACTCAAGGCCCAGATAACGGCTAAGCCAATATAGAAGTTATTGAAGCGTAATATAGCTACAACACCTATCAGGGAGCCAATCAGTACCATCATCGATGTCCAAGATTCTTCGCTCATGCCAAACCCTCTCCAGCCATAGCTGACTAACAAAGCCGTGATATTGGCAATAGTAGCAATACAAATCCAACCAAGATATAAGCCGAATGGCGCTTTTACAATAAAACTCTGTGCATTGCTCATATAAGGCTCTAAGAGTCTGATCTGTGAATCTATGTAAATCAATCGATTTAATAATAAAAGCATCAATATGACACTTACAATCAGTAAGTCATAATGCCAGGCTACTATCCATGTCATATTAATAATGCAGGTCAGAATAAATGCAGTATTGATTTTTCCGATAACCCTACTTACAAAGAGGTCTACACCTGATTTAAACAGGGAGGTCATCTGATAAATACAAAAGATGAAGAGTAGGAGATAAATTACACCCCAGATAGAAAATGTAAGTCCTGTTGGAACAAATAAGTTGGGATATTGCGCTGATACTTCCCCTGTATTTTTGCCATTAATCGGCAAAAAATTGGCCAGAAAATTGACAAATACCATTCCTAGAAAAAACAGAAAGGTTAGTATTTGTAGTGATCTGATTTTTGTTAAACTGGTTTTAGTTTCCATAGTCTTAGTGAATTTTTGGTTCTTTGACTTCTATTTCCTTTTTTTCTAATAAAACAGCATTCCTGTTAGGTTTGATAGGTGTTCCATAATGACGCGTATAGACTTTGGTAAATTCTGCCCCTAAGAATAGTATAGTTGACGAATAATATACCCAAAGCAGAATGATAACTACCGAACCCGCTGCACCAAACGTAGTAGTGATACTTGATTGCCCCAGATAATAACCTATCAGAAACTTACCCAACATAAACAGAATAGCTGTTACGCCTGCCCCTATAAAAGCATCTTTCCAGGCAATTCTACCATCAGGCAATACTTTAAAGACA
The DNA here is from genome assembly GCF_054779675.1 of Emticicia fontis. Lineage (NCBI taxonomy): Bacteria > Pseudomonadati > Bacteroidota > Cytophagia > Cytophagales > Leadbetterellaceae > Emticicia > Emticicia fontis. The sequence continues at coordinate 13,974 of NZ_BAAGXU010000010.1, forward strand.
GCCGCAAACAAAAGTGTGATTACTGAGAATACAATCAGTAAATTGATAACCATAAACATATATACGGTAATGTTTTCAAAAAATAATTGTAAACGCTGGCTAAAAATATCCAGAAATGTATTGACTAACAGAGATACGATTAAAAGGAATCCCAGAGAGATGATGATTGAAAATGATAATAGTCTGTTAAAAAGATATTTTAAAATGCCTGATTTAGGTTTAGCTTTTAGAGACCAGATAAAATTGATAGAATCCTGAATTTCGGCAAAAACCCCTGTTGCCCCCAACATCAAGGTCACAGTACCAATAATAGCTGCAATACCTGATTTCTGTGAGAGTCGGGCATTTTTTATCAGCTCTTCTACCTGTGCCGCAGCATCTTTTCCAATCAACCAGTTGATTTGCCCATAGAGCTGACCTTGTATGGCTTCTCTTCCATAAAAGATACCAGCTACCGATATAATAACCACCAGCATAGGTGCCAGCGAGAAAATAGTATAATAAGATAAAGAGGCACTCAATTTTGTAGCATTATCGGTACTGAATTCGGAGAATACTTCTTCTGCAAAAGAATAATATTCCTTTACCTTTTCTTTAAATGATTTCATAAGTGGTTGTTTCTTAATTTAAGATTGGTTTTAATAAAACAGCTTCTTTAATTGGTTCTACGGAGTATCATAAATAATACATACCAAGGGGCAATACCACAGTGTGAATCATAGTTGGGGTGAAAATTCCACATTAATTTTCCCAAAATGCCACATTTTCCCCAATTTTTCTTAAAAAACAGCCTAAATATGGCCCGAAAAATACATGGTATAAAGTTTTTATAATATTAGGCATAACAGTCGTTTCATTAAATTATTGAAATTATGACACCCATCATCTTCATAATCGGAATATTAACATTGTTGAGTATGGCGGTGGTTTTATTGAAGATTGTTAATAACAATCCTCAAGGTTGGGATGGCAGAACGAAAGGTTCTCAAAACCATGAATTCAATAATTTCATGAAACGAGTGAAGTTTACTTCATCAAAAATGAAGCAAGCTTAAGATACACACAACTTTATAGTCATGAAAGCCCATATAGGTTTACCTGAAAAGGACATTATAAAAATTGCTGAATTGTTACAGGTTATTTTGGCGGATGAACACGTGATTATAACCAAAACACGCAACTATCATTGGAATATTAAAGGCCCTCGTTTCATTGAATTACACAAGTTTTACGAAGGCCAGTACAATGATTTAAAAGATATAATAGACCAGATTGCCGAGAGAATCACCCAATTGGGTCATCAGGCCAACGGTACGATGAAAGATTTCCTGGCAACCACTCGATTAAAAGAGGGTCCTTACGAAGACAAACAAGATGCTCAGATAAGCCATTTGTTAGCAGACCACGAAGCGTTCATAACAAATTTGCGTAAAGACATTGAAGATATAGATGAAACTTTGGGAGATGCAGTTACTACTGACTTACTTACAGGTTTCATGGGGCAGCATGAAAAAATGGCATGGATGCTCCGCGCGTTTTTAGGGTAGTGTTTAGGTTAAAAAAGGTGGTACAAAAGGGGCAATATTTGCCCCTTTTGTATTTGTAGACAGTCTGAAAATTGGATCAATCTTAAAAGTTGGGGAGTAGCTAAAAAAGGGTTTACTTTGCGGAAAAAGGAC
>NZ_BAAGXU010000011.1:0-229439 GCF_054779675.1 Emticicia fontis
TATAAAATTAACTATGAACTATAGAAATTATAAAGCATCATACATTTAGAAACATAACCAGTCTTTTTAGTCTGAAAAACAGATAAAACTTATTTGGGCATTTCCTAATAGTTTTATCTGTTTTTTTTCTTTCACATTTTAATTCTGAAAATATTCGCATTTCACTACAATCTTTTATTTTTGAAGAAGTTTTAACACCTATTATTAAACAGGACTTAACCTCTATTCTAAACAAAATGGAAAACAGAATCGGCGGCTATCGTGCCGGAGCAATCCCCGCGGATGTAAAAAGAAAACAAGCAGGTAAAATTGACAAACTGCCTTCTAAAGTAGATTTAAGAGACCACCTTACAGAAGTTGAAATGCAAGTAGGTAATAGCTGCGTTGCAAATGCTTTTGCCGGAGCTTATGAATACCTTGCCAAAAGAACCTTAGGTGAATCTAGTGATGTGAGTCGATTGTATATCTATTATAATGCCCGCTATATGGATGACTCGCAAGACCAGGATTGTGGCTCAATTATGTACAATGCAATTGAGGGTCTGAAAGAATATGGCGCTTGTGCCGAAGATTTGTGGCCAAATGACCAAACTATGATTTTGTACGAACCAGACCAATCTGCTTATGACCACGGTACCAATTTTAAAATTGTTGACGCAGAGTACATCGAATTGAATCTCGACCTTTGGAAAAACACACTGGCAGAAGGCTATCCGATTGCTTTTTGTTTAAATACATTTCAGTCTTTTGACGATGCTAATAAAAATAAAGGTCGCGTACCAATGCCTCGTAAATCGGATAATGTAAGAGAAACACATGGCTGGCATGCAATGCTTTGTGTAGGCTATTCTGACCCTGACAAGATGTTCATCATCCGTAACTCGTGGGGCAAAAACTGGGGAGATAATGGCTATTGCTATATTCCATACGAATATGTAATTCATAATGAATACAACGGGAATGATTCTTGGATAATTAAATCAGTTGAAAATCTTGATTTTAGTGAAGGCGTATGGGATGAAAGTGATGAATCAAACTTTGCTGTTGATGGCTTGATGTATATCAACGAGTTCTGGATTAATGTAGAAGACACAGAAAAATTCGCTACCAAACTCGAAAAATTATGTCTGAAATATGCAGAAAGTGATGAAGATTTTTATTTCGACTACTATTCAGAATATGATGAAGAAAGCGAGATTGAGTACACTTATATCACCAATTTCGAAATTCTGACAGAAGACCAGGATGGGTTTGTAGAAGAGTTGGATAAGCTTTGCGCTAAAAACGCCATAGACGAAGATTATAGCTTCACTGCTGGTGATGAGCCCGAAGATGAAGACGAAGAGGAGGAAGAAGAAAGCGAAGAGGATGAGGATGAGGATGAAGAAGAGGACGAAGATGAAGAAGAGGACGAGGAAGATGAAGAATATGATGAGGATGAGGACGAAGAGGAATATGACGAAGAAGAGGAGGAAGAAGAAGAGGAGGAAGAAGAAGAAACCCCTAAGAAAAAGAAACGCTGACCATATTCTTTTTATAAAAATAAACACCGGTAGGATTTATCGGTGTTTATTTTTTGAGCTCAACTAAACATCTGTTGAATCTTTTCTATCAAAACCTCATTGATTCGTACATAAGATTCATGCGTCCAGCCAGCTATATGCGGGCTGAAAACCACTTTATCTGATTGTATTAATTGCTCAAATGTTTCTTTCTGAACAGGAGTCAATTGGCTCAGTTTTTCATTTTCTAATACATCAAGACAAACACCTTTGAGTTTACCAGCATTCAGACCATCAACAATAGCCTCTAACATTGCCACTTCTCCACGAGAGGCATTAGCCAGATAGATATTATTAGCAAATGAATTCAGAAACTCTGCATTCACTAATTGAAAAGTTTCTTTGGTAAGCGGAATATGCAGGCTCACAATCTTAGCTTTATCAAAAATATCCTGCATAGTTGCCTCGGTAGCGAACTCATCAGAAAAACCTGCTTTATACTTATCGTAGGCCAATACTTTACATCCAAATGCAGCCAGACGTTTAGCGGTTTCAGAACCGTTATTCCCGTAGCCGATGATGCCTACGGTTTTCCCCATCAATTCGTAGCCCCGGTTTTCTTCTCTTAACCATTTACTTTCTCTTACTTGTCGGTCAGCTATTAACAAGTTATTCATTAACCCCAGAAGCATTCCTATCACATGTTCGGCTACAGCTACTCTATTGCCCTCGTTGGCCGCAAAAACTACAATTCCTTTTGCCTCGGTAACGGTTTCATCTATCAAATCCAGACCTGCCCCTGCCCTACCGATAAACTTCAATTGATGCGCATTTTTTAATAGCTCTGCATCTACCAATGTTTTACTTCTGATAATCATTCCCTCATAATTTCCGAGAATATCTATGATTTCCTGCCTTTTAATTTTTGGCTGATAATCAGGAATATAGCCTATTTTTTCAAGCATAGGTATCAGGCTCAGGTGCATTTCGTCAACTATTAAAACAGAACTTTGATTATTGGGCTTATTTGTATCCACAGTATTTTTTTTCGTATGTTTGTCAGTAAATTGCGGTAAAATTACGTTTACAGGTAAAATTGTCAAACATATTTTTGAGAATAAGCGTTCTGAGCAAAGTGACTGTATCAATCGCGTTTAACCAATATAATTAAAGTAAGAATTGAAATAATTAAATCGATAGAAAAGTGAGCGAACAACATAAACCTGTCATAGGCATTAGTATTGGTGACTTCAACGGCATTGGGCCGGAAGTAATACTAAAAGCAGTTGGCGGAAATCGTCTGAATAAAATCTGTACACCGGTTATTTATGGTTCAGGTAAAATCATTAATCGGTATCGTCAGCAGTTAGACTTAAAAGACTGGCAGTTTTTTACGATTCAGAAAATTGAGCAGGTTAATCATAAACAAGTAAATGTGCTTAACTGTGTGAATGACCAGAATCTGGAAGTACAACCAGGAAAAATTACGCCAGAAGCGGGTAAAGTAGCTTTTGAAGCTTTAAAAAGAGCAGTAACTGACCTGAAAGCCGGAAAGATTGATGCCTTGGTAACAGCCCCTATCAACAAGCATAATATTCAGAGTGAAGAATTCAGTTTTCCAGGGCATACTGAATATTTAGCCAAAGAATTTGAGGTTGAAGATGTATTGATGTTTATGGTAAGTGAGCAACTCAAAGTTGGGGTTGTTACGGGTCATATTCCACTAGAACAAGTGAAAAGAAAAATCAATAAAGAATTGATTATCAAAAAAGTTGAACAGATTCATACCTCACTGAAAAGAGATTTTAACGTTCAGAAACCGCGCATTGCTGTTTTAGGGCTGAATCCTCATGCAGGCGAAAATGGTCTTTTCGGCAACGAAGAAAAGGAAATTATTCATCCGGCTATCATTGAACTTAAAAAGAAGGGCACTTTGGTTTTTGGTCCATACCCTGCGGATGGTTTCTTCGGAACCGCTTCATGGAAACAATATGATGCCGTATTAGCCATGTACCACGATCAGGGATTGATGCCGTTTAAAATGCTGGCCTTTGAAAATGGAGTTAACTATACAGCTGCCCTCCCAAAGGTTCGAACGTCACCAGACCACGGAACTGCCTATGACATTGCTGGCAAAAATCAGGCTGATGAATCTTCAATAATTCACGCCATTTATACAGCCATTGATGTCGCTAAAAATCGGGCAGAATTAGGTGAACTTGAATTGAACTCACTGAAAAAGAAAAATATCGTGCTCAAAGAAGCAAGCATGGAAGATTAAATCAGAAAATGATACCAACAAAATACAATGCTTTTGTTGGTATTTTTTTATGAACAATCCAGGTCTTCGAATGGGCTTCTGATATTCGCTAAATCTATCTGGGCAATCTGGTAATACATAGAGGTTGTTTGCAGGTATTTATGCCCAAGAATCTCTTTTAATAAGTGTATATCCATCCCCCTCTCCAGGCAATGTACTGCATAGCTATGCCTCAGAGTATGGACAGTTGCATTCTTCTCAATTTTAGCTTTTTGCAAAGCCTGTTGAAAAACTAATTGTACACTCCTGGGGCTATAGGGTTTCCCTTTCTCTCCTACAAAAAGTAATTCCTTCGGTTTGTGTTTATCGAAATACGCAATCAGTATGGGAATCAGTTTTTTTGGCAACCTCAACTTTCGTCCCTTATCTGTTTTAGATGGTGGCACCATGACATGTTTGGTTTCCATGTCCATATCCTCCACTTTCATAATCAGAATATCACTCAATTTTAAACCCATCGCATAGATGGTCGCCATCAGGGCTTTATGTTTAGGATTATCCAGCACGCTAATGATACTTTCTACCTCGTTTTCTGTGAGTACTTCGGGCAATGTATCTTCTTTCATCTCTCCTGAAGCCTTAATTCCAAGCTTACGCTTGAAAATCACCTCATAGAAGAGTTTTATCGCCTTGCCTGCCTGCTTTGAAGCATCCGTTGACCCGCCTTTCTTTTCGCTTAATTCTAAAAGGTAATTTGAGACCAGTTCGTCTGTGATTTTACTCTGAGGTAAATCACGAAAATGGTTATAGAAAACAAAAATGGCATTACGGTAAGCAGCAATAGTCTGGGAGTTATATTTCCCTTTTTTTAATATTTCTGTAAATCGCTCAATAAGATGGGTCACAGTTGCGCTTTATTTAAGTAAAAATAGGATTTAACGAATGTTTGGTAATTTGGACTTAAATTAAAAAATAAAGTCACAAATTTTATATTAAAAAACGTATTTACGTTTCGTTTACCAAGGAAATTTATTGGGCACGAGTAAATTCTTTCAAAAAATTCAATTTGAAGAGAATAAAAGCGGAAAAATAACTAATTTCAATTTTCAAATGCGACAATCTAATCACCTAAACCGCTTTATGCTTCTAACGTTTATTTCTTTATATTTAGTAGGGACTGTGCTTGTGGGATGGTTTGCTTCAAAATTTGTTAAAACTGCCAATGACTTTGCTATTGCCGGAAGGAAAATGCCAACTTACGTTGTGGCATCAGGTCTATTTGCCACCTGGTTTGGCTCTGAAACAGTGATGGGTGCTTCTTCTGAGTTTGTGGAAAATGGTTTATTAGGGGTGATTGAAGATCCATTTGGCGCATCTATGTGCTTATTGTTAATTGGTCTTTTCTTTGCACGCCCTTTGTATAAATTGAATATCCTTACTTTTAGTGATTATTTTAGTATTAGATACGGCAAAAGCGTTGAATGGATTTCTGCGCTTTTTTTAATTCCATCCTATTTTAGCTGGATAGCTGCCCAGTTGGTGGCACTAGCAATAATACTTCAGGCAGTTGCAGGAGTGCCTTTCATTTATGGTATTCTGATATGCGCTTCTGTGGTGGTCTTTTATACTTATGTAGGTGGCATGTGGTCTGTTGCTATTACAGATACTGTACAAACAGCGATTATTATTATTGGTATGTTAATACTGATGATAGAATTAATAAGCGAAATCGGTGGCTGGGGACAAATGATAGATAGAACTCCACCAAGTTTTTTCAGATTTATTCCTAAGGAGCATTCAGTAACTAATTGGGTTACTTATTTTGGCGCATGGATTACTATTGGATGGGGTTCTATTCCTCAACAAGATGTATTTCAGAGGGTATTATCAGCTAAATCTGAGAAAGTGGCAGTGAGAGGGGCTTATTGGTCGGCTTTTATGTATTTATCCATTGCTTGTATGCCATTAGTTATAGCTCTTTGTGGCTCCCTGTTATATCCTGATATTAAAGAAGGTGATACGCAAATGACCATTCCTTATCTGGTGCTTCATCATTCTGGATTAGGAATGCAGATATTATTCTTTGGCGCGCTTCTATCAGCCATTTTAAGTACTTGTAGTGGAGCAATCCTCGCTCCTGCAACCGTTGTAGGCGAAAATCTTTTAAGACCTCTGTATGGAGAAAAGATTTCGGATAAGCAATTATTAAAAATTATGCGTTTATCAGTAATCGGTATCACCATTATTAGTGTAGGCTTATCGCTTTATAAGGCTGAAATTTATGAATTAGTCGGAGAATCTTCATCTTTGAGTTTAGTAGCTCTATTTACTCCTTTAGTAGCAGGCTTATACTGGAAAAGAGCAACAGCTTTGGGTGCTATTTTTGCAATGATAGCGGGAACGAGCGTCTGGTTATATTTAGAGTTCTACCCAACCGAAATTCCGGGGATGATATGGGGATTATTGGCTAGTATTACAGGTATGGTTATTGGCTCATTAATCAAAAGAGATGAAAAAGTACTTATCAGCTGATGATTTTATCGACCATCAACTTCCACATATACAGGTTTTAATGGAAAGGCTTAGAGTTCTGATTCTGAATACTCATCCTAAAATCAGAGAACATCTCGAGATTAATACTCCTATGTTTAAAGTAAAACATGATGTTTGTTATTTTGGTAAAATTCATCCTAAAAAAGGATTAGAGGTGTGTTTTCTGAGAGGGTTTCAGCTTTCCAATGAGCAAGGATTATTAGATGCCAAGGGTCGAAAATATATACACGGAGTTACCCTAACTGATATAAATGATTTGACAAATATAGAAACAGCTTTTCTTGAAATACTGAATGAAGCATTGATATTAGATGAAATCAATGAAAAATCGATTTTCACAGAAATGCTTCAAGCTGCACGAAAGAAGAAGCAATCATAGATTCTGAGCGGCAATCCAGCTCCCAGTCCAGGCGGCCTGGAAATTAAATCCACCCGTAATTGCATCAATATTCAAAACCTCTCCCGCCATGTATAGATTGGGGTATTTTTTCAAACTAAATCTCTCAAAATCAACCTCTGACAAATCAACGCCACCTGCGGTTACGAATTCTTCTTTAAATGTGCTTTTGCCATTTACTCTGAACTTACAAGCGGTCAATTGTTCTACCAGTTTGGTTATGTGTTTTTTTCCGGTTTCAGCCCATTTCTGATACTCTCCTACTCCAGATGCTGTGCATAAGTTTTTCCAAAGCCTGATAGATAAGCCAAATTCGGCATTAGCCAAAACATTCTTTTTAGGCTGATTATCTATTTGCTGATGTAAATGTTGTCTTACTTTTCCGGCTTCAGTTTTTCCTAACCAATTCACTATTACGTCAAACTCATAATTGGCATCATTTAACTCTCTGGCTGCCCAGGCAGAGAGTTTCAAAATAGCAGGGCCTGATAATCCCCAATGCGTAATCAACATAGCGCCATTTGAAGAGAAAGTATTCAATGCTTTATTCTTTGAATCACTTAATTGACAAACAGCGTTTTCAACACTTATTCCCATTAAATCCTGAATTCTTTCATCTTTGATATTGAAAGTAAATAACGACGGTACAGGCTGAACAATCTCAACTCCTAAATTCTGCAACAATTTCCAGACGGCAGTATCACTACCTGTAGCAATCATTAATTGTCTGGTTTGGTATTCCCTATTATCAATCGCATTCACCGTCCATAAGTCTCCTTTATTTTCAATGCGCTCAACACGGGTATTTTTAATAATTTCAATTCGGTTTTTATAACAAGCTTCAATAAAGCAATCAATAATACTTTGTGACGAATTACTGACAGGAAACATTCGTCCATCGGCTTCTTTTTTGATTTTTACACCTCTGCTTTCAAACCATTCGACTGTGTGGGTAGGATTGAATTTCTGGAATGGTTTCAGCAATTCCTGGTTTCCTCGTGGATAATAATTAATAAGCATTGCAGGGTCAAAACAAGCGTGGGTAACATTACATCGTCCACCACCGGAAACTTTTACTTTTTGTAAAACATCCCTTCCTCTATCTAAAATAGCTATTCTCAAATTTTTATTTCTTTCAGCCGCGTTAATTGCGGTAAAAAAACCTGCTGCTCCACCGCCTATAATGATGAGGTCGTACATAAGATGCTCGTATTGCTATAATATTCTCAAAAAAAACACCTTAAATAATAAGCCAGGCTATTATCTAAGGTGAAACTGCTTATACAAAGCAAGTGTATCAGCAGCATATTTCAAAATTCAGAGAGCATAATTCAAGAATAATGAATTATATTATTTGAATCTCTTATGGTTTCACATATTTCTCTTCAAAATATTGTCGCTTTTCGCGAAGTAACTTTAAAAGTGGAGCAATTTCTTTCACATCAGAGCCGTATGGAAATGTCACTTTGTATTTTGAATCGCCTTTAGTAATTTCTACCCATTCAGCACCACCATCAGCACAGTCAGGACAACCAATTACTTCGTCTAATTTTTTAAGTGCTTCCAAATCAGCACTATTAAGAATTGCTGTGATATAATCAGCTGTTAATTTCTCTGTATAAGTTTTGGGATCTCCACCAGTCTCAATCCCTCTTCCACCATTCTGAAAAACTGTAAATGCAGCTTCGTCATTTACTAATGCTATTTCTTTCTTACACGGTCCGAGGCACATACCGAAACTTGTGCCATATTTAACAACTGTTCCGTTCAGACTTTGCTGTGTGTCAAGTACTTGTGATTCTTTTTCACAAGCCATAAAAGCGAATGTGGAAATAATGATTGCGGCAATCAATTGAATTTTCATTTTAATAATAGATTTTTGTGTTTGAATATTCATTTTACAATAGGATTCGTTTCAGATTAAAAAGGTTGGAAGTATGGCCACAAAACAAATACAAATTATTGTCCAGTCTGTTAATGCAACAGAAAAGCACGTTACTAATACCATCACTTTATTAGAAGAAGGCGCTACTGTGCCGTTTATTGCCCGTTATAGAAAGGAAATGACAGGGAGTATGGATGAGGTACAGATTGCCTTGGTAAAAGACTTATACAGTAAGTTTTTAGAAGCAGATAAGCGTAGAGAAACCATCATCAAATCAATTGAAGAACAAGGCAAAATGACGCCTGAATTGCTGAATAAGCTACAAAGTGCCTTGTATCTGAATGAGTTAGAAGATTTGTATCTGCCCTATAAGCAAAAGCGTAAGACACGTGCAAGTATAGCTATTGAAAAAGGGCTTGAACCATTGGCAAAAATTATTTTTGCGCAGAAAGACAGAAATCTTGAAGCCATTGCCGAAAAGTACCTCAATGATAAAGTGGGAAGTGTGGAAGATGCTCTACAAGGGGCAAGAGATATTATGGCCGAATGGATCAATGAGGATATTCAGGCGAGAAATGCAGTGAGAAAGATTTTTGAAAGAGAATCAATTGTCACTTCTAAAGTAAAGAAAGGTAAGAAAGAAGATGGTGCCAAATATCAGGATTATTTTGAATTCTCAGAGCCTTTATCAAGAATACCATCACATCGCTTATTAGCCATCAGACGTGGAGAAGAAGAAGGAATTCTTTCAGTGGATATTTCGATTGAGGCTGAAAGAGGAACTGATGCTTTAGACCGAATCTATCTGAAAGGTTTACCAGAAGCAAAAGATCAGGTTGCTGATGCCATTACAGATTCTTATAATCGTTTATTAAAACCGAGTATAGAGAATGAATTCTCGAATCTCTCTAAGCAAAAGGCAGATGCAGAAGCTATTAAAATCTTTGCTGCCAATCTACGCCAATTATTGCTTGCGTCTCCATTAGGGCAAAAAAGAGTATTAGCCATTGATCCGGGATTCAGAACTGGTTGTAAAACCGTTTGTTTGAATGAACAAGGAGATTTACTATATGATACAGTGATTTATCCGATGGATAGAAAGATGGAAGCTGAAGGAGTAGTAAAGAAATTGATTTATGACTATCAAATACAAGCGATTGCGATTGGGAATGGTACGGCTAGCCGTGAAACGGAAAGCTTTATAAAATCTTTAAAATTAGACAAAATTCAGGTTCATGTAGTTTCAGAACAAGGCGCTTCTATTTATTCAGCTTCTGAAATTGCCAGAGATGAGTTTCCGAAGAAAGATGTGACTGTTCGTGGTGCCATTTCGATTGGGCGCAGGTTAATGGATCCTTTAGCTGAGTTGGTAAAAATTGACCCTAAGTCTATTGGTGTAGGTCAATATCAACACGATGTAGAACAGAAGATGTTGAAGGAAAGCCTAGATTCAGTTGTAGAAAGTTGTGTAAACCTTGTTGGTGTTGAATTAAACACTGCTAGTAAACACTTATTAAGTTATGTTTCTGGCTTGGGACCATCGTTGGCGCAGAATATTGTAGATTATAGGGCGAAGAATGGTGCATTTAGTTCAAGAGATGAGTTGAAGAAAGTGCCACGTTTAGGAGCAAAAGCCTTTGAGCAAAGTGCAGGTTTCTTACGTATTAATGGTGCCAAGAATCCACTGGATAATTCAGCTGTTCATCCAGAAACATATGCAATTGTGGAAAAGATGGCGAAAGACATAGGCTTAAAAGTGACAGATTTAATGAATAATGCACAGATTAAATCAAAAATCAATCTGAATAATTATGTGACGGCTTCTGTTGGTTTACCAACCTTAAACGATATTCTTTCAGAATTACAAAAGCCAGGTCGTGACCCACGAGAAGCATTAGAGGAGTTTGAATTTGCATCAGATGTGCATAAAATAGAAGATTTACGCGAAGGGATGTTGTTGCCTGGCATTGTGACTAATATAACTGCGTTTGGTTGCTTTGTAGATGTTGGAGTGCATCAGGATGGATTAGTGCACGTATCACAAATGGCGAATCGGTTCATCAAAGACCCGAATGAAGTTGTAAAAGTTCATCAGAAGGTACAAGTAAAAGTTACTGAAGTAGATATTCCAAGGAAACGTATTGCTTTGAGCATGAAGCTTTAACGATTGAATGTTTAAAAGTATTCTATAAATTTCCTCTAAGCATGAACTTTTCATAAATGATTTTTGTCATATCATGACAAACAATCATGGGGACGACCGGTTTTGACGGCGTGAGTGGTTGCGAGTAAAAGCATGTCGGGAGCTGGTAGAACCTCCTGTTAAAAATTCTTCCGAAAAATAACTGGCAATACTTCGTATGCCATGGCTGCTTAATTCCGGAGTGAATTAACCTTTTAGCCACATTCCGCCCTGATTAACCTCTGCTGTTGGGGAGTTCGGAGTGTCGACCCGGAGAGGCGATTAAGTGTGGGGGACTTATACTTAATTAGTATTTAGGTTTCTAAGGAGAAGTCTCGGTATGTCGGACACCTAGCTTTTCTCGAAAATTAAGACCGAATAAACATGTAGAAGGCTTGACAGGTGCCATGTTCGGACCAGAGTTCGACTCTCTGCGTCTCCACAAAAGCGTAACATTCTGATAAAGGTGTTACGCTTTTTTATTTTACTAACAGTCAAAATGTATAATTAATGTAGAAATCAGAATTAGCAAAATCATCAATGATTGTTCCAAGAATATTTGCAAACCTATAATTGAATCTATCGCTTAAATCTATACTTGTTAATCTTTGACCTTCATATAACGTTAATTCTTCAGGCAGATAATCAATCTTTGCATAAAAAACATATTTCCTATTTGGCTTACTTTCATTAGTGCCAAGATATTCTTTAAATTTTGAATAAATTATTAGATCTACTCCTAGTTCTTCTTTTACTTCTCTTACTAGTGCCTGCTCAGGAGTTTCACCATCTTCCACTATACCTCCAAAAAGATCCCAATGATTGGGAAATGAAATTGTGGGCTTATCGTCTCTCAGATAAATCAAGAGTTTATTGTTACGGTCGAATAACAAACAGGTGGCTACAAAAAACATCTTTTTGAATTAGATTATTACATATGTAAAGGGACTGTACTTAATAATTTCAATTTACCACTTGATAATTTTAATCACATTTTAATAGATATTAAAAAACACTTAAATTAGAAAGATTTAGACCTAATTTCTTGAAATATGATATAATTTTACCCTAAATTGTAATGTTGATCCTATTATTTACTTAATTTTTAAAATTGTGCTAGCATTTGTTTTCTTCTGCTTTTTATCGTTCAGTTTAGGTGTAATAGTGGGTATATCTATTATGGTATACTATAGAGAAACGCCTAGTAAAATTACACAAAATCCTCCTCAAATTAATCTTTTTGAGTTTATGAGTCCGAATTAAGTTTTGCTGTAGTTTCCGCCTGAAAATATCAATTAAACCTAGTCATGACATTTAATATAAATAATGAATTTAATCCGTTGCTTCAATACTGATTACAGTGTCGGAGCAACGGTTAATCACACACATCTATTCAATATTAGAAATCGAAGGGTATGGCTTCTAATCATTATTTTTGACAAATCAATAATAAGACCCACCAAATAAAATCTAATTAGCTATACTAGTTATTGACGAAAAACAACTATTATTGTATAAATGTAAAAAAACGTGTCTAATTAAGTAATCAAAAAACATGAAAAAAGTATTTTTCTTCTCATTCATGCTCATATCTTTTATGAGCTTTAGTCAAACAAACGACCAGAAAATCAACGACATTAAGCGATTGTTAATAGCCAGTGGTTCTACTAGCACCGCTAAGGCAAGTCTTGAAGCAATGGCCAAAACCATGAAAAATAACGGTGACAAAAATGGTTTGCCAGAAGGTTTCTGGGATGAATTTATAAAAGAGGTTAATTATGATGAACTTACCGCTCTCTACATCCCAATATATGATAAGAACTATTCTCACCAGGAAATTCTTGATATGCTTAATTTTTTTGAGGGCCCCACAGGCAAAAAGATGGTAGAAAAAATGCCATTAATTATAGAAGAGTCAATGAATATGGGAAGACAATATGGAGAGAAACTTGGAGTAAAAGTTTACGAAAAAATGACAAAGAAAAATTAAACTATTTAGCATCTTTGATACACATCCGAATAAAACAAAAAACCCACTAGAAGGTGGGTTTTTCTACTTTAACGTATTCTTCAAAATCACTTAAATTTACTTTCATCCAAATTAAAGAATCTAACAGCATTGTTAAAAAATATATCTCTCTTCTGGTCTTCTGACAAGTAATTAGCACTTTCGATCACATTAATAGAGGTTTCAAGCAATTTAGGCCAAACCATTAAGTCAGTGCCATACATGATACGTTTACCGAAACCTGCCTGGATTAAACGTTGTAAATAGGCATGAATTTCTTCTAAAGGATAGCTCCAGATAAATCCTGCTAAATCAACGTATACATAAGCATTAGCCCCCATCAGCGCAATCATTTCATCAATCATCGGGTATCCGGCATGCATTACCCAGATTTTAATTTTTGGGTGGCGCGCCAACATATCTTCTAATAAAAACGGACGACCCAAAGAAGCACGGTATTTGGGCGAAGTAATATTTGCCATTCCGTTGCCACCAGTTCCCATATGTATCCCTACTGGAACGCCTAGTTTCTCAGCTACTCCAAAATATTCGTCCAGACTCATATCACTTGGCGACATTCCCTGATATTGTGGAGCCACCTCTCCCATTACTTTATAGAATCCTTTTGATAATGAATCTTCAAAAGCTTTGACAGTCATTTCCTTCGGATTGCTGATACCAATAGATGGAATAATACGATTGGGTGCAGCTTTATGCCAGTTATGAAGAATAGAAGCATCTCCACTTGCTACCATAATCACATTCAATCGCTCGGCAGTAGCTAAAAGTGCCTCCTGCATTTCTTTGTCTGACTTGGCAGCCTTTAACGGATCAGCACAACCGTTACTTAAAAATGAAGGAGCAGGCCCTTTAGGATCACTACCTGGCATATTTTTCAAAAACCAAGGACATAAGTCATTGGCAAATCCAGGATTCACTTTCATGGCATGTACATGTACATCAATAATGGGCAGGTGTTTTTTAGTCTCTTGGGCAGAAGCAATTAAAGTTACGAAAGCAGTTAGAAACGCTATTAAAAGCGGTTGAATGTTTAATTTTTGTTTCATGTAGTTTTTATTAGTTAAGGTGCTAAAAATACTCAATAAAAGGTCTATCCCCAAACACAGTCGACCAAACTGCTTATATTATCTATTATTTAGACAATATAGACTTATTAACCCTCAACTAATGTAATATTATAGTTTTTGAAACTTCTTAGAGTCAAAGCGCGTTAGCATATTTTAATGGCCTGAACAGCATATTGGCTAGAACAAGGATAATTTTACAAACAAATGACTTTCGAAGAATTAAATCTGAATAAACCATTATTGAATGCCTTACAAGATTTAGGCTATACAACGCCTACTACTATCCAGAAAAAAGCCTTTTCAGTAGTTATGTCGGGGCAGGATGTATGCGGTATAGCCCAAACAGGTACTGGTAAAACCTTTGCTTACCTCCTACCCAGTTTAAGACAATATCAATTCTCGAAAGAAAAAAATCCACAACTGCTGGTTATTGTACCAACCCGAGAATTGGTAGCGCAGGTGGTAGAATCTGTTCAACAATTAAGTAAATATATAAATCTGCAAGTTGTTGGCGTATATGGCGGTGTAAACATTAAGCAACAGGTGGCAGAATTAGCCAATGGTTGTGATGTTCTGGTGGGGACACCTGGCCGATTGATAGATTTATTAGCAACTAATGTGGTTAAGACAAAATCTATAAAGAAGCTTGTTATTGATGAAGTAGATGAAATGCTAAATTTAGGTTTTCGTCCTCAATTGATTAATATTCTGGATTTATTGCCACCAAAGAGACAAAACCTATTGTTTTCGGCAACTCTGACAGAAGACGTTGAGGAAATTATTGATACTTATTTTAATCAGCCTATAAAAATAGAGGCCGCTCCTGCCGGAACGCCTTTAGATAATATTACGCAAGAAGCTTATTTATTACCTAATTTTTATACAAAAGTCAACCTTTTAGGGCTCTTATTAGCAAAACCTATTGAAACAAGCAAGGTATTAGTTTTTGTAGCTACCAAGCAATTGGCCGACCAATTATATGAGGAACTGGAAATGGAGTTTTCTTCTCAGCTTGGAGTTATTCACTCTAATAAATCGCAGAATAATCGTTTTGATACCATCAAGAATTTTCAGAATGGGACATATCGGATTCTGATAGCCACTGATATTGTTGCCAGAGGACTGGATATTTCTGAGGTTTCGCACGTGATTAATTTTGATATACCCGAGGTAGCTGAGAATTATATCCATCGTATCGGTAGAACCGGTCGGCAGGATAAGAAAGGTAATGCCATCAGTTTTTTTACCGAAAAAGATAATGAAGCTAGAGAAGCCATTGAGCAATTGATGAATTACCGGATACCCCAGCTGACGCTTCCTGAACAGCTTGAAATCTCTGATGAATTGACTGAGGATGAAATGCCGAAGGTTATCATGAAAGAACCAATTTTAAAAAGACCTAAGAAAGAAGAAGTAGGCCCGGCTTTTCATGAAAAATCAGAGAAAAATAAAAAGGTAAACGTAAGACGTGATTACGAAGCCGAAAAGAAAAAGAAGTACGGAAAATCTTACGAAAAGCGTTCGAGAAAATAAGTATTTTTAACTAAGTACTCTACTTTTTAAATTTTATCATACTAAAGCATCGGCATTTTAAGTTTTAATATCTAAGTTTGTATAGTTTTACGACAATTAAATATTAAAATAATTATGCAAAGGCGCAATGCAATTAAAAATTTATCCTTAGCATTTGGGAGTTTGGTGGCATTACCTTCATGGGCGGCAAACTGGACACCTGAATCTATCGGTAAAATCTCCACCCTATCTTATAATGATGAAGAGCTATTAGGCGAAATCGTCGAAACCATCATTCCTGAAAACGCTACACCTGGAGCAAAATCTTTGAAAGTCCATCAATTTGCTATGCGAATGATTAATGATTGCTATGGCGAAGCTCAGCAAAAGATTTTTAAAGATGGTCT
Organism: Emticicia fontis; assembly: GCF_054779675.1. Taxonomy (NCBI): domain Bacteria; kingdom Pseudomonadati; phylum Bacteroidota; class Cytophagia; order Cytophagales; family Leadbetterellaceae; genus Emticicia; species Emticicia fontis. Next base: position 15,795 of record NZ_BAAGXU010000011.1, read on the forward strand.
TAAAAAGACCGAAGAATTAGCTCAGCAGACCTACCAGAAGTCTTTTGTAGCTTGCGATGCCACACAAAAGAAAGATTTGATAAACAAGATGCTAGATTCTTCTGATAATACATCGAAGCAGTTTTCTAACATGATTAAACGCCTGACAATTCAGGGATACACTAACTCTGAATTTTACATGACTAATGTCTTGAAGTTTAACATGGCTCCCGGCTTTTATCATGGTTGCGTACCTGTAAAAGCTTAATTCTGATTCCGGAAATACCCATCTATTTACGTTATTACTATTCAATACTCTATTTAAAGCTATTATGTCATTCTTAAATATAGATTCTGTCAAAGACCGTACCTTTGACGCAATCGTGATTGGTTCTGGTATCAGCGGAGGCTGGGCAGCCAAAGAATTAACCGAAAAAGGTCTTCGGACATTAGTACTGGAACGCGGCCGCGATGTGCGCCATGTGACTGACTATCCAACTACAATGATGCAGCCCTGGGAATTTGAACATCTAGGACAGATACCAAAAGAGCTAAGAGACGCTAACCCAATTGCAAGCCGCTGTTATGCTTTCAACGAAGATGCTGCACATTTTTTTGTAAAAGATAACGAACATCCTTATATACAAGATAAACCATTCGACTGGATACGTGGATATCAGGTAGGTGGCAAATCATTAATGTGGGCCAGAGGAACACAACGCTGGTCAGACTATGATTTTACAGGCCCTGCACGCGATGGCTTTGCCATTGACTGGCCAATCCGTTATGCAGATATTGCCCCGTGGTATAGCCATGTAGAAAAATTTGCCGGAATTTCAGGAAATAAAGATGGTTTAGCGCAGTTGCCTGATGGAGAGTTTTTACCTCCACATGAGCAATCATGTGTTGAAAAACACTTTACCGGCGAAATGGCCAAGCATTATAAAGGCGCGCGTCCGGTTATTATTGGCCGTTGTGCGCATTTAACCAAGCCGCAACCAATCCATTTAAAACAAGGACGTGGACAATGCCAGAACCGCTCGCTTTGCCAGAGAGGTTGCCCATATGGTGGATATTTCAGCAGTAACTCTTCTACCCTACCCTGGGCTGCCAGAACGGGAAAATTGACCCTGAAACCGGATTCAGTTGTACATTCTATCATCTTTGATGAAAAGAAAAATAAGGCAAGCGGTGTCAGAGTGATTGATGCACACACCAAACAAATGACGGAGTACTATGCAAGAGTCATTTTTGTGAATGCAGCCACTATCAATACTAACCTGATTTTATTGAACTCCATTTCAAGTCGTTTCCCGAATGGATTAGGAAATGATAATGGATTATTAGGTAAGTACATTGCCTTCCATAATTTCCGTACTACTATTTCTGCAGAGTACGAAGGCTTGCTTGATAGTACAACCGAAGGTATCCGTCCGAATGGAAGTTATATTCCTCGTTTCCGTAATTTAGCTAAACAAGAAACGGATTTCTTGCGTGGCTATGCAGCCGGATTCAGCGGTAGTCGTATGAATTATACAGATAATAACGGCATTGGAGAAGAATTGAAAAACAATCTGTTTAACAGAAAATATGGTAACTGGCGGGTAGGGTCTCATATGATGGGAGAAACGATTCCCAAAGAGAGTAACTTTGTTACGCTAGATAAAGACCAGAAAGATGCCTGGGGTATCCCGTTAATCAGAACATCGGTTGGGTATGATGATAATGATGAGAAAATGATTAAGGACTTCCATGAGCAAATGACTGAAATGCTAACATTGTCAGGTTTCAAGAATATTCAGACACACGATAATCCTAAAAAGGCTCCTGGTTTAGATATTCATGAAATGGGTGGTGTTCGTATGGGAAATGATGCAAAAACATCGTTGCTTAATAAATGGAATGCCATGCACCACTGCAAAAACGTATTTGTTACTGATGGCGCTTGCATGACTTCAAACTCAACACAAAATCCGTCTCTTACTTTTATGGCTATTACAGCTCGCGCAGCAGATTATGCAGTAAAAGAATTTAAGAAAGGGAATTTATAAGAGGTATAAATAAAATAAGAATCCCGTTGGAGACAATATAATTGTATTGTATCTAACGGGATTTTTCTTGAAAATATCCAAATCGGTAATTAGTACCATAGATTCTATATTTTCTACCAGAGTTAAAATAAAGTTGGCCATATCTTTGTACCATTAAACAAACACAATCATGAACAAAGTTGAAGCCGCTATAAAAATGAAATGCCCCCGTTGTCAGGAGGGTGATATATTTGAAACCAAAAACCCTTTTGTATTTGGTAAAATGACAGCCATGCACAAACATTGCCCTGAATGTCATTTGAAATATGAAAAAGAAGTTGGTTTTTTCTATGGCTCTATGTTTATTAGCTATGCATTCAATGTAGCACTTTTTGCCATAGCTACTGTAACTTTCTATCTTTATTTCGAAAATCTGATTGATTGGAGAATATATTTAGGGGGCTATTTATTATTGACAGTTATTCTGTTTCCCGTATTTTATCGTTTATCCCGCTCTTTATGGTTGCAGTTTTTTAATGACTACAAGCCTGAATATAAACATGGACACGCCGTTCATTAATAATAAATGTCTATGAGTCCAGCAAATCATATTCCTATAGTAGATATAAGTAATCTGACAGATTTCAGAGAGGATGATGTCTTGGTGAGTCGTTTTGCTGAATATCTGAAAGTGCATCATAATCTGCGAAAGGCTCATAGGCATACTTTTTATCATTTGCTATTATTTACGAAAGGAGGTGGAAGCCATACCATCGATTTCAGCAGTTTTCCGGTGCAACCTTACCAAATCTATTTTATGGTTCCCGGACAGGTACATAGCTGGGATTTTGCAGGAGAGGTTGATGGTTTTGTAGTGAATTTCTCCGCCTCATTTTTTCAATCTTTCTTATTAAGATCCGATTATCTGGAGTCTTTCTCTTTCTTCAATGGCATCGCCGAAGATGGTGTAGTAAATCTACCAGAAGAATTACAAGGCCAAATTGTAAGAATTTTTGAAGAGATTATCAAACATGCTACCCAAAACAATACTTTCCGCTGGGATATTGTGCGAGTATTACTACTTCAAGCTTTTTTAGAAATAGATAAGCACACCCATACTAACAAACTGCCAAGTATCCCCTCTTTCAATTATACACTACTCAAAAACTTCCAGAAACTGGTAGAGAAACATTATATCAGTCTGAAAAGGCCTATGGATTATGCAGAATTGCTGTATATTACTCCTAATCACCTTAATGCTTTATGCAAAGAGCACTTGGGTATTACAGCTGGTGAAGTGATCCGTAACCGGGTTTTACTAGAGGCAAAAAGAATGCTTGTGAATCAGAATCTCAGTATTTCTGAGATTTGTTATGATTTAAATTTCAGTGATAATTCTTATTTTACCAAGTTTTTCAAGAAATATGAAGGCATCACTCCTGAAGAGTTTCGCAAAAAGAGTGTTTAAAGACACTGATGTTCATCAATTTTAATTACCTCTTATCCTCTCCTGCATCCTCTTATTCTAATAAATTGTACTATTACCAGAAATTCTCTGATAAAATAAACTATTTTCAAAAATATTTAGTTCTCTTATTGCAGAACCAAAAAAACTATTTACATTTGCATCGTTATTAAATGACAACAATGGACAGTATAAAATTAAGCGATAAACAATTAGCCCTGATTGAGAAACTCGGTTTGATATTCGAAAATGGTTTACAACCTGCTTCGGCTAGAATTGCGGCTTTATTGTTAGTATCAGATAAGTTAGAATTGACTTTCGACGAAATCCGAGAGCTATTGAATTTAAGCAAAAGTGCAACCAGCAATGCCTTGAATTTATTGCTATCAATGGAAAGAATCGAGTATATTACTAAGCCAGGCGATAGAAAACGCTATTTTAAAAGTAATTTATCAGACTGGAAAGAAAACATGAAAACTAAATTTCTGGAATTTGACAAAGTACACAAAACCATGCGTGAAGTGCTAGACCAAAGACCCCATTCGACCAAGGATTTCAATCAAGGGCTTGAGGAGTTTGTTAACTTTATGGAATTTATGCACAGAGAAATTCCGGTTCTTTTCAAGAAATGGGAATTATCTAAAAAGTAATTTTTTTGCATCGATTAGTTCTTTTAATTCAGAACTAAAAAAATTAAATTAAATCTTAATATAGTACAAAATAATGAATAAAGTTAAAACCTTACCGATAGCTATACTCCTGATAATGGTATCGGTTATCACACAAGCGCAAGAATCAAAACCTGTTTTATTTAGCCTGAAAGAGAGTATCGCTTATAGCTTAAAGAATAACCCGACCAGTACTATCTATAAGAATGAGGTATTGATTGCCAAAGAGAAAAAAACTGAAGCGCTGGCTGGTTATTTACCCCAAGTAAACGGTACAGCCACTTTTGATGACAACCTGAAACGTCAGGTTTCAGTAATTCCGGCAGGTGCTTTTAGTCCAGAAGAAATCAGAGTTCAGTTTGGTAATCAATACAACACCAATTTGGTAGCACAGGTAGACCAGGTACTATTTGACAGAACTGTATCTGTAGCAAAAGAAGCAAATAAGGTCAATACTTTGATAGCTGACCTGAAGCTGTTGCAGAACAATGAAACCATAGTCTATAACACGATTATGGCTTATTATCAGATTCTTACTTATAACGAACAAGAGAAATTATTGGTAGAGAATGAAAAGAAGTATGATGAGTTGTTAAGAATCTTACAATTGCAATACGAAAAAGGTGTAGCCAAAAAGATTGATTACGACCGCATGAAAGTAAGCCAGAATAATATCAAATCCCAATTATCATTGCTAAAGACCAATAGAGAATTGGCCTTGAATAAATTGAAATTTGCTATGGGTATGGAATTGTCACAAAACATTGCCATAAATGATTCTCTGGATTATTCGATGCAGGTAAGTATGCCTGTTGGCAATCAGTTAGACACTAAGAATCTGCTTGATTTCAAGATTCAATCTAATAATATTGCTTTGCAACAATTAGATGTAGAACGCAAGAAATTTGCCTTCTATCCTACCTTGGGAGCATACGCACGCTATGGAGGTCAATCATTCGGTAATGAATTTGCAAAATCATTTGGCAACTGGTTTGATTATTCTTCAATTGGTTTAAAACTGAACATCCCGATTTTTGACGGTAATAAAAAGAAAAGCCAGTTATCACAAAGCAAGTTAAGTTTATTGAATGCTCAGGAAAACTTAAAGATAAGCGAGAGAAACTACCAACTGCAATTCCAGAATGCGAATACCGCTTTATTCCGTTCCTTCACAAGCATGAACGACAATAAGCAAAACCTTGATCTGGCGGCAGATATATTGAAAAACACTGGTTTACAATATCAGAAAGGAACCGCTTCATTAACCGATTTCCTTAACTCAGATTATTCATATAAAGAAGCACAAAGCAATTACATTTCATCATTATTAAATTTCTTAACCGCACGAGTTGACCTCGAAAAATCTCAGGGAAATTTGTCAACTTATGTTAATCAGTTAAAATAATCAGTACATCATTTAAATCAATCTAAAGCTGCGAGGCTTTTAATATACAAAAAAATGAAAACAAGAATCATCACAATAGCTATTATTATCGGCGTAATCGGTGCTATATCGTTTAAACTGGTAGCCAATAAAAAGAAAATTGACGAGAGTAAAAAAGTGGTTGATCGTAGCCAGGTGGCTATTTATGTAACGACCACTAAAGTAGCTTTACTTCCAATCAGTGGTAATTTAAGTCTGCCAGCGGTACTTGAACCAAAAGAAAAAGCAACGATTTCAACAGGTACACAAGGTAAAATTGAGACATTGAATATTGAATTGGGCACAAGAGTTGCCAAAGGCCAGACGATTGGTACGATTGACACGAAAGTAAAACAAATCAATCTACAATCAACTGAGTTGACGATTAACAAAGCCAAGACTGACTACGATCGTAACAAAGATCTATTGGCAGGTAATGCGATTAATGAAACTGCAGTAACTGACGCCAAATATAATTATGAGAATAATAAAATTCAGGCGGAACAATTGAAACAACAAATTGCAGATGCAAAAATCATTTCTCCGATTGGTGGTGTAGTAACGGATAAAAAACTAACTGCCGGTGAGTATGCCAATATCGGTACAGTTATCGCTTCGATTGTGGATGTAAGCCAATTGAAAACAGTGGTTTATGTGAATGAAAAAGATGTATATGAGTTGAAATTAGGTCAATCGGCAGTTATTACGACTGATGTGTATCCGACTAAAACTTTCAGCGGACGTATCATTTATATCAGCCCACAAGGTGATGATAACCACAATTATAAAGTAGATATTTTATTAGCTAACGGCAATTCGGCTTTGAAAGCAGGCACTTATGTGAAAGTTGAGTTTAACTTAGGTAAAAACTCTAATGCACTACAAATTCCTAAAAAAGCTTTGGGAGACGGTATGAAAAACCCTTATGTTTTTGTAGCAGAAGGAAACAAAGCCGTGCTTCGTAAAATTGTATTAGGCAGAGAAATCGGCGAAAATATAGAAGTACTAAGCGGCCTGAACGAAGGAGAGCAAATCATTACAGAGGGTATCATCAATATTGTAGATGGTAGTAGCATTCAAATCGCACCTAATAAATAATCAGAGCCATGTCAATAACAGAATTATCAATCAAACGACCATTACTGATTACAGTAATTTTCGTTACCCTTATACTCTTCGGTTTCATCAGTTATAAAACATTGAACTATAACTTATTACCGAAATTTGAAACGAACGTGATTATGGTGCAGACTACTTATAGAGGTGCCGCCTCTGACGAAGTAGAAAGTAGCGTAACCAAGCCGTTGGAAGAAGCCGTATCGTCTATTGAAGGTGTTGATATGATTTCATCTTCTTCACAAGAAGGTCTTTCATTGATTACAGTTACCTTAAAATCCGGTTTTAATGTAATCAATGCGCAACAAGATGCAGAACGTAAAGTTAATCAGATAAAATCAAGACTTCCGGATGATATTGACGACCCGGTAGTATCAAGATTAAGCCTTGACGACTTACCGATTCTGAAAGTAAGTGCGACGTCTAAGATACCTCAAACAGAGTTATATGACTTCATAGATTTGCAGGTAAAACCTTTATTGACAAACGTAGCAGGTGTAGCGCAGGTAAATATTATCGGTGGTAACGAGCGCGAGATTGAGGTGTATCTAGATAATGATAAACTGCAAACCTATAATATTTCGTCAGCAATGGTTAATCAGGTCATTGCGAGTAGCGGGGTTTCGTATCCGGCAGGTAATATTAAAACAGACCAATCGCGTTTCTCTTTACGTCTGGATGCGAAATTGAAAAAGGTAGAAGATATCAGAAATCTGGTTATTCGTGAGAATGTTAATGGAAGTCGTATTTTGTTGAAAGACATCGCTTCTGTAACTGATTCGCAAACGGAGCCTAGCACTTTGAACCGTATCAATGGAAAACCAGCGATTGGTATCCAGATCATGAAACAAACGGATGCCAATGCCGTAGAAGTAAGTGCAGGTGCGAAAGCAGCTTTAGCGAAAATTAAAACGAGCTATCCATCAAAAGATTTCAATTATGAAATTGCATCTGACCAATCAGTGTATACTTTAGCGTCAGCTGATGCTGTAATGCATGACTTGTATCTGGCAATTATCATTGTAGGTGCGGTAATGGTACTTTTCTTACATAGTATTAGAAGTTCATTGTTTGTCCTGGTAGCCATTCCATCGGCCATGATTCCTACTTTCATTCTGATGTGGGTGTTTGGTTTCTCGCTGAATCTGATGACATTAATGGCCTTATCATTGGTTGTGGGTATTCTTGTGGATGATAGTATTGTGGTATTGGAGAATATTTACCGACACTTAGAGATGGGTAAAGACAAGCGTGAAGCGGCGCTGGAAGGTAGAAATGAGATTGGATTTACAGCGATGGCGATTACGCTGGTTGACGTTGTGGTATTCTTACCTTTAGCATTGGCAGGTGGTTTGATTGGTAATATTCTGAAAGAATTCTCACTGGTAATTGTATTCTCAACTTTGATGAGTTTATTCGTTTCGTTTACCTTAACACCTCTATTAGCGTCAAGATGGGGTAAGTTAGAGATTTTGAAGAAAAACACGCTTTGGGGGAAACTTAATTTAGGTTTTGAGAGTATTATAGATAATATTAGAGATACTTATATCAGTGCATTGAACTGGTCTTTGGGTCATAAACGTTATGTCTTTATCGGTATCATTCTTTTGTTCGTGGCAACTTTCACATTGCTTTCTAAAGGTTTTGTTGGAGCGTCGTTCATCGGTAATGCAGATCGTGGCGAGTTATCAATTCAATTAGACTTAGCACCTGAAACACCATTGGTACAAACCAATCAGGCAGTAGCGAAAGTTGAAAAGATGCTGATGGAAAGACCAGAAGTAACTAATGTGTTTTCAAATGTAGGAACTCAGGCATCGGTTATCGGTAACTCATCGAATAGTAACCTTGCCGAGATTACAGTTACCTTGGTTGATAAACATGACCGTAAGATTTCGACTGATGAGTTTGGACAAATCATGCGGGACACGATTTCAAGAATCCCTGGTTTGAGTGTGAATATCCAGCCTATTTCGGCCACTGGTAATGCACAGGCTCCGATTCAGATTGCGGTAAAAGGTACAGTTTCAGAAGATGTAGTGAAAGCGGCAACTATTGTGAAACAGATAGTATCGAAAGTTCCGGGAACTGACTATGTAAAATTCAGTACAAAGAGCCCAAAAACAGAGGTTGCCATTAATATTGACAGAGATAAAATGTCAAAACTAGGCTTGAGTATTCCTGATGTGGGTTCGGCTGTGCAGATAGCTTTCCAGGGGAATAATAATACGAAGTATAAGGATAAAGGTGAGGAATATGGTATCAATCTCATTTTCGATAAATCGGATAAACAGAATATTGAAAGTGTAAGAAATCTGACGCTTCGCAATAGCCGTGGTGCAATTGTAAAACTGACCGACTTTGCGAATATCACAGAAATTGTAGGGCAGTCGATTCTGGAAAGAACAGACCGTTTGAGTTCAGTTAAAATCAACTCTGCAGCAGTTGGTCGTCCATCAGGTACTATAGTAGAAGATATTAAGAAAGAACTGGCAAAAACTAAATTACCTGAGGGTGTAATTGTTGACTACCTGGGTGATGCCAAAAATCAGGGAGATGCCTTTGGAAGTTTAGGTTTGGCAATGGGTATCGGTATCTTATTAGTATATCTGATTATGATTGCCTTGTATGAAAGTGTGGTTTATCCTTTTGTGGTACTTTTCTCGATACCTGTGGCAATGATTGGAGCCATATTAGCTTTAGCTTTGACGATGAACTCATTGACTATCTTTGCTATCCTGGGTTTGATTATGCTCTTAGGTTTAGTGTGTAAGAATGCAATCTTGATTGTAGACTTTACCAATCACCTAAAAGGTGAAGGTCTATCGACAAAAGAGGCTTTGATAGAAGCGGGTAAAGAACGTCTTCGTCCAATCCTGATGACTACATTGGCCATGATATTCGGTATGTTGCCTATTGCCTTGGCATCTGGCGCTGGTGCTGAAACTAAAAATGGAATGGCCTGGGTAATTATTGGTGGCTTGACAAGTTCAATGATATTAACCTTAATTCTTGTTCCTGCCGTATATATGGTGATTGAAGGATGGAGAGTAAAAGTGAACAAATTATTCAATATAGGTGGAAAGAAAAAAGCTAAAGCCAAAATTGAGGTTGAAACGGTTTAAATGATGTCAAATAATAGTTGAATGAATAAAGCGTGTGATTTTCACACGCTTTTATTTTTTATATGAACTATGCACCAGTTGACCATTTAATGAAGACCCATTTATCTTTACACTCAATAAAAATTTTAATTGCGTTCCAATAATTCTCAAATGCTATTGAATGAATCATTTCACTTGGAGTTAAATTATTCTTAACCTCTTCTCTATTAATGGCGACATCATTAAAAAAGAATTCTGCCTTATTATAATTATTAATTTCCATGGGTCCATTAAATAAGACATTATACCAATGATATGCATACTCGTTGGTAATTGGCTTGGCTTCTTCAAATCTAAGATCATATTTAATATACTTTTCCAAGTGAATTGTATTAAACTCGTCTGAAGAAGAAGAATGCCAACCTTCTCCGTATTCACTCGACTCATACATAATTTTTATGAGTAAATATCTTAGTGCTTCCCGGTCATCATTTGTATATTTTTTATCAAGAGTTGCTATATAAATGGCATTATAATATTCATCGCCACCACTTAAAAGGAGCAAATCGCACATTCGCCATTTACCATCATTTATATTAAGCTTCCTTTTCTCTTCATCCTGTTCAAAGATTTCATCTATATTTTTAATCATAGCAATTTATATTTAAAATTTACTCCTCCACCCTCTTCATTCTTGAAAACGGAAACCCATTACAACCTTTTCTTGGATTTGCTCTATCCGCAATTTTTACAGCTTCTGCCTCAGCTTCTGTTTTTGCATTATAAGCACTTAAACAGAAACCCCATAAAAATGGCTGCATATTCTCAAAAGTCATATAATCAATACGAGTATATAATCCGCCGTCTGCCGGATTATTTTTATCATTTCTGGCAATGAGGTATTGTTCTTTTTCATTCCATTTAATGATATGATATTTTGCATTTGGTTTTTGTATCCAAAGAGTATCGTTGATGGTATAGGTAATTTTATAATCATCCATAAAATTGCCTTTCAGCATTTCAGGAGCTTTGGTTTGGGCTTGAAGGTTTATGAATGATAACAGTAGAATTACAAATAGCAGTAGTTTTTTCATATCATGTTTTTTAGTAATCAAAGTTTCATCAGGCTAAAATATCTCTCACAATTTTTCCATGAACATCAGTCAAACGGAATCTTCTTCCTTGAAATTTATAAGTTAATCTTTCATGGTCTACACCCATCAGGTGCATGAGAGTAGCCTGAAAGTCATGTACATGAACCGGGTCTTTAATAATATTATAGCTAAAATCATCTGTCTCTCCATAATTAAATCCTGCTTTTACCCCTGCTCCTGCCATCCACATCGTAAAACATCTCGGATGGTGGTCTCTTCCATAATCATCTTTTGTCAATTTACCCTGTGAATAAACTGTGCGCCCGAACTCTCCACCCCATATAACTAATGTTTCATCCAAAAGACCTCTTCTTTTTAAATCCAATATTAATGCCGCCGTTGCCTGATCCACCTGTTTGCATTGATTGGCAATACTTTTGGGTAAACCTCCATGCTGGTCCCATCCCTGATGATACAATTGAACAAATTTCACATCTTTTTCAATCAATTTACGAGCTAAAAGGCAATTGGCTGCGTAAGTTCCTGTATCTCTGCTATCAGGCCCGTATAAATCAAAAACTTCATCAGTCTCATTCGAAATGTCCATCACCTCAGGCACTGAGGTCTGCATTCGGTAAGCCATTTCATATTGAGCAATCCGATTATCAACTTCTGGGTCACCATAGGCTTCGTTCTGTAACTGATTCAGTTTGGTCAGATAATCAAGCATTTCTTTTCTGTCATTTCCATCATATCCTTCAGGATTATTCAGAAACAAAACAGGGTCTTTACCGGAGCGGAATTGTACTCCCTGATGCTTGGACGGCAAAAATCCATTACCCCATAGTCTGGCATACAAGGGCTGATCTTTCGGTGCATTTTTGGAAACTAATACAATAAATGTTGGTAGATTATTATTATCAGAACCTAAACCATAACTTACCCATGAACCAATGGATGGTCGTCCAGGCAACTGATTGCCGGTTTGAAGGAAAGTGATGGCCGGATCATGGTTGATAGCTTCTGAATAAATAGATTTAATGACACAGAGCTCGTCAACAACGCTAGCAGTATGCGGCAATAAATCACTTACCCATGTGCGGCTTTTACCGTATTGATTGAATTTAAATATAGAGGGCACCATTGGTAAAGCACTCTGGCTGCCACTCATGCCTGTTAAGCGTTGCCCTTTCCGAACAGAATCAGGCAGGTTTTGTCCTGCGAACTCCACTAATTTAGGCTTATAATCAAAGGTCTCAAACTGTGAAGGGCCACCACTCATAAAGAGATAAATTACACGCTTGGCCTTGGGTGCAAAATGCGGTAATGCTTTAAATATTTCTTCCTCAAGATGCTGAGGGTTCTCAATCAACGGTTTGCCACTTTGACCAAAGATTGCCTTAGAGCCCAACAACGAACCCATAGCCAAAGCACCTAAGCCTAATGAAGTTTTGGTCAGAAAAGTGCGTCTGTCTAATTGTTTATTGAGTTGATTAAATTCGGGTGTATTTAATCTGAACTCTTCATCATGATGCTCTGACATGCTATCGTTTGGTTAAAGTTGCATCAGAATTTAATATGGTACTTGCTACTACTGCATTTGCCGCGACTAAAGACTGGTCTAAATCTTTTGAAACAGGATATTGCCCGGCACTTAACCAACCTTTGGATTTATTAGGTGAATTTCTGAACTTATTCTGTTCTGTCTGTTGCAATTGCAATAGTAGATTTATTTCTTTTGATGAAGGCTTTCTTCCTGTGAGTTTTCTATATGCCTGAGTGATTGCCTCTTGTTTAGATTTAGATTTACACATCTGTTCTCCTATTACTTTGGCTGCTTCTGTAAAAGTAGGATCATTCAGCGTAACTAAAGCTTGCAAAGGTGTATTGGTTTTCTGACGGCGAACCACACAAAAACTACGGGAAGTAGCATCGAAAGTAGCCAATGTTGGGTTAGGAACTGCTCTTTTAGCAACAATATAGAGGCTTCTTCTATAAACAGTCTCCCCTGAATCGGCCACGTAGTTATCACTATTAATTTGCCATAGCCCCTCTGGCTGGTAAGGTTTGATACTTGGGCCGCCAATCTTATTATTGATTAATCCACTAGCCACTAAAGCATTATCCCGAATCATTTCCGCAGTCATTCTAAAAACTGGGCCATGTGCTAATAAGCGGTTTTCAGGGTCTTTTTCTTTTTGTTCTTTAGTTGATTTTGAATCCTGTCTATAAGTGGCTGACATTACAATTAACTTATTGAGCTTCTTTATGTCCCATCCTGACTCCCGGAAGTTGACTGCCAGCCAATCTAATAATTGCGGATGGCTCGGCATCTCCCCCTGATTCCCGAAATCTTCTGTCGTTTTTACAAATCCTACTCCAAAGAAATTTTGCCATAGGCGATTAACCGCTACTCTGGCTGTTAAAGGGTTATCTTCATGGGTCAACCATTGTGCTAATCCATAGCGATTTTTAGGAAGATTATCAGGAAATTTCAGAATGAATTCCGGCGTATTTGGAAATACTTCTTCACCTAAAGCATCATAATTACCTCTTTTCAAAACATAGGCTTTTTTGCGTTTCGGCATTTCCTGCATCACCATGAGCTCCTTTATCTTTGCCATCGAATCAGATAAAGTAGTTCTGGTGTGTTTCAAATCATTCTGAGCCTTAACTACATTCGGGGCAATAGCCGATAGATAGTATTCTCTTAACTCTTTTCCATTAGTTGTAACCAAAACATTCTCCCATTTAGCTTTATTAGCCAATAGTTTTAATTCAAATGAAGTAAGTACTCTATTATAAACAACAATTTCATCAACCTTTCCATACTTAAAACCAAAGCCACGCCACCATGCGCCAATCTGCAAACCCGGCTGAGTTGAAGAATTTAGCAGAATATCCTTTGTGAGCTGATCCATCGTTGTTTCCATCAATAGTTCTCTTCCGTTTTCATACAAACGAAAACCATTAGCTTTTGATGAGCCATCATAAGTCATGGTCAGTTGAACCCAGTTCTCTCGGAGAACTGGTTGTTTTGAGACACGTGTAATGGCATTTGATGGAGATGTATGCGCCATATTGATCTCGAACCTATCGTTTTTGAGATATAGGTGAAATCCTCTGAAATTATATAATCGTTCTGCCTGACTTTTATGGATAATTACGCCTTCTTTCAAATCTTTTGGGATATAAACCCAAAGACCCACGGTAAACGGCTCTGATTTTCTGAATACACCTACCCCATTCAAATCCAGGTAATTATCTCCATCCATCAGCATAGATTTGCCTTTCTCTCTCTTTTCAAAAACAGGTTTATCGCCTTCTGCACCTGATTCTCTTTTCATGCTACCTGTCTGCTTTCGGTTCAGGGTATTTTTGAGCGTGCCATCATCAAAACTGTATTCTGCTAATAAGCCAGTCTGTGGTATTTTCTCTTTCGAAAGTTTCTTGTAAGCTCCTGTTTTAATCCAGTTTTCAAAATCATTATTGCTGGAAGCTCTGGCTTTTTCCACCATATCCTCCTGTTGTTTGATCTGATTATTGATAAAACTAATAACTTTCTCCTGCTCATTAGTAGGTAATAATAAAGTCGGTGTAGGCAAAGCACCATCCCATGAAATTTGCCCTGCTTCTTTCACATTATTGAAAAAGCTAAATAATTCATAATAATTTTTCTGAGAAATCGGATCATACTTGTGGTCATGACATTTAGCACACCCTACTGAAAGTCCTAAGAAAGCATCACCAAAAGTATTGGTTCTATCTACTACATATTCAGTCTGAAATTCTTCTTCTATAATGCCACCCTCCAGATTCTGCTGATGATTACGATTAAATGCTGTGGCAATAATCATATCTCGGGTAGGTTTGGGCATTAAATCACCAGCCAATTGTTGATGGATAAACTGCTCATAAGACATATTTTTGTTGAACGCATTTATCACCCAGTCACGATAAGGCGACATATCTCTTAACCTATCAACTGTATAACCATGAGAATCAGCAAACCTTGCTAAATCTAACCAGTCAACAGCCATTTTTTCACCATAATGCTGAGAAGCCAGTAATCGGTCAACCTGTTTTTCATAGGCATTGGGACTATTATCTTTCAGAAAGGCATCAATCTCTTGTAAGGTTGGAGGCAAGCCAGTCAAATCTAGTGAGACCCTACGTAATAGTAATTCCTTATCGGCTTCTTTGGAAGGTTGCAGATTTTCTTCTTCCAGTTTTGCTAATACAAAATTATCAATCGGATTTTTCACCCAATCTTTATTCTTAACTTCTGGTAAATCAGTTTTCTCAGGTTTAATAAATGCCCAGTGTTTTTGATAAACTGCACCGTCTTTTATCCATTTCACTAAAGTAGCTTTTTCTTTCGCATTCAATTTCAGATGTGAATCTGGTGTAGGCATTATATAATCCGCATCCTTCGACAAGATTCTGTGAAAAACCTCACTATTATCTAAACTCCCGGGGTCAATCGCCACTTTATCAGGATTCTCAGAAAGGTTCGCATAAGCAAATTCAGCAAAATCAAGTCTTAATCCAGCTTTTTGCTTGGCTTTATCGGGTCCATGACAGACAAAGCATTTATCTGAAAGTATCGGTTTTACATGGAGGTTATAGTCCAGCTTATCTGGCAGTTCTTCATAGGCCATAGCCACTTCTTCGGGCAAATCAGGCTTGCAGGAAAATAATAGCAGATTTGCCGAAAATACCAATATCAAAGATATGTAGGGTATCTTCATCAGAATGTTAGGGTTCAACTCTACAAATATAAAATTTAGCTCACACAATCACTATTGAAAACTGAGAAAGGATTGGAAAGCTCAGCTAAAATTTATTAATCGGCTGAAAATATAATTTTGATTTAAGAGATAGAATATTTGTGTACTCATAGCAAATGAGACAAATAAAAAGGAAATATCCTCGAATATTGTTTAATTTTTCACAAATCATTTAGACTCTCATATAGTCAGGAGTCCATTTTTTAATGGATTGTTTTAT
Organism: Emticicia fontis; assembly: GCF_054779675.1. Classification (NCBI taxonomy): domain Bacteria; kingdom Pseudomonadati; phylum Bacteroidota; class Cytophagia; order Cytophagales; family Leadbetterellaceae; genus Emticicia; species Emticicia fontis. The sequence continues at coordinate 31,684 of NZ_BAAGXU010000011.1, forward strand.
TTCTTTTGCTGATAAATTAATTGCAGCAGTTTCTTCAATTAATTCTGCTAGTTCTTCATCAGAAGCAAATCTTAAGGCTAACAGCTGTGTTAAAGAAAGCCTCGGCTCAATGTGTTCCAATCTTTTATTGGTTAAGAGATAGTATCGAAATCTTAATTCTAATCTAACAATTCTATCCTGATTCATTAAAGCATAGTGTTGTCTGAGCATATATGATAACCATGCTATCAGGAGAAGAATAATTGCCAATACAACCCAGATAGGTTGTTGGTCTTCATATTTAGTACTGAAATAGATGCATACTCCTATCAGTATGAGTACAACAGGATAGAAAATAAAATGATGTGGAATATAGTATCTGACGTGATTTTTATAATTCTGCTCTGCCATGACTCAATAGATAATTACAAGTAAAAGATTTATGAACTTTGCTTCAAAGGTAAAAAAAAGAGTATTTACTCAAATGGATTTAAGTAAATACTCTTATAATCTGTTGAAATACTATCAGAATTTAATTACCTCCCCATAAATAGTCTTTCAAACCTTTCTTCTGTGCTTACAGAAGCGGGTTAGAAAGTAAAACAGTCAGAATAAAGAAATATCTTTTTCTCATAGTTGTGCAGTTAGTTTTATTTATAGGCATTGATAGGAACGATAGTTCCATCAGGATTATATTGTAATTCTGCTACCTTAATATTCCTTAAATGTGTTTGACCTGATAGTTGAACATCATGGTAAAACAAATACCATTTACCCTTAAACTCTACAATAGAGTGATGGTTTGTCCAACCTTCTACTGGATTTAAAACTACGCCCTTATAAGTAAATGGGCCATAAGGATTATCGCCTATGCCGTAGCAAATAAAATGTGTGTCTCCGGTAGAATAAGAAAAGTAATATTTACCATTATATTTATGCATCCACGCAGCTTCGAAGAAACGTTTATCATTATTGCTTTCTAAAAAGACCTTACCATTTTCATCAACAATTTTCACATCTTTCGGCGATTCAGCAAAACTTAGCATGTTATTACTTAGTTTGGCGATTTTAGGCAAAAATGCTTCTTCCTGGGCAGTTTTTAATTTACCATTACTATCGTAAGAGCTGCTTGCCCATCTTTGTAATTGCCCTCCCCAGATACCTCCAAAATACATATAATAACTTCCATCAGTATCTTTAAAAACACATGGGTCGATGCTAAAACTGTTTTCAATGGGTGCTTTTTCAGCCTTGAAAGGCCCTTCCGGCTTTTTACTTGTAGCTACGCCTATTCTGAAAATATCCTGTTTGTCTTTTACAGGGAAATAGAGATAATAAGTACCATTTTTATAGGCAGCATCAGGTGCCCATAATTGTCTGCCTGCCCAGGGAATATCTTTAATATCTAAGGCTACTCCATGATCTATGATTTTTCCGTTGGGACTATCCATTGAAAAGATATGGTAATCTTTCATATCGAAATGACTGCCATTATCATCTTGCTTTATGCCTGATTCAATGTCATGTGATGGATAAATATAAATTTTACCATTGAAAACATGAGCTGAAGGATCAGCTGTATAAATATGGCTGACCAATGGCTGCGAAACAGGTTTTTTCTGGGGTTGCGCAAAAGCTAGTATCGCCCCCAATAAAGACAAAGTAGTGATTAGAAGCTTTTTTTGAGTAAAGCAGATCATGTATTTAGTGATTTATTGATTAATGAATGAGTGATTTATAATCTTAATTGAACCTTTAAAATCCAACTGAATTTCCCCCGTCTACTGGCAATGATGCTCCCGTGATATAACTGGCGGCCTCAGAAGCCAGAAAGACAGCTGCCCAACCAATATCATCCGGTTTGCCAAATTTACCCATAGGTGTACGGTTAAGGGCTCTATGCATTCGGTCAGGGTCGCTGCTTAAGGCAGTTTTCATCATGGCAGTTTCTATGAATCCGGGAGCAATGGCATTGACTCTGACGTTAAATTTTGAAAATTCAGAAGCTAGTACTTTCACCATACCCTCCACACCTGATTTGGAAGCAGCGTAAGCAATTACTCTGTCAATTCCATAATAGGCTGCCATTGAAGAAATCATCAATATAGAACCACTCTGGCGGGCGATCATGCGTTTCGCACAAGCACGAGTCAAGGCAAATACAGCATTCAGGTTAGTATGTACAATTCTCTGAAAATCTTCATCCGTTACTTCCAATGCGGGTTTTTTCATATTAATTCCGGCATTGTTTACCAGAATATCAATCGGTCCTATATTGGTTTCAATATATTCTACTAAGTTTTCCAGCGCGTTTAGTTCAGTTACATCATTTACTACATATTGGGCTGATTCGCCCAACGTTTGAATTGACTCTTTGAGTGCATGCTCCCGACGACCTGTAATAACAACCCTTGCCCCTGCCGAAATCATACATTGAGCTATATCAAAGCCGATACCACTTCCTCCTCCGGTAATAAGCGCCAGTTTGCCTTCTAATGAAAACACATTTTTTTTCAGATGAGCGGACTCCGTGCCGTTCAATTTTTGTTCTGCAATCATCTTAAATGGTATATTTCTACTAATTTTTTAACTTCGTCTAAAGTTCTTGTAGGTGGTACTAGTGGTGCTGGAATGGGTTTATTAGTATACGTAATAAAATATAATACACAGGCATCCCTCCACCACAAAGCTTCTTTTTCCTGAATTTTCAACCGACCTTTTACATTTTCGAAGGTTTCCTTATCAATTTCTGGTTTCAGGCTTTCCCAGGTAGATTGTAATTTTCGCACCTCTTCTACCCCATTGTAATACCTGAAACATAGTTCATCCCAAAGTGTTCGGCCTGTGCTTAGTTTCTTTGTCCATGAAACATGATGAAACCAAAGCAAATAATCTAGTGAACAATTATCAGGGTTAGCCCATGTTTTTTGTACTTCCGGATTATACAAACTCAAGGCATTGCTTACTGCCCCTGTTCTGTCAAAACCCAAACCAATGGAATCGGCCCGATGATAATAGATTGACGTCCAATCTGGGCGTCCACTTTTTGCTAACCAAGGTTCAGGGCCATAATGGTGGCCTTCTCCCATCATGTGTGCAGTGCCTAAAGGATAAGTATAGCCTATGTAAATTGGCAATGACTGAATCATCATCGTTTTAATTTTGTCCTGAGCAGGTTTGTCGTTTGTCAAAGTCATGGCTATCCATTCGGAGGCAATTTGCTCGGAAGAAAGATTATGATCCCAGGCTAATCTTCCAAAAGCATACCAATTGGCCTGATTAAATGGATGAGCCGTCCAGTTTACATCTGAGCCTGTATTGGCGACTCCAGCCATTAATGAATTTTCGTGAGCATCTAAACTACCATCTATCACTTTAGCAACGGTAGAGCCTTTCCCCTTTGCATAGGTATCACTATCAAGGCATTCTTTGAACATTGGTGCTAGATATGTGAGATGCGTTGATTGCCCTAAGTATTCTTGTGTAATTTGAAACTCCATACCCAAAGTAGTTTTAGGAAAAGCACCAAACATTGGGTGAAAAGGTTCGCGAGGCATAAAGTCAATAGGGCCATTTTTTACCTGCACAATTACTTTAGGGTCGAATGTACCGTCCAGTGGTTTAAATTGCTCGTAGGCTTCTTTGAAGCGGTCGCCTTTAGGGTCAGCATTATATACAAAAGCCCTCCAGATAACGATTCCTTTATAAGGACGCATCGCTTCTGCCAGCATATTAGCTCCATCTGCATGTGTTCGACCATAATCCTGTGGCCCCGGCTCACCTTCTGAATTGGCTTTCACTAAAAATCCACCGAAATCAGGAATGTATTCATGAATCTCTTTAGTTTTATCGTTCCACCATTTTCTTACCTCAGGGTCGAGCGGATCAGAAGTCTTTAAACCACCTAAAGTTCGAGGAGACCTGAAATTGACTGAAATAAAAACTCTGATTCCATAAGGACGCAGAATATCAGCTACTGCTTTAATTTTTTCGAGGTATTCGGGTGTTAAAAATCTTGAACTGGCATTAACGTTATTAATAGAGGCCGCATTAATACCAATTGAGGCATTAGCTCTTGCATATTGAATATATCTTGGGTCAATTCTGAAAGGCAATTCAGTCCATTTCCACATTGACGAGCCAGCATAGCCACGCTCTACTGTTCCGTTGGCATTGTCCCAATGATTCAACATTCTGATTTTTACTTTCGGATTGCTTATGATAGTCAGGTTATTCAGACTTTTACCTGTTTGAATATTTCTCAACAAGTCAAATGCACCATACAGAACGCCTGAAGGTGTTTTGGCTTTAATAATAATATTTCCCTTTTGGGAAGTAATTGAAAAACCATCTTCAATCAGATTTTCGACATTATTAGTGCTTACTTCTAAAATTATTCCACCTGTTTTGCTTATTGGATTTTTAGAGATACTTACTTTTTTTCCTAAAAGTCCTTCAAAACCCATTTGTAATTCTTTGGCGGCTGTCATTACAATGGGAGAATCGTCGTTAACTGAAATGTATCTGGTTAGTGCCGAATAGGTTGCTCTTTGTTGCGCGTCCTTTAATAAATCGTATTTAAGCCATAAACGAGAACCATCGTCAGCCAAGGAATTGAAGGCCAAGAATTGCAAGAATATGATGATTTTTTTTAACATATTTCTGTTTTTGAAATTATTTTCACGAAGATTTCCTCTTTATCAGGCCTTTTTGATTACCCCTATTAATTTCTCTCTTTTCTCCGGACTCGTCTTTGTGTTTTCAGATACACTATTGAGGAAAGAAATAGTTACTTTGTTTCCATCGAAGGCACAACTCAATTTATCTCCATGAATCGCCTCTACAAATTTTTCATTGAGTTGGAGGGTATTATCGTTTACCCAAGTGGCTGTACCTGCCATTTTAGATGGCATATGCGTGCGATTCGGCACTGGAAATAGATTTCTGGTAGCTCCTTCATTAACTAGCCAGTGCTGCCATCCGAATTTGATTTTATCTATTCCTGAATTTGAAGTTAGTTTTAATATACAGTAATCTTTATCAAAATAGAAACTCACTTCTTTGATTCCGTAAGGATTAGTTTCTGCCTGAAAAACCTTATTCATATATTGTATGGCTGAAGGCGAAGTGTTTGAACTTTTAGGCGCTGCCAACGAAAGATTTTTCAAATCATTTTTTAAAGCAGTTAAATCCGTTGGGTTTTCAGGTAGCGCACCATTGTTCATTGCTGGTAATAAGGTTTGATAAGCCACGTTCATGGTTTTCTGTAAATCCCAGCTTTCAGAAGTCATAATAAGTACTGCATCTTGCTCTGGCATGACCATACAAAATTGTCCAAAAGCGCCATCACCCCTATAGAATCCGGGCTTGCATCGCCAGAACTGATAGCCATAACCTTGCGACCAGTCACTATCTCCTGTATTAGAAGTTGTTTGTTTTTTAGTGGCTTCCTGAATCCAGGATTCGTTTAATAACTGTTTCCCATTCCATTTGCCTTTTTGCAAATAGAATTGCCCAAATTTCGCAATGTCTTCTGTTTTTACACGTAAACCGAATCCTGCGGTATTTAAGCCCTGTGGTGACGTTTCCCAATCATATCCTTCAATACCCAATGGTTCGAAGAGCCTTGGAGCTAAGTATTTGTCTAAGTTCTGTCCTGTAACCTTATGTACAATTGCGCCAAGCATATAGGTCGCTCCGGTATTATATAGGAAGTGGGTGCTCGGCTCATGCACTACTGGCTGCTCTAAAAATGTCTTCACCCACGACTGATTTGTCATTTCTCTCAGTTTCGGCATTGTATCTGTATCATGACCTGTATTCATGGTTAACAGATGCTTGATTTTCATTGCCTTAAGGTTTTCACTAAGCGAAGCAGGTATTTCATCAGGAAAAAAGGAGATAACTTTGTCATCGACCGTAATTTTCCCTTCCTGCACCAAGAAGCCAATGGCTGTACTTGTAAAACTTTTTGATAACGAATATAAGGTATGCTTATAGTTGGCATCAAAAGGCTTCCACCATCCCTCAGCCACCACATTTCCGTGCCTAACCAACATAAAGCTATGCCATTCCAACCCTGATTCTTTAATTGCCCCCAGAAAATCACTGATACCTTTAGAAGAAACTCCTTGTGATTCAGGCGTTTTGCGAGGAAGTGAACTCGCCATTGCAGAAGCATATGCCCAAGGTTGCGGGATTGAAACCAGGAGTGAAACTGCTCCGGCTTGCTTGATAAAGGTTCTTCTTGAATGGTTCATAGTGCTTAGTGTTGGTTGAATATATGAATCTATTATGCGAATGCTTCTGCTTTTTCAATGGCCATTTCCAGTCCTCTTAACTCTGCTAATCCTTTTAGACGGCCTATTGCTGAATAGCCGGGATATGTTTTTTTATGCAAATCGTCTAATATCTGATGACCATGGTCTGGGCGCATGGGGATATTCCAATCTGCTCTGCCTTCTGCTTGTCTTTTATGGGTCTCGGCAACAATGGCTTTTATAACGGCATACATATCAACATCACCAGTTAAGTGAGCTGCTTCATGAAAATTGAGCGGATTTTCTTCCCTTTTAGTGGTTCTCAAATGCAGAAAATGAATTCGGTCTCCAAATCTCTCAATCATTCCTGCTAAATCATTATCTGTTCTGATACCCAAAGAACCGGTACAAAAAGTAACACCGTTATTGCTGACATCGTAGGCAGCCATCAACTGTTTCAAATCATATTCTGTACTTACCACACGTGGTAATCCTAACAAAGGTTTGGGAGGATCGTCCGGGTGTATACAGAGGTTAATTCCATGCTCCTGCGCCACAGGCGCTATTTGCTGAATAAAATAATAGAGATTTTCTCTTAACTCTTTTTCACCGATATTTTTATAATTATCCAGTAAGCCCTGAAAAGTATTCAAATCAAATGCTTCTTCTGAACCGGGCAAACCTAATAAAACGGTATTTGTCAGATAAGCAATTTCTTCTTCCGACATCTGCTTCATTTTATGAAGCGCATTTACCTGTACTTCTTCGGAGTAATCTTTAGCTGCACCCGGACGTTTCAGAATATATAAATCAAATATAGCGAAATCTTCCCAGACAAATCTTAAGGCTTTACCACCATCCGGCATTTCATAACTGAGGTTCGTTCTTGACCAATCAAGTACAGGCATGAAATTATAGCAAATAGTGTGAATACCGCATAATGCCAGATTTTTCAGAGAAGTTTTATAATTCTCAATCAATAATTCTCTATTTAGCAATCCTTTCTTAATGTCTTCATGTACAGGTAAACTCTCAACCACTAACCACTGTAAGGGAATATATTTGTCGTTATCTGCTTCAATAAGTCTTTTTCTTTCCTCTATGGCTTCAACTGACCAAATTTCTCCTACCGGTATCTGATGCAAGGCAGTAACAATACCTGTGCAACCTGCCTGACGAATATCCATTAATGAAACCGGGTCTTTTGGCCCAAACCAACGCATTGTATGAATCATAATTTGCCGTAATAAATCTCTTAACTATTCTATTCTCATTTACTTTTATCTGTTCTGAAAGGAGATGCCGGTAAACCTTCTTTATTATATAAATTAGCACCGTCGGGATTATCAGCCCAAGCATAGCGAACAACTACCGGATTAGTAATCGTTTCACTCCAGACTTCCACTTTATTTCCTTTTATTTCGGCCTTTGCCCAGACAAATTTCTTATCTGCACCTGCAATGGCAAAATGCTTTAATTCGCCTCCTCGTTTTGCTATTAATCCACTTCCGATATTTGAAAAACTCAGAACAATTTTATTATTCTTTATTTTCATAGATTGGTAAATCGGCCCAGAAAATACGACATTTTTATCGTGATAAGCTACTTTTTCTGCTACTAATGCGAGCCTTTTGCCTACATCTTCTTTGTTTAATGGATGGATATCATTCCACTCGCCAATATCAGTAATGACAGCCATGCCTGTCTGTGCGACAGCTAATGTTTGCAATTGTGCCTCCCTTAGCTCCGCCCATTGGCTTTCAGAAGGTTCGGCTTTGGGTTCCATAAAATTGGCTAACTGGACATAGAGAAAGGGGAAGTTGCCTTGGTTCCATTTCTGGCGCCAGTTCTGTATCATCGTTGAAAAGAGTTGATGATAGTCGCCAGGATTATTGGCATTAGCCTCTCCCTGATACCAGATTACACCTTTAATTCCATAATTAATTAAAGGAGCAATCATCCCATTATAAAGACCAACAGGTTTATACTGAAAGAATGTTGAAGCAGATAGCGGCTCGGAAACTGTCCCTAGTTTATATTGCCACTCTCCTTTTAAATCTATCACTTCGTTTCCTACTCTGATTTCGTAAGTCTTATCTTTAATAAAGCCACCTTTGCCGCTGGTATTAATTACCCGTACAACGAGTACATTTTTTCCGGGTTTTAAAATATCGTTCGCTATTTGATATCTTCGCGGAGGATACTGATAGCCAATTGTCCCGACAAATTGGCCATTGACATAGGCTGAATCACTATCGACAATACGACCCAGAAAGAATTTTGCTGGTTTTCCGGTCATTGATTCAGGTACATTTATTTCTTTTCTGAACCAAACTACGCCGTTGGTATTTTTAAGCCCTTGGTCTTCCCAGAAATTAGGTAGAGTCATAGTTGACCAGGACGAAGCATCATACTCATTTTCAAACCATTTTTTAGCTCCATTCATGCCTGCATCATTCTTTCTTAGATTTGCATACCATTGGCTTGTAATGGCATTTTCTTTTTTTCGGATCTGATTAACGTAGGCACTGTCTTTTACCTGCTCTGCTAAAGCCAGTTTAGTTGGAAATTGTTTTAAACCATCTTCACTAATCCAGGCCTCTACTGGTGTGCCTCCCACGCTTGCGTTAATTAAACCAATTGGTATATGGTATTTTTCAAAAAGATTTTTGGCAAAAAAATATGCTGTTGCTGAGAATCTTAGAATATTTTCAGGTATGGCTGGTTCCCATTTTCCTACTGAGAGGTCTTCCAAAGGTTTGTTAAAATCGTATCTGGTTGGAATAAAAAAATGACGTATGAGTGGATTATTTATCTGGGCAATCATATCCGCGTACTTCTCTTTCACCCTTTCCATCGGTAAAACCATATTTGATTGACCCGAGCAAAGCCAAACCTCTCCTATCAGAATATCCTTTACTTTAAGTTGGTTTTCGCCTGAAACCAACATTTCATAAGGCCCTCCGGCTTTAGGTGTTTGAATAGTAATGAGCCATTTACCTGCTTCATCTACACTTGTGTTATAAACTTGATTATTAAATTGAACCTTGACCAATTCTTCTTTTTTCCCCCAACCCCATACTTTTACCTTAGCATTCTGCTGTAAGACCATGCCATCGCTAATTAATCTGGGCAGTCTTATTTCACCAAAGGATTGGTGAAATAAAAGGACTAGAGTTAAGTAGATAAATCTTATAATAATTCTCATTTTAAATACAAATCGGGTCTATCTTAAAGAAATGAGGGTGGTTAATAATACCACCCGACATTCAATTGAAAACAAAATGTATGAAAGTAAATAAATAAAAAATTAGGTTAATATTTTATAAATACCAAGGTTTAATTTGAGTCAATACCCCGTATTTGCTTTTTTTTTCATACTTTTGAATGTTTTGTTTGAATTGGTTTTCTGAGCAAAACATTGCTTGTCAGTCTAGATAAGTAGTAGTCAGTTGTGTTGCAGCACAACTGACTTTTTTCTTTATCAGGGAATTGTTTCATCATAATGGTTCCTTGATTTTTATACTAGCTAAAAGTCATTTTCTCCAGGCACCAGTTCTGCAAAAAGTACAATTTTATAGATAGATACTTAGATTAATAATTCCATTGACTCTTATAAAATTTACAGACCATGGATGAATATTATCTTATTTTCTTGTATTAAAAAAAGATTCTTCTGTCTATTTTTAATAAACAATCATCAAAACCTATCGGTTTCGTTTTCGGTAACGTTTTCGATAGTTAAATTATGATTATACTATCCCCGAGTTTTTTTGCTATATTGTTTTAAATTTCAATATTGAAGAAATTAACGTTAAGTAATCGGGCTTTTTCTTTCATATTTAAAAAGTATAATTCTTTCATGACCCCATGTATCAAGTGCGGTAGTGTAGAAAGCATAGTGAGATCTGGCTTTCTGAGAGGGAAGCAACGGTTGTATTGTAAATCGTGTAATTTGTATTTTACTGTTACTCCTACTAATAATCCGGTAAATAAAAAACCACATCAGACCACTATTATTGACATAGCCAAGGTTTTAGGTATTTCTCCTTCTACTGTTTCTAGGGCATTAAATAATAGTTCTGAAATCAATGAAAATACCCGTGAGGAGATTCTTAGGGTGGCCAATGAACTGGATTATCGTCCGAATTTTCTGGCTCAAAGTCTGAATCGAGGTGAAACACATACAATCGGAGTAATTATTCCGGATATACAGCGGCCATTTTTTGCGGGAGTTGTAGCAGGCATTCAGAAAGTAGCTACCGAGGCTGGTTATCGGGTTATGATTTGTCAATCGAATGAATCTCATCATACTGAAACTTTAAATGTCCAGGCTTTAGTTACAAGCCGCGTTGATGGGCTGCTTATCAGCCATTCAAAAGAAACAAATTCTTTTGAGCATGTAAAACTTCAATTGAAAAAAGGCTTACCGATTGTCCATTTTGACAGGGTTTGCAATGAAGTGGATACAGCTAAGGTGATACAAGAAGATTTTCTTGGAGGCTATACGCTTACAGAGCATCTGATTTTACAGGGCTATAAGCGTATTGCTGTTTTTGCTGGGCCTACTGATTTATTGATTAGCAAAGTACGCCTGGATGGATACAAAGCGGCGCATGAAAAATATGGAATAGCCATAGATGAAAATTTGATTTATCATGGCAATTTTAGCCGAGCGGAAACATTAAAGGCCTTAGACTATTGGCTTAATTTACCAAAGAAACCAGATGGTATTTTCACGATTCATTATGCCAATGGGATTGAGATGATTATGGCATTGAAAGAAAGAGGTATTGGTATTCCGGAGGAAATCGGGATTGTGGCATTTGGTGATGAATTAATAGCCTCATTAATTGAGCCTTCGCTTACAGTCTTCCATCAGTTTCCTTTTATTATTGGTGAGACGGCCGCAGGTATGCTGATTGAAAATATAATTAATCAGGATTCTTTTTTACCGTATACGAAAACAATAAAAGGAGAGTTGATTATCCGGAAATCATCAATGAAAAATAAAGATTTACAGGAAAATTGATAATATTCTTTAGACGTAAGTCTTGGTTCCGATATAGTTCTCTCGGAATTCTTTGGGAGTACAGGCGTGTTTCTTCTTGAAGATTCGGTTAAAGTAGGATAAATTATTAAAACCGCATTTGAAAGAGACTTCAGCTATAGTATAAGTAGTATCAATTAAGAAACGAGAGGCGTGGCCCAAACGAATATCATTCAAGCTATCTACAAAGGTTTTTCCAGTACGTTTTTTAATAAATCGGCTGAAACTTACTTCTGCCATATTCACAGTTTTGGCAATGTCGGCCAATGAAATGTCTTTGTCATAATTGGCACGCATATACTCAAATGCTTTTTCAATTCTGCGACTATTAAAATTTACGTTATCATTCACAAAAGTACTGCTTGTGAGTAAGCGCATATTTTTGGAAACGGACAAATCGTGCAGAATAGAAATTAATTCGATAACAGAGTCGAAACCACTTTTTTGGCTCAATGAAATGAGACGCGGACGAATTTGCAGAATAGTTTCAGTGGAAAATAAAATTGCTCTTGAAGAATGCTCGAGTAAATTCCGAATGAAACTCAGTTGATTTCTTTGCAGGAATTTATCATCAAATAAATCTTTATGAAACTGAATGGTAATTTCGTGAATATCTTTCCGCTCAGACTCATACCCTAACCAACCATGTGGAACATTAGAACCAACCAGTACTAATTCTAATTCATCAATCATTTCGATATTGTCTCCCACAATCCGCTTGGCTCCTTTGGCATTTTCTATGAAATTCAGTTCAAACTCTTCATGAAAATGAATCGGGAAATCGAAATTACTTTTATGTCTATCAAAAACCATGAAACAATCATTCGGTGTCAATGGAGTTATCTCATGATAAATATTACTCATTTCTACTTTTCAGACAAGGTTAAGGTTTTGGCGGGTACAAATGTATCCTTTTGTGAGAAATATCGAAACAAATCATTTCAATTTTAATATTTATTATGACTATTCATTGAAAGACAAACAAGATTTAATCCGATTTCTTTTAAGAATGTTTTCCCATAATTGCGATTAGTGGGCGCTTCAGTATAATTCCATAGGGTCTTCAACAATTCTCAGGTTTTCGTTGAAACTATTCATATAGGCCATATCTTGCTCATTGATTGTAAAATCAAACACGTCAAAGTTTTCTTTCAACCTTTCTAAATTTGATGATTTAGGGATAGTGGAAACACCCAATTGTAGTGCCCATCGCAAAATAATCTGTGCTGGAGTTTTCTGGTATTTTCCTGCCATACTCACCAGTTTGGGGTCAGACATACGCTGTCCTCTTACCAGTGGAGAATAAGCTTGCAACTGGATTTTTCTCTCCCTGCAATAATTCAGTAAATCTTCCAGATAAAGATATGGGCTGAACTCTACCTGATTGACCATAGGTATTTCGGTGGCTTCTTTATTTAGTTCTTCCAGAAATGGAATCAGGTAATTGGCTACTCCGATAGCTTTTACCCTACCCTCATGATAAAGTCTTTCAAGGGCTTTCCAAGTAAATTTTCTGGTGAATTTAATTGGCCAATGTACCAGATATAAGTCAACATAATCCAGTTTTAATTTTTGCAGACTCAGGTCAAAGGCCTTAAGGGTTTTCTCATAGCCCTGATCGTCATTATTTACTTTTGTGGTAATGAAAAGGTCTTTTCTGTCGATAGCGGATTGATTGACAGCATTACCAATTTCGGTTTCGTTACGATACATACTGGCTGTATCAATCAATCGATAACCTGTTTCCAAGGCCCATAAAACTGCTTGTTCGGCCTCTTTTTTGTACATATCATATACGCCAAGTCCCAGCAATGGCATTTGTATGCCGTTGCTGAGACTTGTCATTAACTGTTGATTTTGCATATTTACCAGTTTTTCAATCCTAAAAGTTTTTCGCCTAATTCGTTTAACTCTGCTACATCATATTTTGTTTGTTCCCAATTACGAGGATCACCGGGGAAAGCGTATCCCTCTGGAGCAATGCGGTTTTTCCATGAATTAATTCGCCATTGGCGCAACCCTTCATTTTCTTCTTCGGCTGGCATCATCGAAATATATTGGGCAATCCGTACTTTGTCTTTCGAGCGATTGGGTCTGATACCGTGTGGCTGACTACTATTAAAAATCATCAAATCGCCTGCCTCTAATTTTACTTTTACAAATTTATCTTCAAACCCGGTCGTATCTGGTTTGAAACGGTTTCTATCAGTTGGTTGAGTGAGTTTCCATGTATCGTAAGTACGGAATAATTCTGGAATACATTGGAAGCCACCCATATTTTCGTCGGTCTGGTCGGCTAATGCTAATACACCTTGCACATTCTGCGGTTTGGTTTCAGGATCATAATCCCAATGAATGAATCCTTTGAACTCATCCTGTGGACGTAACGGGAAATTCAGATTTGCTCTGTCTATGGTTACCCAGAGTTTTTCAGTACCCCAGATATCAACAAAGGCATCATATACGCGTTGCATCTGGCGGTTATTCCATAAATGTTGATTATTATATACTTCTACCATGCCGCTACCAATCAATTCTTTCATCTGCATATCAGCGCGTGGGGCAGTGTACCAGGTTTCAGGGTTTTCGGCTTCTTTTTCTTCAAACTCCCAAATGAAATCGGCAGTTGCTAAAGCTTGTTCTCTCGGAACAGCGTTTTTGATAATGATATAACCGTTCTGAATCCAGAAATTCCAGTCTTCTTCGCTAAGCACTCTTAAGGGTTTGCCATTCGAGCGGTCACTTAATTTAATGGCACTGCTTGTTGCAGTAGATGGATTACCCGGAATATCTTTATGTGCGTCGTTTTGTTTCGGAGAATTTACTGCCATGGTTGGAGCCATGGTAGGAATCATGGTTTGTTGTTCAAGTTCCATATTTAATTACATTTTGAATTGAAATAATGATACAAATTTACAAGAACAAGCCGCCCTTATTCTACTCCAATAATTACCTTTTTTTGAACAATATTGATATTTTATTCTTATATTGAATGGCTTATTGAAAATAATAGACAAATGCGAAGCGAAACAAACCTTCTCAACGTAACTATGAAACTCAGATTTGAAGAATTTACACCAGATTCGGACAGTTCGTTCAGATTAATTATTAATCCAAGGCTGAATGATGTATTTTACTGGCACTTTCATCCTGAATTCGAACTGGTATATATTGAAGGAGCCAATGGTACACGTCATGTGGGTGACCATATTTCCAGATATGACGGAAGTGATCTGGTTTTTATAGGTTCATATATCCCACACCTTAATTTTGATTATGGCGTAAAGACGGAATGCGAAAAGGTAGTAGTACAAATAAGGCAGGATTTTTTAGGCAATGCTTTTGGCGATATACCTGAATTAGCTGCTGTTTATCAACTATTTGAAAAATCAAAACACGGGATTGCTTTTGGGAAAGAGACAAAAATCTTGCTTAGAGAAAGACTAAAGAATTTAAAGAATTTAGGACATTTTGAGCAGTTTCTGGAAATTCTAAGCATTTTTCAGGTTTTAGCACAGAGTCATGAAATGGTGCTGCTGCATCCAAAACCAGTTGAAAACCAACATAATAAGAAAGAGCAAGAACGACTTAAACGCATATATCGTTTTATTGACCTACATTATCAGCAAAAGATTGAAGTAGACCAGGTAGCTAATCTTACTAATCTTAGTAAATCCGCTTTTTGCAGATACTTCAAAAAAATTACGAGATTGACTTTCGTTGAATTTCTGAATCATTACCGAATCAATCAGGCACAGAAGCTTTTGCTTTTAGATAAAAATGTAACTGAAGTTTGTTTTGAGTGTGGTTTTGAGAGTTTGTCATATTTTAACCGGACATTTAAAAAGGTTACAGGGGAGAATCCTTTGAGTTTTAAGAAGAAGTTTTTGAATCATGGAAAATAAAATCCCAATCAATATCTATACGTAAATAGCAATTATTTATCTTTGCCTCCGATGACTAAAATATATATATGAATAAAACTTTACTGCTACTCTTTTTAAGTATTGCTGTTGTACTTCCTGCTTTTTCTCAACGAGTTTTGAAAGATATTGCCCAAGGGACTGGCAATGCCTACGTTTTTCAGCAAGGTGCTTTTTCTTCAGGAGATACTCTCTTTTTCAGAGCTAATCCTAACAGAGATGAAAAATATTACTTTTACTTAACTAATGGAACAAGTATTTCTACTAAGAGGATGCCAGGTGATTATTATCAGTTTGGATACGTCTCTAATCCGTTGACGGTCAACCAATTTAAATTCAAAGGCAAATTATTTGTGTTTTTTGAGAATGGTTTATATTTAGTAAAAAATGACTCCCTTAAGATTGTAAAATATCTTCCATCACATAGATATGCTTATTTTTTTCTGAACTCATTTGAATTAAATAATCAAATTCATTTTCTCGTATATAATGAAGAAGATAAGAATTTTGACTTCTATAAAACAGACGGAACTGACAATGGAACAATTCTTTATAAATCAATACAATCTGAAACACCGGTTATGTACTGGGGAGATGGATTTGTTTTAAACGGTAAGTATTTTCAGTCTTTTAATAACGGCACTACAATAGTTATGAGTACTGATGGAACTGAGGCAAATACTACTTCTATAAAAAATCATAAATTAGGTTTAGGTGGAAACACAGTTGTAGGAAGCAATACGTACTTTTCTGTGGCAGATAATGTCGGACCATTATACAAGCCAAAACTTTGGAAATCAAAAGGAGATAGTTTAAGTACACAAAAGGTGTTAGCACAAGTAAATGGAGATAGTGCTTACGCTATATATAATTTATTTAAGTTTAAGGATGACCTATACTTTTCTGTTTATGCTAATAACGAATTAAGATTCAGTAGATTTGATACTAATTCAAAGGCTATTACATCTATTTCAAGTGTAATTCACCATGAAATTCCGGCTTTAATTACGAATCAAAAAATTTATTATTCCAATGTATCCTATGATGTTATAAGTTTTTATGAAAATACAGGGAGTTTGGCATCTGAAAAACTCATCTTTTGTTTACCTTATAAAAGCTCCACTGCCTACACTTTATATGTCGGAACTAACAATTACTACGTTTCCGAGCAATTAATTCAGAATGGAGGGTTATACGATGATGTTGTTTATTGGGTTTATAATGGCTCTGGTGTAAAAAAAATAACAGATTTAATACCTACGCTCAATTTAGGAATATTTTATAATATCATAGGAGTAGTTGGCGATACTTTTTATTTCAGCGCCTCAGACTCCCAGCATGGATATGAATTATGGCGCACCGATGGCACAACAGCAGGCACTTATATGCTTAAGGATATAAATAAGGAGATTGCCTCTTCGAACCCTAAAATTCTTTTTAGTATGAAAGATTATTTGTATTTCATGGCTGATGATATAACTCATGGCCAGGAATTATGGAGAACCAACGGTACAACTACTTCTCTTCATGCTGATTTAAATCAAAACGGGTCATTAAGACACGTTCCCAGTTCTCATTATGTTTCTCACGCAAAATTCAAATCATCTTATATTCTTAATTTGGCTTATAACCAATTTCAGGTTGCTTCTGATGGGAATATTAACTATTTCAATTTCTTACCTGTGAATCCTAATAGTAATTTATATGAATTGAATGATTCATTATACTTTATGGGTTCTGATAATAACTTATGGAAAAGTAACGGTACAGCCATAGGAACTAAGAAAGCAATCCATCTTGATTCGACCAATAATGGTACCGAAAATATAGGAAGCCAAATTTTAGGGCATGTAAAAAAGAATCTATTTTTTACTTCCAACTTGGGGTCAACTCTATGGAAAACTGATGGAAAAAAAAGTGGCACTTTAAAACTTCATACATTTGGTGATTTCGAACTTCCAAGCATAAGTAAGTATAATTTTTATTCCTCTTGGTTAAATAATGAATTAATCTTTTTTGAAAGGCAAAATTGGAATAGTGGCAAAATGGAACTCTGGAGAAGCGATGGAACAGTAGCAGGTACTTTTCAATTACCTGTTAGTGATTACACCAAAGCATTAGGTGTATTTAACAATAAATTATACTTTACAAATAACTGGCAATTGTGGGTAAGCGATGGAACAGAGGCAGGTACCATCAAAATGGATGACCGTAATTTCTTTGCTGCAAATACATTAAAAGATAAATTTTATTTGCTTAGAGAAGCGAACGGATTCGAATATTATGAGATTGATAAAAATAATGTACTTACCTATCTTAATAATGTGAATGACTTCAGTTCAGATATTTATGAATATAGTGGTCTTTATCCTATCGACGATAGATATTTATTACACATTGTTTCTACTCCTGATTTACATCATTTTTACCTGACTGATGGTAACAAAGAAAATATTAAGAAAGCATTTTTTATAAAGAATTTGGGCAATGGCGCAAATCTAAATCCAATTTCTTTAACTAATCTAAACAAAAAAATTTACTTCACCGCAACCGATAGCCTGAAAGGCAATGAACTATGGATTTGGGATTTTGAGTGCCCGGATGGGTACACTATCAGAGACAATATCACAAAAGATTCTACTGTTGTCTACGGCAAAAATATCTGGGGACAAAATACTATTAGCAATAATAAAACTGTTACCTATGACGCAAAAAATGGAATTACTCTCCAACCTGGTTTTGAGGCGCAAAAAGGGACAGTTTTTAAGACCAGGCTGATTGGTTGTGCGAATACTTCCACTAATACTATTGAAGAAAATAAGGATTCTAAAAACGAACCATTAGTCAAGATAAATACTTCTGTTACATACCCTCAGCTTATTGATTTCCTTTATTATCTACCTAATAAATCTCTTAAAGAGATTTATGAACAAGCTGAACGGAATAAATTAGCTCCTATTACCTGGGATATTGTTACCGAAAAAGATATTTATCGGTTAGATTTAAAAATCGGTTCAAGTATACTCAAAGGTTGGTTGCCTAAAAAAAATTAGGGTTTGAAGATTTAGTGAGTTGAAAAGATTGTATTTTTATCGCTTTACTTTACAACTCACTAAATATCACCTCGTTTCATGAAAAAACTCATGCCTTTTCTGGCAGTCTTTCTTTTTTTGTCTGCGCTTGGTTACGCTCAATCTACTACTAAAAGAGGATTAAAACCCTCTGACGTTTATCGTCTACAAAACTTAAGTGACCCACAGATTTCGCCAGACGGCAATTGGGTATCCTATACGCTTTCTTCGGTTGATTCGGTTAAAAATAAACGTAATGCTGATATCTGGATGGTTTCGTGGGATGGAAAAGAATCTATTCAGTTGACACATACGCCTGATGGAGAATCGCAAGGAAGATGGAGCCCTGATGGGAAATTCTTTACATTTATTTCTTCAAGAAATGGCTTAACGAGCAGCCAGATATGGATAATGGATAGACGTGGAGGGGAAGCCAAACAACTGACCGATTTGAAGAAGGGAGATTTGACAGATTATGCCTGGTCGCCGGATAGTAAAAAAATTGCTTTGGTCATTAAAAGTCCTGCCGATACTTCAAAAAATAAATCACCAAAGCCAATAGTATTAGACCGTTTTCAATTTAAACAGGATGTAGAGGGTTATCTGACAAAAAAGCCGGTACACCTTTACTTATATGATATTGCCACTAAAAAAGTGGATACCCTGACTAAAGGCAATTATGATGAAACCAATCCTAAATGGTCACCGGATGGAAGTCAGATAGCATTTTCCAGCAATAGAACCGAAGACCCTGATAGAAATTCTAACTCTGATATCTGGGTAATTGATGCGAAAGCAAATGCCACCATGAAGCAATTAACAACCTGGGCTGGCAGAGATTTCTCAATGGACTGGAGCCCTGATGGTAAACAAATTGCTTACCTGAGAAGTACCTCTTCAGAAAACTATATTATGTACGACCAATCTATCTTATGCATTATTTCAAAAGATGGTGGTGAACCAAAATTGTTGAGCAAAGCATTAGACAGACCAGTCACTTCTCCCAAATGGTCGAAAGATGGGAATAGCATTTACGGATTGGTAGCTGATGATAGAACAAGATATATTGCGCAATTTGGAGCAGCGGATGGTAAAATGACTAAACTCATGACAGGTAATAAGGCTTTTAGTGCTTTAGAAAGACACCCGTCAGGCAGCTTTTTAACTTCCATGAGTGATCCTCAAACGCCATTAGAATTATATGCATTAGAGAATAACGCTACCAGAAGATTAACCAAGCATCAGGAAGACTTTGTTTCAAAATTATCTTTGGCTACTGTTGAAGGCTTTACCTCTAAAAGCAAAGATGGCACTATGGTTTCTAATATCCTGTATCGTCCGGCCAATACTAGCAAAACTGAGAAATTACCTACTATTTTTATGATACATGGCGGGCCGGTAGCACAGGATGAATTTAGTTTTGATTTAACCCGCCAGATGCTCTCAGCTGCGGGATATGCAGTGGTGGCTGTGAATTATAGAGGCTCAACCGGCAGAGGCTTGGATTTTTGTAAGGCTATCTGGGCAGATTGGGGTAATAAAGAAGTAATAGATATTTTGGGAGCTGCGGATTATGTCGTACAAAACGGTATAGCAGACCCTGAGAAACTGGGTATTGGAGGCTGGAGTTACGGAGGTATTCTAACAGATTATACGATTGCTACCGATACCCGCTTTAAAGCTGCATCGAGCGGCGCAGGTGTGGCTATGATTTCTTCTTTATATGGTGTTGACCAATATATTTTGCAATATGAAAATGAATTGGGTTCTCCGTGGAAAAATTTTGATAAATATGTAGCGCTCTCCTACCCTTTCTTAAAAGCTGATAAAATCAAAACTCCAACGCAATTTATGGTAGGTGAAAGCGATTTCAATGTACCATCGGTTGGTAGTGAACAGATGTATCAGGCTTTCAGGTCGTTGGGTATTCCGACAGAATTGATTATTTATCCGGGACAGTTTCATGGAATTAGTAATCCAAGCTTCCAGAAAGACCGCTTTGAACGCTACATTGCCTGGTTCAACAAATACCTGAAAAAATAATTTATTTAACTATAAGGTGATAAGGGTTTCAGGATAAGCTTGAAACCCTTATTTTTTTCTATTTTCGTATTTCTATCCCAGCTTTTTAAGGTCTGTCACATTTTCAGAAATCTAAGATTTAAACGCCGTAATGTTGTCAGAAAAAAACAAGATTATGAAAATCAGAATCAGAAATTATGAATTAGTATTCGTTTCGCTCCTTGTAGGTATCACCCTTATCAGGTATTTAGCGGAGAGTTTTATTATTAGCAATGAGGAAATTCAGGAAAGATTTGCCCATACTTTTTCTCAGAATGGACTTACTTTCAATTATTTTACTAATGTATTATCGCCAAGATTAGGTTCGCTAATTTTTATTTACTTGCTTTATTTATCAACCTATCTCCTTAATATCCCACAAATCATTATCAGTAAAAAGACTCAAAAAAGTCAATATATCTGGATTGCTGTTTATATTCTTATTATCACATTTCTATTGGCTTTAAGCATCAATGCCGCCACCTATTTTGCAAGACCTGCCTTTTTTAGTTATGGTGGTTATAAAATACTGGCGATGTTTGGCTATAATGACAAGCCTCTGGAAGACCTGTTTTTTGGTTTTAGCCGTGCATTTATGATAGTCAGTATTTATCTGGTTTATACTTGCCTGAGAGAATATATGATTGCTCGCATTCAAAAATCTACCCGAAGAAATTATCTGAGTTTAATTGCCAATCAGGTAAGTTTGATTTTTATTATTTATATAATCGTACCTTTCTTTTCCGCTACTTTTGAATTAATCAATGATGATTTTTTTTATACTGTTTATGTATTATTCCTTACTCCTACGCTATTGGTTTACCTCACGAATACCTATTGGATTTTCCCAGATACAGATTCAAAACCCTGGCTTAACATACGTACATTGAGCATCCTTGTTTTATCTACTTTTATCTATACTTTTTTCTTTAGCTGGCTTCCGCATAATGCTTTTTCATTGCCCTTGTGGCTGAGTATCTGGGCAATCCAACTATTTATCGTAAGCCCGATTACATGGTTATTCTATCAGCAAAGAAAAGACAAAATACTACAATTAAGAGGAACCGAGAAAGCGCTAACAAAGTCAAAGGCCGATTTGCAATTCCTACGCTCTCAGATTAATCCGCATTTTCTGTTTAATGCCTTGAATACTTTATATGGTACCGCTTTAATTGATGGTTCACAACGAACAGCCGAAGGAATTCAGAAATTAGGAGACATGATGCGTTTTATGTTATATGATAATCATCAGGATTTTATTCCGATGAACAGTGAGATTAATTACCTGAAAAACTACATTTCGTTACAAAAGTTGAGGATCCAACAATCTCCCAATATCATGATTGAGGAATTGATTAATGACCAGAATTGCAACCATGTGATAATGCCAATGTTGCTAATACCTTTTGTTGAGAATGCCTTTAAACATGGCATTCATTCTAACCAAAAGTCATGGATAAAGGTTAATCTTAATTGTGATAAAAGCACGATCAGATTTGAGGTTCGAAATAGTGTTCATCCTACTCAAATGAATGACCCGGAGCGGGAACATACGGGGATAGGTCTTGAAAATGTGAAAGAAAGATTACATTTGTTTTATCCTGACAGACACCAACTCCAGTACGGGTCAGACGGAAAAGAGTTCATCGCTACTTTAGTACTTCAAACTGGTGAATAAAATGCTACAAGCCATTGCCATAGACGACGAGCCGATTGCCTTAGAAATCATTAAAAGCATGGCCGCACAAGTAAGTTTCATTGATTTGTCGGCCTGCTTTACGAATGCAATTGAGGCATTGAGTTTCATTCAATCACAAAAGGTTGATGTAATTTTTCTGGACATTAAAATGCCCGGTATTTCCGGGCTTGAATTAGTAAAAACTTTGCCACAGGCTCCAATCATTATTTTTACGACTGCTTATAGTGAACACGCTGTACAAAGTTTTGAACTCAATGCCATTGATTATTTATTGAAACCTTTTTCGTTTACCCGCTTTCTGCAAGCCTGCAATAAGGCGCATGAGCAAGTTACGCTTAAGAAGAATCATCAAAATACCAGTTTAAATTTACCTTCTATCTTTATTAAAAGCGGGTATGAGCAAATCAAGATTGATCTGGAAGATTTATTATATACCGAAAGCACAGGTAACTATGTAAAGTTTGTGTCTGAAAACCAAACGATTGTTTCTCGACTTACCATGGGTGAGGTTGAGTCTTTATTACCACAATCTGCATTTATTCGAATTCATCGCTCTTTTATGGTAGCTAAAAACAAGATTACCAAAATAGATAAAAGAAGTGTTTGGGTGCATGAAAAAGAATTACCGATTGGTGCATTTTACAGCAATGATTTAGAAAGATTTATTGCTCAAAATTCAAAAGCTTAATCAATTAGTTTCTACAAATTCAATTAGAATCAATCATTTATCAACAAAAATTTTAATCTTATGAAAAAGATTATGGCAGCGCTTTGCCTTATGGCGGGGTTATTATCAAAAGTTTCAGCGCAAAATGTTTCTCAAAAATTAGACGAATTGATGAGTGCATACGCGAAAAATAAAGAATTTAACGGCACTGTATTAGTAGCACAACAGGGCAAGATATTGCTAGAAAAGGGCTATGGTTTTCAGAATTTAGAAAAGCAATTAAATAATACTCCTTTTACCCTCTACCCTATTGCTTCTATTACCAAGACATTTACTGCTACTTTAATTCTAAAACTGGCAGAACGAAAGCAATTATCCGTACAAGATAAATTGAGTAAATACTTTCCTGATTACCCTAAAGGTGATAGTATTACGATTGAGAATTTATTAACTCATACATCAGGAATATTTAACTATACTGTAGATAATGACTTTATGTATAATGAGTCAGGTAAACATGCTACTGAACAAAGAATTTTATCTCTATTTAAAGACAAACCTCTTGATTTCTCTCCTGGCACTGGCTGGAATTATAGTAATTCGGGTTATGGTCTTCTGGGATATATTATTGAGAAAGTGACTCAAATGTCTTATTATTCAGCCGTCAGAAAATACCTGTTTGAACCAGCTGGTATGGTTAATAGTGGGTTTGATTTTGTTGGTCTACCGACCGGAAGAAAAGCAACGGGTTATTATTCAGATTCAGGAAAAGATTATAATAAACAAGCTCCTTTAGAAGATTCGTCTGTGGTCTATGCCGCGGGGGCCATTTACTCTTCTGTTGGAGATTTGTATAAATGGCATCAAGCGCTTCAAAACAACCAGATTATTAATAAAAGCACATCAGATAAAGCCTATACTCCCTTTATGAAAAGCTATGGTTATGGCTGGATTATTGATTCCCTCTATCATAAGCACATCGTTTCACATAGTGGAGGTTTGCCCGGATACCGTAGTAATTTTGCCAGAGTAATAGAAGATGATATTTGTATTGTTTTATTGAATAATACGGAAATTCCCGGCTTGGGCGTTATTACCAATAATTTGCTCGCGATTTTATATAATCAACCCTATAAAATACCATCACAGAAAAAATCAGTAGCTTTAGATAAGGCAGTACTTGAGCACTACGTCGGTACTTATGAAGTAGCTCAGCAACAATTAAAAATTGAGTTTAAAATAGAAAATAATCAATTGGTGGCCTATCCTTTCAGAGGGCCGAGATCAGTTTTGGCCGCCTCAGACGAAACTCACTTTTTTGATATTGAACAAGAGGAAATTGTGCTTTACTTTGAAAAAGATGAAACGGGCAATTTCAATAAATTAATACTTGATTTTGGTGGCATGAAAAGAACAGCTCTACGTACTCTTTAAAATCCAGAATTTAAGGCACGTACTCACCATAAAGCTCTATCAGTTTCTTTCTTCTGAATTCGAAGATTTCTTCGAGCTGGCGTTGAACCATAATCGTATTAACTATTCGACCTAAAAATCCTAAGGGAAGTTTATAATGTACAATGTCTTCCATCAATACGCCATTGCTGATTTTACTTAATTTATGTTGATGATGCCAGAAGGCATAAGGGCCGAATCGTTGTTCATCAACAAAATAATCAGGTTCCTGAACATGGGTGATTTCTGTACACCAACTCAGAGGAATCCCTAAAACAGGTTTAACAATATAGGTAATGATTTGACCTGCATACATTTTATCGCCATGATATTTTGAGGTCATTTCAAATCCCATATAATCAGGAGTAATGGTTTTAAGATTGGCAGGGGTGGATATAAAATCCCAGGCTTGCGATAGTGTTATAGGTAGTTTTTGAGTACGATAAAACGAGTGCATAATAGGTTTTTTATTTTTTTAACTACAATACCTGATAGATTGTTTTGGGAATGTACTTGTTGAGCTTTTATTGCGACAATTTAAACAAAATGTAGAATAAAAACTCAACAAGTCAATTTATATCAATCAATTGCCTACTTCAATTCCCCGGCCAGAACTTTTACATCTTTCTTAATACCACCTCGCAAGAGATTGACTGTTACCTGTTGATTAATCAATTCATCGTTGAGTATTTTATGCAGGTCGTCTACCGAAGAAATGGGTTTCTCATTCAAGCCTACAATAATATCTCCTCTTCTCAATTCATTATTATTGGCATTAGCGTCTGCAATTACTTCACTGATATACACTCCGGTTTTAGTGTTTAGTTTATTATAGCCAATCATTCTTTCAGTCAGGTTTACTACTTGCCCTGCAATACCTAGTTGGGCTCTTTTTACTTTGCCCTCTAAAATCAGTTTTCCGGCCACATATTTGGTCAGGTTGGCAGAAACAGCAAAACAGATGCCTTGCGCTGCCGCAATTACTGCTGTATTTACACCGATGATTTCTCCGCGAGAATTAACCAATGGGCCACCAGAATTGCCTGGATTCAAGGAAGCATCAGTCTGTATCACATCATCAATCATTCTTCCGGTTTCACTTCTTAGAGTTCTGCCTAAGGCACTCACCACTCCTGCCGTAACTGTATACTGAAACCCCAAAGGATTACCAATCGCAATTGCTATTTGTCCGACTTTTAGCTTATCTGAATCACTGAATTTCAGAGGCTTTAAAGAATCGGCATAGATTTTCAATACTGCAATATCAGTGTAAGGGTCGGTGCCAATCACGGTTGCATCAAAAAGCCTTCCATCCATCAATCCTACTTCTACCCTTTCTGAATTACTAACTACGTGGTTATTGGTAATCACAAATCCATCACTTGAAATAATAAAACCCGACCCTCCGGCTTCCTGAGATTGACGAACGCGCTGGTTAGGGTTTTGAACAGGCTTTTTCCATACTTTAATCTGCACAACCGAATTACTAGCCTTTTCTACTACCTGAGTAATGGTGTGAGAATAGGCGTCCAGGATTTCGTCATCCTGAGAGGATTGTTGCATAGAATTGTCTTCAGTAACAAAAGACGATAAAAACGATAACATTTTTTTTCCTTTTTTATAGTTGAAGCAGGTAGTTCAAGAAGTTTGCCAAGACATTTTTACTGACAAAATGACTGATTTAGTTAAAATTGATAAGTTGCCTATCTAATTTATGTAAAATACAATAGATAAGTGTACTGAGACAATCAATCAGTTTGAAATAGCTAAAGTGGTTTTGAATTTGCTGTAAACTAAATAGTTAACTACAATTCTAAGACAGTAAAATGGAAAGCCAAGGTGCATTCCATTGTGTTATGCTTACATACTATTTTACAAGTCTGTATTCTACTCCATTAGTTCATAGATAAAAGCCAAATTCATATCTATAAAACTTTGAAATTCAGAGAATTGCATAAAAAAATTTATAATTTCCAGAGATGTAAAAAAACAGATAAACTGGCTACAAGATGTCTATACAAGTTAGAATAGTATCATATTTAAATTTTAGGATATTTTTAAAATTTTTTAATAATTATTATTACAATTTCAATATTTATTTAACTCTATAAACATTTATTATAACTATATTAACAAAATAAAAATACCTGTCATTCTTACAATTATCCTTTTTATGTCATAAATAGTTAAAATAGTACTATACTATATATCCAAATTTTTATCAACTTTGTGCAAATTTTTCTCTTTTAACTATCCTTAATTTTTTATGAAGAAAAACTTTATTAAATCATTGCTGTTTGGTTTTACCTTGTTAATGAGTTTCTCTCTCATGGCACAACAACGGACCATAACAGGTAAAGTAACAGACGACAAGGGCGAGGCCTTGCCCGGAGTCTCGGTAGTAGCAAAAGGCGTTAATCAAGGTACTGCAACTAATGCTGATGGCAATTACTCTATCACCGTTTCCAACACAGCGCAATCTTTGATTTTTTCATTTGTAGGTATGCTTACTAAGGAGATACCTGTTGGCAATCAGACAAAAATCGATGTCAGAATGACTTCTGAAGACCAGACTTTAGAAGAAGTAGTTGTAGTAGGTTATGGTACTTCTAAACGTGCAGACATTAGTTCTTCCATCACTTCAATCAAAGCAAAAGATCTGAAAGACATGCCGGTAGCAGGTATCGACCAAATGCTACAAGGGAAAGCTGCAGGGGTTACCGTAACCAGCAATAGTGGTCAGCCGGGTGGTGGGGTTTCTATCAAAGTACGTGGGGTTACTTCAATCAATAGTAACGACCCACTTTTTGTAATTGATGGTGTGCCATTTGTTGGGGGTAATACCTCCGACAATAGAGGTTTTGATGGCTTAGGTGGCTCAAACGGGCAAACTGGAAATAGCGTGATGGCCATGATTAATCCAAATGATATTGAGACTATCGACGTATTGAAAGATGCATCTGCTCAGGCAATTTATGGTTCACAAGCGGCCAATGGGGTGATTTTGATTACTACCAAAAAAGGGAAGCAAGGAGAAGGGAAAATAAACTATGAAATGTATTATGGGGTTTCAGAAGTAGCTAAGAAACTGGATCTGATGAATCTACGTGAATTTGCGCAATACCAGAATGAAGTACTTCCTATCATTGGTAATCCTGTGTCTGATGAATTCAAAGACCTTTCTGTATTAGGCAAAGGTACTGACTGGCAGGAAGCGATGTTTAGACACGGTCAGGTACAGAATCACCAATTGAGTTTCTCAGGTGGTAAAGAAAAAACCACTTATTATCTATCATTAAACTATTATGATAATACGGGTATCCTCTTAGGTTCTGATTTTAAACGTTTCTCGT
This sequence comes from Emticicia fontis, assembly GCF_054779675.1. Classification (NCBI taxonomy): domain Bacteria; kingdom Pseudomonadati; phylum Bacteroidota; class Cytophagia; order Cytophagales; family Leadbetterellaceae; genus Emticicia; species Emticicia fontis. Next base: position 59,199 of record NZ_BAAGXU010000011.1, read on the forward strand.
CTCGTTTCAGCTTAGATAACCAATTGAAAAGCTGGGCAAAAGTAGGTATAAGTGCCAATGTTAACAGAAGTATCCAGAATGTAAGCTTGGCTGATGCAGCTGAGAGTACAATCTGGTGGGGAGCAGTTACCAGCCCTTTGACTCCCGTAAAAAATCTTGATGGAACTTGGGGTGGTGGTCAGACGATTGGTGGTGTGCGTTATAGCAATGCCAATCTGGTAGGAAACAGCCAGTTCAGAGGCAATACTAAAACCAGCACTAATGTGTTTGGTAGCTTGTATGCTGAATTCCAGTTATATAAAGATTTATCCCTAAGAAACGAAATATCTTATTCATTGGGTCAGGATAATAACATTGCATTCCAGAAAACGGGTAATGTAGGTGGAGATACTTTCAGAAGTAAATTGATTGATAATCGTTCTGATAGCTATTATTATTCAATTACAAACTACCTGAATTACAATAAGTATATCAACAAACATGGTTTCCAGGCTACGGTAGGCCACCAGGCGCAATCATCTTACTATCAAGCAATTTCAGGTACTAAAGTTGATTTACAAGCCAATATTTTTGATTTAAATACAGGTAGTGCTGACCAGACAACCTGGGGATTGAGCGGCGGTAAAGGACAATGGGCAATGGAATCATATTTTGCCAGAGCTAATTATACTTACGACGATAAATACTCGGTTTCAGCAAGTTTCAGAGCTGATGGTTCATCAAACTTTGGTCCTAATAACCGTTGGGGTTATTTCCCTGGTGTTTCAGCAGGATGGACGATCTCGAATGAAAAATTCATGAAAGAAAAATTGAGCAGCGTTTATCTGAAACTGAGAGTTGGTTATGGTGCCGTAGGTAACCAGAACTTCCCGGGTGGAGCGCCGAACCCTGCTTATGTAGGTGCAGTACAGTTCTTCTCTGGTCCGGTGGGCTTCGGTACTTCAAATATGATTAATGGTATTCCGAATCCTAACTTGAAATGGGAATCTGTTAAAACTACCAATGCCGGTATTGACTTAGGTTTGTTGAATGGCAGAATTGATGCAACAATCGATGTTTACAAGAAAGTTACTTCTGATATGATTATCTTCCTGACAGGCCCAAACCTGATTGGTGTAGGTGACCAATGGGATGATTTGAAAGCGCCACTAGGTAATGCTGGTCAGATGACAAACACAGGTATTGATATTGGTATTACAACAACTAACATCAAAAACAATGATTTGACCTGGAAAACTAATCTTGTATTTACAAAATTCAAGAATACCTATGACAGAGCTGCCAGTGCGGCCTCAGCGCTTGACGGTAAAGTATATTACAATAACTATCTTATTACGCACACGACACCTGGCCGTCCGGTAGGTTCATTCTGGGGATTAGTAACGGATGGATTATATCGTACCCAAGCTGATTTGGATGCCAGTCTTCCTCAATTTGGCTATATCGTTGACCCTACTCAAACCTATCTGGGAGACGTAAGATTCAAAGATATTAACGGTGACGGTAAAATCGATGCAAGTGATATGACCTACTTAGGTAGTCCACTTCCTGACTTTACTTATGGTTTAACCAATAACCTGAACTATAAAAACTTCGACTTCACTTTGTTCTTACAAGGTAGCCAGGGAGCAAAAGCTTTCAATTTCCTGCGTTGGCAATTGGAGGGCATGAACAGCCCTTGGTCTAACCAGATGCGTACGGTAATGGATCGTTATACAGATACTAATACTGACGGTAGTCTTCCTAGATTTACCACTACCAATAAGAACAATATTGCGATGTCAGACAGATATGTGGAAGATGCTTCATATATGCGAATCCAGAATATTACGTTGGGCTATCGCATTCCAAGAAAAATTCTAAACAAAATCAAAGGTTCTAATTTCAGAATTTACGGTTCAATTCAGAATTTGAAAACGTTTACTAAATATTCTGGCTACGATCCTGAAATTGGTGCATTTAATAATAGTATTAAGTTAATGAATGTTGATACCGGCCACTACCCTAACCCTCGTACTTTCACAGTAGGTGCAAATGTTGAGTTTTAATCCGCATACATTTATTAACATGGAAGCCTTGCTGCTTCTTAAATCAAAAAAATTATAATGAAACTATTAAAAATATCGGCCCTTGTTTTGCCTCTGCTAATATCGGCCTCTTGTAGTAAAGATTTTATTGACAGACCTTCGCTTTCGGGTACCACCACCGGAAACTATTATAATAATGCAGCCGAAGTAAGAGCTGCTACAAGTACGCTTTATAGTGGCTTACCTTGGCGTAACTATGAAAGTAGAGCACAGGATGCGATTGGAGATGTGATGTCGGGCAATATGTTTTCTTATACTGATATTGAGTACCTGAACTTCTCACTATCATCTGCTTCTGAGCGTGTGGGTGCAGCCTGGGGTGCATTTTACAAGATTATTGGTTATTCAAACGTAATGATTAAAACCTTTGAAGAGAAAAAGGCAGCCGGTGGCGGAGCAGAATACCTTGATCCGGCCATTGCTGAATGTCACTTCATCAGAGGAACGCTGTATTTCTACATTGCCCGTACATGGGGAGATGCTCCGATTATTACTGATCCGGGTGCAACTGCCTTGTCAGGTAACTTTAATATCCCTAGATATTTCCAGAAAGATGTACTTCGTTTTGCCTTAGAGGAGTTACAACTGGCTGAAGCTAAATTGCCGGAATCGGATGAGCCTGGTCGATTGACCAAATACTCAGCCAAAGGGATGATGGCTAAATTGTATTTATATAATAAAGATTATACAAATGCTAAAGCCAAAGCTCAGGAAGTAATCAACTCGGGTAAATATCAATTAGTGAGCGATTACAATGGTATGTTTACCAAAGCAAGCATGAATAATAATGCTGAAAGCCTTTTCTCGATTCAACACCAGTTTGCGGTAGATCCTTGGGGAACAGGAAATATCAAAAATCCGGATCGTGGCCCAAGTAACCTAAGAACAGCAGAAGCAGATGCATGGGAAATGTATATGCCGTCTTTAGATTTATTAAATGAATATGAATTTGGTGATTTACGCAGAAAATGGTCGGTAATGGAGCACGGCTGGACAAACCCAACGTGGAAACCACAACGCGCCAATCAGCCTAAGTACAATGCGTTTATGGCCAATGGCTATAAATATGATACACTGCAACCGGCAGAAGACGGTGGTAATAAAAATGCCGTAAGAGCTAATATTGCCAAATATTTTGCTGGCCCTGGTAAGTCTTATGGTGGTGAACCAGTTTTGGGACAAAACTCAGGCAACAACGTTGTTTTACTTCGTTATGCTGATGTATTGCTGATTTATGCAGAAGCCACCTTAGGCGCTAATGCTTCTACAACCGATGCCTCTGCTTTGCAAGCACTGAATGCTGTAAGAGCGCGTGCCGGATTAACTGCAAGAACCTCTTTTACACTTGATCAGATTTTGCATGAACGCCGCGTAGAGTTTGCTTTTGAAGGTGATTACTGGTATGACATTCAACGTCAGGGATACGCCAAAGCAAAGGCAATCATTGAAAAACAAAACAGAGGTTCGCTTGATGGAGGCCCTAATTACATTACGACTTTTACAGAAAACAGAATGTTTGTACCTATTCCTGCAGGTGAAATTATCCAGGATCCAGAGTTAGGCAAACCAGCAGTACCTTATTATAAATAATTATTAATGATACGACTAATGAAAAGATATTCATTTAAAAATATACTCTCTCTCCTATCCTTTGCAGTGATTCTGGGCTTCTCGGTAAGTTCATGTACAAAGGATACCGATGGAAGACCACAAATTGGCCCTGGTGACCCTAAGTCTGCGGGAATTAAACCTGACTCTGCTGCGGGTGGTACTGTGCTTACTTTGACAGGTACAGGTTTAGGTGATATGCGTTCGATTGTTTTTGAGAAGAATAACGTTCCGGCTGGTTTTCAGCCAACTCTGAACACAGGTGAAGCGCTTATTTTCCGTGTACCGGAAGACGCTGCAGGTGGCACTCAGAACATTATTTTTACAAATAGTGCAGGTGCCAAATTAAGTGTTCCATTTAAGGTATTAGCATTCCCTTCGGTGTCAACTATATCAAACTATAACTTCACAAAAGATAGTGAGATTACTATTGAAGGCAATAACCTTGATGATGTAATTTCAGTTACTTTGACAGGTACTACAGATAAAGCAACGGTAGTTTCGAAAACCAAGAAACAATTGGTAATCAAGATGCCAGCTTCGAATGTAAACAGTGCTACACTGGATATTGTAAACGGAACAGGCTTATTTAAAACTACTCAGGAGTTTGTGAATCTTGATAAAGCTCTGCAAATATTCACTGAAGGCTATGGCGAAGGTTTTGCAGATGGTTCATGGGGTGATGCTGGTGCGGTTTCAACTGCTCAATTCAAATCCGGACTTAAATCGGTAGGTAAAAACTATCAGAAAGGTAACTGGCACTTGATTAACTTTACGAACTGGTGGCCAACTGTTCCTTATTCAGCCGATTATAAATATCTTTCGGTATGGATTAAAGGTGCTTCAGAAGATTATTCGCTATACATTACTACCGATGCCAGCAAAGCCGGATTTGGTAATTATGTTGATTCGAATAAGCTGAATGTAAAAGCTGGTGTATGGAATTACTTCAAAGTAAAACTATCAGATATAGATTTCTGGACAGCAGGTAAGAGCCTACAGCAATTAGGTTTCAGAATCCAGGGACCTGATAAACAAGATGAAGTTTTCTATTTTGATGATGTGATTCTTGTGAAATAATTGAGTGATTGGTGAGTTAGTGATTGAGTGATTAGTTTTCGTTTTTACACAATAATTGAAAAATTAATCACTCAATCACACATTCACTCAATCGCTAAATCTATCTGCATCTAACCACTAAAAACCTATGAAAACCACTACACTTTTCCTTTTATCATTTCTGATATCTGTCATGAGCTTTGGACAGGTAGATAAAAAAGCCACGAAAGAAACTAAAAATCTTTATAAAAATTTATTAGCCAACCAGAAGCAGGGAGTCATGTTTGGGCATCAGGATGATCTGGCCTATGGCCTAAATGCTGATGGTACCAGATGGATTGAGCAAGAGGGGCGCTCAGATGTAAAAACAGTTTCAGGAGAATATCCGGCTGTATTGGGTTGGGACTTAGGAAAAATAGAATTTGATAGTACACGAGATCTTGACAAAGTGCCTTTTGCCAAGATGAGACAATATATAAGAGATACTTATGAGCGGGGAGGTGTAAATACCTTTAGCTGGCATTTGAATAATCCTGTCGACCCTAAGAAAACAAGTTGGGATAAAGTTGATTCAACCATTAAACAGACTTTTAATAATCCGGTATATCTGAAAAGATATGAAGGTTGGCTGGATAATGTAGCTGATTTTATTAAAAGTCTGAAGGCTAAAAATGGTGAACTGATACCTGTTATTTTCCGCCCGTTTCATGAGCATACAGGCTCTTGGTTCTGGTGGGGAGCCGGGCATTGTACACCCGAAGAATATAAAAAAATGTGGCGTTTTACGGTTGATTATTTAATCAAAAAGAAAAACCTACATAATATATTGATTGCTTACTCCACAGACAGATTCAATTCAAAAGAGCATTATTTAGAACGTTATCCCGGCAATGATTATGTGGATATGGTTGGCTTTGATTTGTATCACAGAGAAGCTCCAGCGAGTAACGAAAAATTTAAGAAAGATTTCCAACGCATGGTGAATACTTTAGAAGAAATGGCTACTGAATATAATAAACCTTGTGCAGTAACCGAAATGGGGCTCGAACAGGTTACTGAGGCTGACTGGTGGACTAATATTGTATTACCCGTAGTAAAAGATACTAAGCTTTCCTACTTTCTGGTTTGGAGAAATGGCTATGACCGCCATTATTATGCTCCATACGAAGGGCAGAAAAGTGTCCCTGATTTTTTAAAAATGGTACAATCGGGTGAGGTTTTATTGGAAAAAGGCGCTAAAAAGAAAAATCTATACAAAGACATTAAAGAGTAAACCCGCTAACAAAACACCTAATCTGCATTCTTTTTATGAAAATACATCTCCTGGATGGAATTGTAATACTCGTATATCTTCTCATTGTCTCGTCAATAGGTTTTATTATGCGAGAGCGGGCCAAAAGAAGTAAGAATGAATATATGTTGGGTGGCAATTCGCTTCCCTGGTGGATGTTGGGTATTTCGAATGCTTCGGGAATGTTTGATATATCAGGGACACTCTGGATGGTTTCCATTATGTTTATTTATGGCGTAAAAAGCCTCTGGTTGCCCTGGTTATGGCCTGTATTCAATCAGGTTTTTATGTTTGCTTATTTGTCAATCTGGTTGCGTCGCTCAAATGCTTCTACCGGAGCCGAATGGATGCTTACCCGATTCGGAACAGGGTCGGATGCCATGCGTTCACATAAAATTATTGTGGCATTTGCCCTATTAAGTTGTCTGGGTTTTATGGCTTATGGGTTTATCGGTTTAGGGAAATTTATCGAAATCTTTATTCCGATTGAGGCTATTCAAGCATATCTGCCATTTACGGTTCCTGCCTCGTTTACAGCGCATTTCTATGGCATTATTTTTACATTATTTGCAGTTCTATACTCTATCATGGGCGGAATGTCAAGCATTGTATGGGCAGATGTAGTGCAATATTCTTTAATGGCATTAGGATCAATGAGCATTGCCATTATTGCGATGACTGAATTATGTGGACATACCTTACCAGTACCTGAGGGCTGGTCTGGTTTATCATTTGGCTGGAATCTGGGCATTGATTGGAGTAATATCTTACCCGAAGTAAATACCAAAATAAAAGAAGATAAGTTTGACCCTTTCGGCGTTTTTTTCTCATTAATGACAGCCAAGGGCATTTTAGCAAGTTTGGCAGGACCGGCTCCCAATTATGATATGCAGAAGATTCTTTCAACGAAGTCTCCAAGAGAGGCTGCATTGATGAATATGTTTGTCAATATTGTGTTGCTTCCTACCCGCTACCTCATGATAATCAGCTTTACCGTTTTAGGATTATTATATTATAAAGACCTGAATATTGAAACAGCTGCCGGAAGCCTGGACTTTGAACGAATTCTTCCGGCTGCAATTCTAAAATTTGCCCCGGCAGGATTAATGGGGCTATTTCTGGTAGAATTGATGGCGGCTTTCATTGGAACATTTGCAGGCACACTCAATGCAGCGCAGGCGTATATGGTAAATGATATTTACCTCAAATCAATCAAACCAGATGCTACCAATAAACAGATTAGTCAGATGAATTATATCTCAGGCATTGTGATGGTGACTATCAGTATTGTGTTAGGCATTTTTGCAAAAGATGTTAATAGTATTCTTCAATGGATCGTTGGTGCTTTATATGGGGGTTATATTGCGGCCAATGTTTTAAAATGGCATTGGTGGAGATTTAATGGTAATGGTTTTTTCTGGGGTATGTTTGCTGGAATTCTCTCAGCAATGGTATTGCCCACTATTTTCTCAACCACTCTCCCACTCTATTATTTTCCTTTGATTTTACTGCTATCAGTAATCGGATGTGTGGCAGGTTCATTAATGACCCCCATCACAAATATGGAAGTTTTGAAAAGTTTCTACAAGAATGTTCGTCCATGGGGCTTCTGGGGACCTGTATTAAATGAGGTATTGAAAGATGACCCTTCTTTTGAGCAAAATAAAGATTTTGGTAGAGATATGCTCAATGTGGTAATCGGTACAATTGCTCAGACGGCTGTTACAGCCTTGCCGGTTTTCATTGTATTGCTCAAGCCGCAACAAAGCATTGTTTCGGCAATAGTCTTGCTTATGTGTATTCTGATATTGTATAAAACCTGGTATCGGAAACTTCCGACTGATTAGTATTCTGCCAATCCTATTCATGATACTTACCCAAAACAAAACTTATAAAATGACCTATTTTGAAAAAAGACTTTCTCTGCTCCAACAAACGCATCAAGCGCTTATTGAGCAGCCGAATGAAAAAATTGAATCAGGTAATGGTATTTATGATCGTTATCAGAATCCTGTGTTGACCGCTGCTCATACGCCACTATTCTGGCGCTATGACTTAAATAAAGATACCAATCCCTATCTGATGGAAAGATTTGGTATTAATGCTACTTTCAATGCCGGGGCGATTAAATGTAAGGGAAAATATCTTTTAGCCGTGAGAGTAGAAGGCTTGGACCGCAAATCGTTCTTTGCCATTGCAGAAAGCCCGAATGGTATTGATAATTTTAAGTTCTGGGATTATCCGATTAATATGCCTGAAACTGATATTCCTGATGGGAATGTTTATGATATTCGTCTGGTGGCTCATGAAGACGGTTGGATATATGGTTTGTTCTGTACTGAGCGCAAAGACACAAATGCAAAAAAAGGTGATGAATCATCGGCCATAGCCCAGTGTGGCATTGCACGAACAAAAGACTTTAAAACCTGGGAGCGTTTGCCTGATTTAAAAACACCCTCACCACAACAAAGAAATGTGGTATTACACCCTGAATTTGTCAATGGTAAATATGCACTTTATACGCGTCCGCAAGATGGTTTTATTGAAGCCGGAACAGGCGGTGGAATAGGATTAGGCTTTACGGATTCAATGGAAAATGCAATTATAGAAAAAGAATATATTGTTGATGAGAAGCGCTATCATACGGTTTATGAAGTAAAAAATGGTCAGGGGCCGGCTCCTATAAAAACTCCGCAGGGTTGGTTACACTTAGCGCATGGCGTTAGGAATACCGCTGCTGGTCTACGTTATGTATTATATATGTTTATGACCGATTTGAATGATCTGACAAAAGTTATTCATAAACCAGCTGGCTATTTTATTGCTCCTGATGGCGCAGAACGTGTGGGAGATGTGTCGAATGTAGCATTTTCGAATGGCTGGATTCTGGACAATGATGGGACTGTATTTATTTACTATGCTTCATCAGACACGCGTATGCATGTGGCCACAAGTTGTGTTGATAAACTATTAGACTATTGCATGAATACACCCGAAGACGGTTTCCGCTCGGCTACCTCGGTTGGGAATCTGAATAGTATCATAGAAAAAAATCTAAGCCATCAAGAGACAAGAAGCTTGATAAATGTCTAAATTTTAAGCTCGAATACTTTAGTAAAGTTCTCCACCAAACAATATTCTATAAAATTACATATATCGAACCCTTTACCTGTTAAATCTCTTTTCAAAAATGGATTTGAAAACATTTCGTAGCGAAGCTGAGAAAGAATTAGACAATATTCTGAATTATTGGATAAACCATAGCATCGATAAAGAACATGGAGGTTTCTATGGAAAAATCACTGCTGATGATCAGATTATCAAAGATGCAGACAAAGGTCTGGTTTTAAATAGCCGCATCTTGTGGACTTTCTCTGCTGCTTATATTCATCAACCAAAACCTGTTTATAAAGAAACCGCCAGGCGTGCGTACGATTATCTTTTAGAACATTTCTGGGATAAGAAAAATAGTGGCGGTTATTGGTCAGTTGATTATCAGGGAAATCCCAAAGAAACGTATAAGCAAATTTATGGGCAGGGTTTTATGCTCTATGGTTTTTCAGAGTATTACAGGGCATTTCATGACAAACATGCTTTGGATAAAGCCATTGAACTATTCCAGATTCTGGAACACGTTGCCTTTGACCCAAAGCACGGGGGGTATTATGAGGTGACTTCGGCCGACTGGAAAATCATGCAGGACAAGGTGATTACGCAGGGAAAAGAAGACCAGAAAAAATCGATGAATACGCACTTGCATATCATTGAGCCATTTACAAATTTGTATAGAGTCTGGAAAAACGACCATCTGGCCAAGCAAATCAAAGGTTTATTAAAGGATTTTACAGAACATATTGTTGATAAACAAACCCATACCCAACATCTGTTTTTTGCAGATGATTGGGCCGTGAAATCAGATATCGTTTCATTCGGGCACGATATTGAGGCATCGTGGTTATTGGTAGAAGCAGCAGAAGTTTTAGGAGATAAAAAGCTATTGCCGGAAATCAAGAAACTAGCCGTTCAAATTGCCAGGGCTTCTGAAAAAGGTTTAGATACTGATGGAGGAATGTTTAACGAGCAGGATGCCCATCACCTGAATAAAGAAAAACACTGGTGGGTACAGGCAGAAGCAATGGTAGGTTTTCTGAATGCCTATGAAATTTCTAAACAAAAAGAGTTTTTAGACTATTCGCTGGCAAGTTGGGATTTCATCAAGAAATCATTGATTACGCCAAGTGGTGAGTGGTATTGGGGTTTAGATGGCAATAATCAACCTATGAAAAAGCAGGACAAAGCAGGTTTCTGGAAATGCCCTTATCATAATGCCCGTGCCTGTATGGAAGTTATCAGAAGATTATCGTAAGTTTTGTCTAAAATGTAATAATTTTAAATCTTAAAATTATTCAACCTCCTTTAATCGACCTCTCTATGAAACGATGTTTATCGGTTATGCTGCTATTGGCTTTGCATTCAGCAGCATTCGCACAATTAAAACTAGCCCGTCTGTTTTCAGACCACGTCGTGCTTCAACGACAAAAACCTATTCCGGTATGGGGTTGGGCTGCTCCTAATGAAAATGTCAAAGTAACATTAAATAATCTGACCCAATCTGCCAAAGCCGATGCTTCGGGCAAGTGGATCGTTAAATTCTCAGCTATGGAGGCAGGCGGGCCTTATCAATTGACTGCCTCGGCCAAATCCGGTAATATGACGGTCAATGATATTCTGATTGGGGAAGTCTGGTTATGCTCTGGTCAATCTAATATGGAATGGCGGGTAGCACAGGCCAACAATTATATTCAGGAAAAGCAGAATGCTGATTATCCTAAAATCAGACATTTCTTTGTAGACCATGAAGTGATGATGACACCCCAGGCTGATTTAAAATCAGGTGAGTGGAAAGTCTGTTCTTCTGAAACTGTTGGCAATTTTACGGCTGTAGGTTTCTTCTTTGCCCGCGAATTATATCAAAAACTCAATATTCCTGTTGGTTTGCTTCATTCATCCTGGGGTGGATCGCAAATTGAAGGCTGGATTAGCAAGGAAGCGATGCTAACCGATGATGAGTTAAAATCTTATGCGCAAAGCTTGCCAGACAATTGGGCTGATGCCGATAAGATTCATGATGCAAAAACAAGAAAGAGTTTATTGGGTAGCGAAAGTATTAACCTATCAGCAGAAGATGAAAAGAAATATTTTGAGGCCAATTATGATTTCTCCAAATGGCTTAGTGCCGGCAATCCACTAGGCCAATGGGACTGGAAAGGCGTGTGGATGTTCCGCGGGAATGGATACATGGCTCGCACAATCGATATGCCTGCTGATATGGCAAATAAAGAGACAACTTTAGGTCTAGGTATTCAGGATGCTAAAAACGAGATTTATATTAATGGGAAATTGGTTTATGAAGGCACTGAGAAAGGAACCCGAAAAATCAGTATTCCGGCTAATACCTGGAGGGTAGGTAATAACCAGTTAATGATAAAATTTGGCGGTATGGTTAATCCTTCGTGGTATGGGTTAGGATTAATGGGTGTAGCAGATGATTTATACGTAAGTGCCGGAGCTGATAAAATCAGCCTTGCGAATGGGTGGAAAATAATGCCTTCGTTTGCTGATAAGCATGAGTACGTACATTCAAGTAATAATCTGGGCACAACCATTTACAATTCAATGATTGCCCCGTTGGTGCCTTTTGCCATCAGAGGTGCACTTTGGTATCAAGGGGAAAGTAACGCCGGAAGAGCTTATCAATACAGAAAGAGTTTTCCATTAATGATCAAAGATTGGCGTAACCAGTGGAAAGATGATTTTTCTTTCTACTTCGTTCAATTGTCAAGCTATGGAGATTACCAGAATAGTAATCAGGGTAGTAATTGGGGAGAATTAAGAGAGGCTCAAACCATGACTTTAAGTTTACCTAAAACGGGCATGGCCGTAACCACTGATGTTGGTAATCCAAAAGATATTCATCCTACTAATAAACAGGATGTTGGACACCGTTTGGCTGTAAATGCGCTAAAATCCGACTATGGACAGGATGTTTTACCATCTGGGCCAATGTATGAATCAGTTAAGTTTGAGGACGGCAAAGCGATTATTTCCTTCAAATACACAGGCAAAGGATTAATGGCTAAAGACAAATTTGGCTACCTGAAAGGTTTTGAAATTGCCGGAGATGATAAGGCATTCTACTATGCCAAAGCTGATATTGTAGGTGATAAAGTAGTGGTTTATCATCCAAAAGGTATCAAACCTATTGCTGTAAGATACGGCTGGGCCGACGCACCAGACGATATTAATTTATATAATTCAGATGGTTTACCTGCCAGCCCGTTCCGCACGGATGATTGGAAAGGCTTGACAGTTGGAAAGAAATTTGAATAGTTATAACAAAAGATTTTATGAGTTACGAAGCAAATCCTGATAGATACGAACAAATGACTTACCGCAGATGCGGTAAAAGTGGTATTAAACTACCTGCTATTTCTTTGGGTCTCTGGCATAATTTCGGAGGGGTTGATGTCTTCGAAAATTATCGTGCTATTTTACACACGGCCTTCGATAATGGCATTACTCATTTTGATTTAGCCAATAATTATGGCCCACCTCCTGGTTCGGCAGAAGAGAATTTTGGTGTGATTCTGAAAAAAGATTTTGCCCAATACCGCGATGAATTGATTATTTCTTCAAAAGCTGGTTATCTGATGTGGCCTGGGCCTTATGGCGAATGGGGTTCTAAAAAATATCTGGTGGCAAGTCTCGACCAAAGTCTGAAACGCATGGGGCTAGATTATGTAGACATTTTCTATCATCATCGTCCAGACCCTGATACGCCTTTAGAAGAAACGATGGCTGCATTGGATTTAATTGTACGACAAGGCAAGGCTTTATATGTGGGTATCTCAAACTATCAGGCAGAAGATGCTGCCAAAGCCATTGCGATTCTGAAACAATTAGGCACTCCTTGTTTGATTCATCAACCCAAATATTCTATGTTTGAGCGTTGGGTAGAAGGTGGCTTGATGGATGTTCTGGGTGAAAATGGCGTAGGTTGTATTCCTTTTTCTCCATTAGCACAAGGGCTATTAACTGATAAATATCTGAAAGGTATTCCGGTAGATTCAAGAGCTGCCAAAACGCATGGGCACTTGCAGGAAAATCAGGTAAGTGAAAGTGTAATTGCTAAAATCCTTCAATTGAATGATATAGCATTAAACAGAAACCAGACACTGGCACAAATGGCTCTGGCTTGGTTGCTGAAAGATTATAGAGTTACTTCGGTGCTGATTGGTGCCAGCCGGGTTTCTCAACTGGAAGATTCATTAAAATGTCTGGATAATCTGAATTTTACGCATGATGAACTTCAAAAGATAGAGAGTATATTAAAGGGTTAATAAGAATAAATTTCGAACATTTCATGCTATGCAGCTTTGCATAGCATGATTGATTTTCAAAGTCATGAAAAAACTATCCATACTATTTACACTATTAAGCCTGACAGCTTATGCTCAGGTCAGTATCAAAATAGACCCCACTAAAGAGGTGAAGCCTATTTCACCCTATCTCTATGGTAGAAATAATTCTTTTTCCTCCACTAATCCGAATGAGCAATTATCAGCGGAAGATTTAACCCGATTGCGTGATGCTGGCGTAAAATTCTTTCGGGAGAGTGGTGGCAATAATAGCACTAAATATAATTGGCGTAGGAAATTATCAAGCCACCCTGATTGGTATAATAATGTGTATACGAATGACTGGGATAATGTAGCGAAAAACCTCAAAAATAATTTTCCGAATGCACAGGGTATGTGGGCTTTTCAACTAATCGGCATGGCGGCCAAGACCAATCAGGCTAATTTTAATGATTGGGAGTATAATCGCTCAACCTGGTGGGAAGGAGTAAATCAGAATCTGGCAGGAAATGGCGTATTAAATCCCACTGGAACAAAAGCCAAAACTGATGGAGATCCGAATCTATATCTGGAAAAATGGACGGCTGATTCAACGACGGGGATTCTAGAACATTGGTTTGGGCCAAAAGGGCTTGGCTTAGATAAAAGCAAGATTATTTACTGGAATATGGACAATGAGGCGGAAATATGGAATGGTTCGCATGATGATGTGGTTCCTAAGCCTATTTCAGCCGAAGAGTTTATGCAGAAATATTTTGCCGTTGCAAAAAAAGCACGTGAGATATACCCTGAAATCAAATTAGTTGGCCCGGTAACAGCCAATGAATGGCAATGGTATAACTGGCCTACGACTATTAATCATGAAGGCAGAAATTACCCATGGCTGGAGTATTTTATTAAAAGAGTAGCGGAAGAACAAAAAGCAAGTGGAATAAAATTGCTTGACGTGTTCGATATACATTTTTACCCTCCTACCAAAGTTAATGATGAAATTGTGCAATTGCATCGGGTATTCTTTGATAGAAATTATGTTTATCCGGGTGCGAATGGAGTAAAAAATGTCAATGGTTCCTGGGATAATAGCCAAAATAAGGAGTATATTTTTGGAAGAATCAATGATTGGCTCATTAAATATATAGGTGCCAATCATGGTATTACTTTAGGGCTAACCGAAATGGGAATTGAAGGAGATAATGCCAATGTAACGGCAGTCTGGTATGCCTCAACCATTGGTGAGTTCATGAAAAATGGAATAGAAATATTTACTCCCTGGTATTGGAAACCGGGTATGTGGGAAACGCTTCATTTATTCAGCAAATACAATAAAACTAACTCAATCAAAGGAGAATCTTCTAATGAAACATTAGTTTCTGCTTATCCGAGTATCAATACGGCACAAGATTCTATTACAATTGTCTTAGTTAATAGGTCTGGTACCACAGCTCAGAATGTCAATCTGAGTTTCGATAATTTTGTTCTGAATAATCAGCAGATAAAAGCATTGAGTTTAAAATCTTTACCAACTACAGAAACATTCTTCTCGAATACTAAAAATGCTTTAACAGAAAGTAATCTGGTTATTGCTGATAATAAACTTACTGCCTCTCTCCTGCCCTTTTCTGTTACTTCTATTCAATTGTCAGGTAAAGTTGGAACATTTAGTATTTTAGGAAAAGAAATGGATGAAGATTTGTCTATCAAAGTTTTCCCTAATCCATCAAGTGATAAAATAACGATTGAATGGGAAACCGGAGCATTTGAAAAAATTGAACTGATTGACTTGCAAGGACGAAAAGTTTTTGAGAGTATTATTACTAAGGGGAGTAAGTCTATTGAAATTAATCACAGTCTGATAGAAAAGATGTATTTGGCAAGATTAACTCAAGGAGATCAGGTGGTAGTCAAGAAAATAGTAGTTCAGAAATAATTGTCATTTTGACAGTTATTTACTTTATTCGCATATCAAATATAAAATCAAGCAATCAAATGAAAGGAATATCACGTAGAAACTTTGTAAAAAATACGGCCCTTGCCGCGGGTGCGGCAGGTATTATTGGTACGGCCGAGGCTAAAACTGCCAAAGAATTATTTGTGCATCACGTATATTTTTATCTGAAAAACCCTAAAAGCGAAGCTGATAAGGCTAAATTATTGGAAGGCTTAGAAAAATTATCAAAAGTACCTACTATCCGAATGGTGCATATCGGCGTTCCGGCAAGCACAACGCGTAGCGTAATTGTTCGCGATTATTCAATATCATGGCTATGCTTCTTCGATAATTTAGAAGAGGAAGAAATCTATCAGACACACCCAATTCATTTGAAATTTGTTGAGGACTACTCACATTTATGGGAAAAAGTAAATGTCTATGATTCAGTAGGCCCAAAGAGATAATTAAACCAAAGCAAATTGCAATGGGTGAAGTTTCAATGACCCTACAAATCACCGCCACACTTTCTGATTAACAAAAGCAAGTGTGGCATTATTTTTAAACTCCATACTCACATGAACCAACTATTCAACCTTAAAAAATTAACACTTTTTCTATCAGCAATACTTTGTGTTCAGCAAGCATTTGCTCAGGCGGAAAATATCAGATTAAATCAGGCAGGCTTTTATCCGAAAGCACCTAAAATAGCTGTTTGGGTAGGTAATCAGGAAATTGACTTTGTAGTTCTGGCGGAGAATAAAAAAGATATAGTGTTCAAAGGGAAATTATCTGAGCAAAGAACCAATACTATTTCTCAAAAACACACACAAATCGTCGATTTTTCGGCCTTCCAGAAACCCGGCAGATATTATATTTCTATTGCCGATAAAGGTATCTCCTATCCTTTTGAGATTAAGAATGATATTCATAGAGAAGCCGCAAAAGCATCTTTAAAGGGATTTTACTATCAAAGAGTTTCAACAGATTTGCCTGAAAAATATGCTGGAAAATGGCATAGAGCAGCTGGGCATCCTGATAATAAAGTATTGATTCATCCCTCGGCTGTGAGCAAAGAACGTCCTGAGAATACTGTAATTTCTTCACCTAGAGGCTGGTATGATGCCGGGGATTATAATAAGTACATCGTCAATTCGGGTATTACAATGGCTACTTTATTTTCGTTGTACGAAGATTATCCTGAATACTGCAAAAGCTTTGAAATCAATATTCCGGAAAGCCAGAATGGTATCCCTGATATATTAGATGAATCGCTCTGGAATTTGAGATGGATGCTGACCATGCAAGACCCTAATGATGGTGGCGTTTATCATAAATTGACTAATCCTTCTTTTGATGGGATGGTCATGCCCGATAAAGCGGTCAAGCCCCGCTATGTAGTTCAGAAAAGCATTACAGCTACGCTTGATTTTGCTGCCGTTATGGCGCAGGCAAGCAGAATTTTCAGGGCTTATCAAAAACAATTGCCGGGTTTAGCTGATTCTTGCCTTACCTCGGCAAAAAAGGCTTGGGAATGGGCAAAGGCTAATCCAAAATCACTATATCAGCAAAATGAAAATAATAAACAATTTGACCCTGATGTAGTAACAGGAGAATACGGCGATAGAAATAGCGCTGACGAATGGATCTGGGCAGGTGCCGAATTGTGGATTAGCACAAAAGATAATGCTTACTCTTTTCAGACAGATTTATTTCCTGATAATAACCCTCAATTGCCAACCTGGAGTCAGGTTCGGATGCTTGGTTATTATAGTTTAATACGTTCCGAAAAAATTTTAACCCCCAGAGGTAAAGCTGCGTTGCCAGCTTTGAAAAAGATGATTATTAACTTTGCAGATATTCTTCTGAGTGGAGTTGACCAACAAGCTTATAATACTGTAATGGGCAAAACTGCCAGAGATTATATGTGGGGAAGTAGTTCTCATGCGGCCAATCAGGGAATTGCACTTTTACAGGCGTTTCAAATTACCTCTGACAAAAAGTATTTAAATGGTGCATTAAGCAATTTAGATTATTTGCTAGGCAGAAATGCGGTTGGGTATTCATTTTTAACCGGAATTGGGTCGAAGCAGGTTATGCATCCACATCATCGCCCGTCAGAAGCTGATGTCATTGTAGACCCTGTACCAGGTTTATTATCTGGCGGACCAAATCCGGGTCAGCAGGATAAATGTACCACTTATACAACCAAAATTGCTGACGAATCATTTACTGATGATGTTTGTTCGTATGCTTCTAATGAAATTGCTATTAACTGGAATGCTCCCATGGTATATCTGGCAGGAGCCATTGAGGCTTTGCAGAAGAAGTTCTGAGATTGTTAAAATTTAGCGATTGAGCGATTGAATGTTTATCTTGCAAAGAGTAGTATATTAGTCAGTACGTTGATCAAATTATTCAACCTTGAACCATCATGTCCTATGAAACCGTTTCTATTTCTGTTCTTTTTCTGCTATACAATCTTATGTGTAGGTCAGGATAATCTTAAACCTATCGAAGCAAAAATTTATCATTGGGCAGATGCTCCTGTCACCAAAAAAGAAAATATGGAGCAAAGGCCATTGGTTGAAGGGAACTCGGTTGCATTTAAGCATATCAAGATTCATGCGACTA
The DNA here is from genome assembly GCF_054779675.1 of Emticicia fontis. Classification (NCBI taxonomy): domain Bacteria; kingdom Pseudomonadati; phylum Bacteroidota; class Cytophagia; order Cytophagales; family Leadbetterellaceae; genus Emticicia; species Emticicia fontis. The sequence goes on from NZ_BAAGXU010000011.1 coordinate 77,223, forward strand.
CTGTCTATCCTCACCAATCACCTCACCCAGGTCATCAACATGAAGAAGAAGAAATGATTATTGTTAAAGAAGGCGAATTAACTGTAACGATTGCCGGTAAAAAGCAAACGCTGGGAACAGGAAGTGTGGCTTTGATCAATTCCGGAGAAGAACATGGGTTTGAGAACAAAGGAAACACGAATGCTACTTATTATGTAATGCGTTATGAATCAAGAGAACCTAAAAATGTTGAACGAGGAAAACAAGCTGGTGGCTCTTTCATGATTAACTGGAAAGATGTAGCTTTTCAGGCACATGACAAGGGAGGTATCAGAAAATTTTTTGATAAACCTACTTCAATGGCCAATCGTTTTGAAATGCACGTCACAACCTTAAAAGAAGGAATGGAAAGCCACCCACCTCATACCCATAAGGCTGCTGAGATACTATTACCCATTGATAATATTGCAGAAGAGCATATTGCAGGTACCTGGATTAAGGCAGATATAGGCGATATTATCTTTTTAGAGTCTAACGTGCCACATGCCATTAGAAATATCAGTAAAGGTACTGTTACTTATTTTGCCTTTCAGTTTGAATAAAAAACAGAGCCTTTGGCAATGCCAAAGGCCTGTATGAAACAAATCTACTTTTAAGAGCATGTTTAAACATTATTATTCGACCTTCAAAATCATCTTTTTCAGCTATACTGCGTTACATTTTTTCGATTTAGGCGCCTGCTAAATCTGCAAAATGTGCCTTGTCTATCTGAAAAATCTGCACTTTTCGGTCAGAAAAATAATATTTAAACACGCTCATATCGGGTTAATTATTCAAAACCTAATTTTGTCTTTCCGGTTTTTACTTCCGGTGATGACATAAATAATTTCCAGAGTAATCCGGTACGATGGTTTTCAATCATACAGATAATCGGGCCCTGGTCGATTGCCAGAAATGAATCGGCAAACCAAATATTTGTCAGATTAAAGGCATCTGCAAAACCATAATTTTTCCAGATTTTATCTCCTAATTTATAATAGAAGAAACGCAAAGCCGCCATTGACTCTTTAGGTGTATAAGGCATGGCAGATAAAGCCGCCGTTGGGCTAATCACGCCTAAATCTTCGGTTGGTGAGTGTGCAGCATAACCTGTGTTGGTATCGCTGGCAGTTAAGCCCCAGCAATTGGCACTGTAGCCATTATATCCTTTCGGATTAGCCAGACAGTAGCCATAATTAACTTTGGTATGCGCCACATTTTGCTCCCAATAATTGGCATATTGATCTTTCAGATTACGAGGGTCTAAGCCTAAGAATGAATAATGTGAGAAAAATAATGGCCCGCCGTATTCAAAGCCCAGAGGTAATACGGTTCCATAATACGTTTTTCCGTTTTTCATTTTTCCGTTATCAGCCCAACCATTATCATATACTTCTTTAGAAATAGGATGTGTTGGCGAGGCTGCTGCTAAGAAATAAGTAATGAGACATTCGTTCCAGCCACGAATCTGGTGATTCATTTTCCAGGCAACAGTTGGCGACCAATGCCAGTATAATACTTTTTCACCACCTTTCGTAAACCAGTCCCATTCTACTGCTTCCCATAAATCATTAATATCTTTTCTCAATTTAGTTTCATCGGCGTTACCCAAATTGAAGTATTGACGAGTAGTCAATAATCCTTGTATCAGATAAGCTGTTTCAACTAAATCGGCACCATTATCATCAGGGCTAAAAGGAATCGTTTCACCGTTAGCTCCATTTAACCAGTGCGGAAATACTCCATGATAACTTTTAGTTTTATTTTTAAGAAAATCTGTGATTTTCAACATCCGGTCTAAACCCTCTTTGCGTGTAATAAAACCGCGCTCAATCGCTACAGGAATAGTCATGATACCAAACCCGGAACCACCAGAGGTAACGACATCGCCCGAAGTATTTCGTTCACGAGCTAGTCCAGAAACAGGATGCCCGAAATCCCAGAAATATTTAAAAGTCTGCTTTTGCACCAGAGTCAACAACTCCTCATCACTGATACGAGGGAATTTATCGGTCGTATCTACCTGGGTTGTTATGCCCACTCTGATAGAAGCGTTAAACGAGGTATTATTTTTTGAGACCAATTCCGGATTAACCGTTAAATTGTATTGGGTAATACTTTTTAAAGGCTGTTGCGGAACAATACTAACCGAACTGTCAAGGTTTGAAAATGAAAGGTTTAGTGGTACTTTAACTGATGAGTTTTTTTCCTGCAAAGTGATATTTGTCTGAGCGGATTCTTTGTTTAAAGGAGCGGAAAAGGAAATATCGACTTTGGGCAAAAGATTAAGGTTATTCATGTTCAACCCTGAGGATTGACTGCCGTTAATTGATACAGTTTTATAGAAAAACTGTTCGGGAGTAACAATGCCCTGAGTTTTGCATGAAAACAGGATTATCATTAAAATAATACCCAAATGGAAGATTTTCATGTTGTATTCTTTTAAAATAGTTAATAAAAAAGCACCCACCCACAAGGATAGGTGCTTTGAGTTGTATGCGTTAACAGCTAATGAATTATCTTCCGGCTGATTCTAGTTGATACAATGCACTGATGTCTGCATCTGAAAGAGCTTTGTTGAACACGCGGATTTCATCAATTTGGCCATTGAATAATGTTTGCCAAACTTGCGCAGGAGAATTAGGATATCCTGTAGTCGCATTAGCAAAACCACCGATCAAAACTGAATTAGTTGCCGGGAAAACTAATGAACCTAATTTGCCATCTTTTCTCACTCTGAAGTTTTTATTAGAAACTACTTCGCCATTGCCATAAATATCAATAGTTGAAGCCGATGCATCATATTTCACTACGATTTGAGTCCATTTACCTGATCCTTTTACAATTTTATAATCTGTTCCGATTACACCATAGTTATTCAGGTTATCATGCCCTTCTCTTGTTCCGCTAGAATATTGTCCTACTACACCTTTCAGTACCAGCGTGTCACTTGTTGGCTTGTAAGAAGCCGTCTCTAACATTACTTCAATCGGACCACCCCAGTCTTTTGCTGCTGTAGTAGTTTCGTTTAAAGCAAAAATACTTGAAGCTGATGTACCGTTGTTTTTAGTATTTACCCAAGCCGAAACTGTGAAACTTGCAAATCCATTCGCACTGTTTAATGCTGTAATGGTAGCAGGATAACGCATATAACCATTAGTCAGATTAGCTGCTTGTCCTTTAATACCAGTCGTAAATGAAGAATTCTCTACTTTTTCAGGAGCTATGCCTGATTTTGCCTCTTTGTTATCACCATTAAAACCCCAATACGCTACAAGGCTTGAAGAACCAACTTCATCAGCACTGTTGTATCCGCCAATCGGTGGCAAACTTGGAGTATCATCTTTTGAACATGATGCGAAAAAAATACCTGCAGTCAGCACGCCTGCCAAAACTCCCAATGAAATTTTACTCGTCTTCATAAATAAAAAAATTTGTTAAAATGTGTAAATAATTGTAGGTTGAGTTGGAGCCAACTCGCATCGGCTCCATTTGGTTTCTAGTATCCGTTGTTTTGTGTAAGTTTTCCTCCGCTTAAAGCAATCTGTAAGGCCGGAATCGGTAATAATTCATTTACTCCAGCTTTGAAGTTTTTGTTGGCCACCGATAATACCTGAGCTGCTCTGCCTGTGCGTACCAAATCAAAGAATCGGTCGTGCTCCATTGCTAATTCAATGTGGCGTTCCTGCCAAACAGCCTCTCTTACCTGTGTTTGTGAGCCTACTGTCAAGGGCTTTAATCCGGCACGTTGGCGCAATCTGTTTAAATTTACTATTGATTCGGCTGATTTGCCTAATTCGTTGGCGGCTTCCGCATTAATCAATAATACCTCGGCATATCGCAACAAGTGAAGATTTTTTTGTTTTTTGTCACGATTACCCAACCAGCTTTCTACGTTTTTGTTTTCTGAATGGTAAGCCTTATAGTTATAGCGTAGATTCTGCACCGAATCAGCACTTGGAATACGGAAGCCATCAAATAGCTTTGTCCCGATATGCTTGCCACTATTATCGATGAAAATAATGGTAGAATTCATGCGTAAATCACCTGGTTCATAGGCACTTACAAGACTTGGAGTAGGGCCACCAAAACCCCAGCCCAGGTCTGTCCAGCCACCTAAACCGCCCACGCGTGGCCCCTGGCACATTGAATAATTGCTGATACCAAAATCAGAATTATTAAATTGGCCTGTCTGTACTTCAAAAACATCTTCTCTGCTATTATCGCCTGCCTGACGCCAGATTGTTGAGTAATCAGGCAATAAATCATATTGACCTGAATTCATTACTTCTTTAGACAAATCATAGGCTTTCTGCCATTGTTTGCGATACATATAGACCTTGGCAAGCATCGCTTGTGCAGTTCCTTTAGAAATTCTGCCTGCACCAGTCTGACTTTTTAATGGCAGATTATCCGCACTAAACTGTAAATCGTCGATAATCAATTGATAAATTTCATCAACACTTGCTCTTGTCTGGAAAACAGGATCGTTGTTTGCATCAGTAGCGTCTTTTGGTACCCGGGTGATTTTTGGTACAGCGCCAAACCATCTGACCAGATTGAAATAATAATATCCACGAATAAATCTTACTTCACCACTCAGACTCTTCTTAATAGCATCAGTCTGATTAGAACTTTCTATAATTGTCAAGGCATTGTTTACCTTCGCAATTCCGTTATAATGACCACTCCAAAGCGCTTGCACGAAAGAATTAGTTGCAGTAACTGTAAAGTCGTCCAAAACCCCTGCCGTCTGTTGTTGATCAATGGCTGTACTGCCTTTTTCAGCGTCATCTGACATAATATTGGTCGCCGATACAAAGGCGAAACCATGTACATCTCCTTCTGCACCAAATGACTCACCTGTCAAAAGGCTATTGTATACCCCTACCACCAGATTCTGAACCAGATTTGGGTCTGTGTCTGCTGTTGGTTTTCCCTGAAGCGGCACATCCAGGAAATCACTGCTACAAGACGTAGTCCAGAACAGGCCGACCAAACCAAGACTTATTTTTATTATATGTTTTTTCATCGATTTCATTCTTTAGTAAAATCCGTTTTTTGAAACTTAAAACCCAACATTTAATCCAACTGCTAAAGTTTTAGTAGTTGGATATGCGTTCAACTCAATACCTGCTTTTGTGGGGTCACCCGGTAGTTCAGGAGTAAATCCGGAATATTTTTTAAATGTGAAATAGTTTTGTGCAGTAACAAAGACCCTGACAGAAGCAATTTTTAGCTTACTTAGTATACCAGGAGAAACGTTGTATCCAAGGGCAATATTATTGATACGGATAAAATCACCTGACTCAATGAAGTAAGTTGAGGCTGGTAAATTTCCGGCATTTCCACCTGGTTCGTTATTAATTCCACTTCCACGAGACCAACGTCCATAAGCCATTGATGCCTCAATATTATCGTACATTCCTTGTCTGAAAGCTTTTTTACCGTTGTAAACTTTATTGCCAAAATTGCCATATCCGTCTACACTCAAATCAAAGTTTTTATATGTAAAACCCAGATTAATACCGAAATAAGCGGTAGGTTGATAGGATCCTGCAAATACACGGTCTTCATCGTCTATTTTACCATCACCGTTGGTATCCTGATATTTGAAATCTCCCGGAGAAGCACTCGGCTGAATTACCTTTCCGTTTGAAGCCTTATAAGCATTGATCTCATCATCCGACTGGAAAACCCCTAATACCTGTAATATATAGAAACTTCCTACAGGTTGGTTATTATCTGTTTTGGTAGTATATTGTTGCGAACCACCAATACCTCCGTCAAGAATTGGTTGCCCACCATTCAGCCCTATTACAGAGTTTTTGTTAAAGGTTATGTTACCCCCTATCCTGTAACTCATGTCTTCGTTAATCTTATCTCTCCAGTTCAAGGCAGCTTCAAAACCTGTGTTTCGGATAGAGGCGGCATTGGTTAATACCACTCCGTCCTTATCACCTGTCACAGATGGTACTTTTACATTAATCAATAAGTCTTTTGATCTTTTATCGTAGAAACCAAATTCTCCTTGTAGTTTTCCATTCATTACACTAAACTCTAATCCTAAGTCAGCTTCTTCAGTAGTTTCCCATTTCAGATTCGGGTCTTTTATTTGTGTAATAGCCGAGCCTATGGTTGCTACTCCGCCACCAAACGGATAAGCCAGGTTTGGCTCAACAGTTACGATATAACCATCAGAACTGATGCGGTCGTTACCTACGCGTCCCCAGCTTGCTCTTAGTTTAATAGTCTGGAATAGAGATTGTCCTTTCAAAAACTCTTCATTTGTTAATACCCAGCCTGCGCCAAATGATGGGAAGTAACCCCAGCGATTTGATACCGGAAATCTCGAACTACCATCAGCACGCATCGTAGCTGTGAAAAGGTATTTATCGTTGAAATTATAATTCAAGCGACCGATATATGAGTTTCTGGACCATTTATCCCCCTCTCCACTATTCGTAGAAGTATTGGCATTCCCTGTATTGATATACCAAAGGTTTTTAGATGGAGGTACATCTTTTCTGAAAGCAGAGAATACACTTTGTGTATATTGCTCGGCTGTTGTACCAACCATGGCACTTATGGTATGTTTCCCGAAAGTTTTATTATAAGTCAAGGTATTATCCCATACCCATCTGAAAATATTCTCGTTGGTGACACTAAGGTTACTATTTGGGTTACGTTGGTTTCCACCTGCCTGGATGAACGTGGTTTCATCGTTATTAAACTGATAATTATAAAGGCGACTATTTCTCAGGTTTAAGTCCCCACCGATACTACTGCGGAATGTCAGAGATTTTATCGGATTAAATTCCAGATAAGCCGATGACTGCAGGCGATTTAGCACAGTATAATCGTCATTATTATTAATATCCAATATTGCATTCCCAACATTCTGGTATAAAGAAGTATTACCATATTTGCCATCAACCATTGCAGGAATGATTGGAGCCGCCCGGTAAGCATTGTTATAAGCAGAGTTAAGATTTACGTTTTGATCGCGGCTATTAGAGAATGACGTAGCCATGCCCACTTTTAACTTTTCGTGTAACTGAAAATCATCATTCAAACGAGCCGTAAAACGTCGGAAATTATTTTTGATTACAATACCTTCGTCACCTAAGTAACCTAAACTCAGATAATGCTTTGATTTGTCAGAACCTCCAGAAAGAGAAAGATTATGATTCTGCATGAACGCATTTCTCAAAATTTGTCCGTACCAGTCAGTTGAAATATCACCTGCCTGAATTACTTTTCCACTGGCTGCACTTACATAATTGGCATATTCTGTGGCATTAGCCATTTTTACCAGATTAGCGGCAGACCGCATACCCATCTGCACATTATAATTGACAGCCATTTTGCCTGACACGCCTTTCTTGGTAGTGATAATTACTACCCCGTTTGCTCCACGTGAACCATAGATGGCAGTAGCTGAAGCATCTTTTAAAATGTCAATATTGGTAATATCAGCGGTATTGATATTGCTGATATCATCAGTCAAAACTCCGTCAACTACAAAGAGTGTGGCTGTGCCAGCTAAAGCTGTTCCAGTACCTCGAATGCGGATATTTGGAGAACTACCTGGACGGCCACTGCTGATAATCTGAACCCCCGCAACTTTACCTTGAATGGCTTGTGTAGGGGTCATTACCGGTTGTTTAACCAGATCTTCGCCTTTTACACTTGAGGTGGCTCCGGTTACATCGACCTTACGCTGTGTACCATAACCTACTACTATCACTTGTTCCAATTCGTTTGTCGCTTCTTCAAGACCGATAGTTAAGGTTGTCTGATTGTTTACGGCTACTTCTTTATTAGAGTACCCAATAAAAGAAACAATCAATGTGGCATTGGGCAATGCATTGATACTAAAGTTTCCTTCGAAGTCTGCCACGGCTCCGGTATTAGTATCTTTAATTCTGACAGAAGCTCCGGGAATCCCCTCTTTCGACTTTTGATCAATTACCTTCCCTGTTATTTTAGTCTGGGCAAAAGCAATTGAACAACTGAATAAAAGAAGAAAAATACTCAGGCCTCTTGTCATAGATTTGATGAGAGAAATTTTATTCATACGGTAAATAACGAATGTAAGAAATTGTTTTGTTGTGTCTTTTAATAGATAATAAGCGCTACAAAAAACCAAAGTAATGATTGAGCTAGTACATCATTCTCTGAGTTTCACCATCGAACATCGGAAGAATAGTAATTAACTATCTATAAACTACTAATGTTTAAAAATTCCAGTTTATTGAAATAAACAAAGATTTTATTTAATTTATCCGCCACAAAGTACAGCTTTTTAAAACCATTATCCTAAAAAAACGCCACATCAATACTACATCATTTTGCTTATTTTCTGCGTTTTTTAGTTAATTTTACCACATCATGACAAAAATCTGGTACATCATATAGATGCTATTAAAAAAATTGAACCTTTTCTTTCGGTTATTATTACTACTGCTACTTTGGAATGAATCTTATTCGCAAAGCCTGGCTGATTTATGTCAACCTGATTTAATTAACTACTCACATCAGACATACAAAGCACATCGGCAGAACTGGGGGATAGCACAAAATCTCACCAATAAGTTTATGTACTTTGCTAATTCAAAAGGATTGCTTGAATATGATGGTACACAATGGACGACTTATGAATTACCAGCGAAGCAAATAGTACGTTCGGTGACTTGTGATAAAAGCGGCAGAATTTATACCGGGGCTTTAGGCGAATTTGGTTATTGGGAAAAATCGGCAAATGGCTCATTGGTTTATCATTCGTTAAAGGCACTTATTAAAGAGAGTTCCTTTGGACAGGAAGAAATCTGGCATATCCTTGAAACTTCAAATGGTATCATCTTTCAGTCGTTTGCTTATATGTATCTTTTGCAGAATAATTCGGTGAAGAAACTGCAGGCTCCCGGCAATATTCTTTTTGCATTCGATGTAAATGGGCGATACTTTCTGGAAGTGCTTGATAAAGGGCTTTATGAAATCATCAATAACCAATTTGTTTTCATTCAGAACAGCGAATTTCTAAGAAATGAATCAGTGCATACTATCTTGCCTACTACTAATGCTTCGAGTTTACTGGTGGGTACGAATAGAGGTCTGTATGAATATGATGGTACTGGTTTCAAGGTTTTTAATCAGCCATTGCAACAATTTGTTCAGCAAAACCAACTGAATGCCGGAGTCAGGTTAGAGAATGGTGGATATGTTTTTGGGAGTATTCTGAATGGAGTTGTGATAACAGATGCACAAGGCAATATTATCAACTATTTCAATCAGAAAAATGGTTTGCAGAATAATACGGTTCTATCACTCGAGGCTGATGAAAGTGGCAATGTATGGCTTGGATTAGATAAAGGTATTGCGATGATTGCTTTAAGTTCACCGTTCAAATATTTTGAAGACATTGAAGGAGAACTTGGGACGGTTTTCGATGCAGCCATTTTTCAGAATGCCTTATATCTGGCAACCAATCATGGCGTATTTTATACCTCCTTAAATAATCGTAATCGCCAGTTTAGTTTGGTACCAAATACACAAAGCCAGACCTGGGATTTAGAAGTGATTGACAACCAGTTGTTCTGCGGACATAATAATGGCACATTCACAATCAATAATCTAAAGGCAACTCCTATTTCTACTATTACCGGTGGGTTAGTGATAAAATCATTGAAGAATTACCCTAATCACCTGATACAAGGTACTTATACCAAGCTCAGTATTTATGAAAAGAATCCATCGGGCCAATGGGTTTTCTCTCATACGATTGATAATTTCTCAGCACCTATTAAACAGTTAGAAGAAAATGAGAAAGGAGAAATTTTTATTAATACCCTGAATAATGGTATTTTTAAATTGAAACTTTCTCCTGATTTAAGAAAGGTTGATAAACAGGAAGCTATCCGTCAAGCTTTTGTTCCCAAAAACCTTACAAAGATCCGCAATAAGATTGTAGTAACAAGTGATAGAGGTATTTTGGAATACAACGACAAAAGTCAATCCTTTCAGTCTGTGGCAACTCTCGAAGATTATACCAATATTCAAAAGATATTTCCCATTAGTGATAAAGAGGAATGGTATCTGAAAACAAATGGGGCTTTTGGTAGCATCTCTGCTCAGAATGTCTGGTTAGAATTACCTTTAAAAAAAGATACTTGGGTGAGTGATTATGAAAATTTAAAGGTCTTTGGAGGTACTTTTTTCTTTTGTAAAGAAAACGGATTTACGATTCTGGAACGCAATAGTATTCCAAATCTTTTGGGGTTAAAAGGGAAAAAACCAGTTATACGAAGCGTAAAAGTTGAAAATCAGTCTGATTTGACGAGATACTTCACTGAAAATAACACCAGACAGGATTTAGAATTTAAGTATAATCAGAATACGCTACAATTTACTTTCAGCTCTACCGATTATTCGTCATCTGTTAAATTCAGTTATTGGCTGGAAAATAATATGATTCGCTGGTCGGAGTTTTCGGAGAATTATGAAAAAGAATTTAATAATTTATCTCCGGGCTCTTATATACTGCATTTGCGTACCAATACCAGCGACGCAGAAACGGTGCTTCGCTTTGTGATTCTTGACCCCTGGTATTGGAATCTCTGGAGTAAAGCTTTATATCTGATATTCTTTATGGGTATCTCTTATTATTTGTATAAACTACACCTGAAAAGATTGAAGGAACAAAATCAGAAATTGGTACAGGAAAAAGAAGAGGAACTAAAACGTCAGCAGGAAAAAAGTAAACAGGAGATTATTACACTTAGAAATGAACAGTTAGAACAGGATATAATCCGAAAGTCGGAAGAGTTGGCCAATTCGACCATGCAGTTGATTAAAAAGAATGAATTGCTGCAACAATTAAAAGCAGAAAGTCAGGAATTGGAAGAACATTCAAAGGCTGGTTCGCTGAATCATATCATTAAGTTGATTGATAATAATATATCCTCCGGGCATGATTGGCAGGTGTTTGAACAGAACTTTAATCGGGTGCATGAAGAGTTTTTTAAGAAATTACTGGAACGTTATCCTGATTTATCTCCCGGAGATTTAAGACTTTCTGCTTATCTACGCATGAATCTATCGTCTAAAGAAATTGCGCAATTATTAAATATAACCTACCGCAGTGTTGAATTGAAGCGATATAGACTCAGGAAAAAACTGAATCTGGAAACTGAGGAGAATTTAGTGGAATGGTTGATTGGGGCGTTTTAGCTAAACAAAAATGCCTGCCCTTAGTAATTGGGGCAGGCATTTTTGTTTATTAAGTTCCTATTGATTCTTATAAACTTTACCATCTTTCATCACAAAAGACAGTTTCTTTTCAATCAGGGTTACATCTTGTTGCGGGTCTCCGTCTACAGCTATAATGTCTGCCCATTTTCCTACTGCAATTGAACCTGTTTTATCTTTAATGCCTATCAAATCAGCGGCATTGATTGTTGCTGCCTGAATGGCCTGAATGGGTGTAAGACCATATTTTACCATGTAAAAGAATTGTTTGGCATTATCGCCGTGAGGATATACGCCTGAATCTGTACCATAAGCTACTTTTACGCCCGCTTTAATTGCTTTTTGAAAGTTTTCTCTTTGAGTTCTACCTACAAGCTTCTCTTTATCAATGATTTTTTGTGGAACACCCATTTTTGAATACTCCGACAAAATATAATCATCATTATAAATATCAGCTACCAGGTAGGTTCCTTTTTCTTTCATCAAGCGAATACCTTCATCATTCAGAAAACTTCCGTGTTCTATAGAGGCCACACCTGCTTTTACTGCCATATTGATACCCTCAGCACCATGTGCATGAGCCGCTACTTTTTTGCCCCACAATCTGGCCTCTTCTACAATGGCATTCATTTCTTCTTGTGAGTATTGAGGTGCGCCAACAGATTCTTCTTCTGTTAAAACTCCGGCGGTGGCTCCAAACTTGATTAAATCAGCACCATATTTGATATTTTTACGAACCATCTTTCTCACACCATCTACTCCGTCAGCCACACCAGATTCCTGTTGAAAATGGACGTAGGGTGAGAAACCTGTTAAATCGCCATGGCTTCCGGTTGCGCCAATGAAAAACCCGGCTACATATAGTCTTGGTCCTTCTACTTTACCAGAATTAATGGCATTGCGTAGAGATATATCAATGAACTCGCTGGCGCCCACATCACGACAGGTGGTAAAACCTGCTTGTAGTGTACGTTTGGCATAAATATGGGCTGTAACAGCTACATCAATCGGAGACTTACGGAATAAATCTTCCATATAGTTCTCGGGTTGGAAAATAATGTGTGTATGGCAGTCTATTAAGCCAGGTAGCACCGTTTTTTTGCTTAAATCTATCACCTGTGCATTGGCAGGGATTTTCACATTGCCTCCTACCTCAGTTATCAGGTTGTCTTTAATTAGTATTACCTGATTATCTAGGAAAATCCCTTTTTCGCTATCAAATAGTTTTCCTGCTTTGATAGCGGTGGTTTTCTCCTGGGCGAAAACATTTACTAGTAAAACGCTAAATAAAATAGAAAGAATATTCTTCATACATGCAATTATTAATCGGGTTTAATTCTGATATTTTTACCTGCATCGGCATAATTTTTGCAATTTATACATTACAATGATTTAATCTCAATTTTACGGTAAAACTCTAATAATAAAACCCTTTTGAGTAGAATTATACCAATGATTTTATTTATTTCGTAATTAATTAAAAAGCACAGAAAATAACCAATTCCTCGCTTGTGACTAAGTTTAAAAATTTGACCCTAAAGGTAAAACTACCATTATCAATGTTAAAAAAATATCTACTGCTTTTGTTGGCATTTACTTATGCTGTGTCTAATGCCCAGGTCAGAATTGAAAAAGAACCACAATGGAAAGTCAATTTTACACCTACCAGCCTTAAACCAAATCCTAAAGATATATCAGATGGGTACTTCGAACTTCTGGTAGAAAAACAGTATCATGCTGAATTACAAGCGCGTTATACGCATGTCGTACGCGAAATAGTTTCAGCTTCAGGAGTCCAGAACGGCTCCGAAATTTCTGTAAATTACGAACCTGCTTATCAGAAATTAGTTTTTCATAAAATCACCATTCGAAGAAACGGGAAAGAGATTAATAAGCTAACACCTTCAGCAGTCAAAATAAGTCCAATCGAACAGGAAAGGTCAAGATTTCTTTATAATGGAACCAATAACGCCTCAGTAATTTTAGAAGATATTAGAAAAGGAGACCTGATTGATTATTCTTATACAATTACTGGCGAAAATCCGATATTTGAAAACAGATTTTTCGAAAATTTCTATTTATATACCAATTATCCTGTTTCACAAATATATCTGGTCAGTATTGTTTCCAGTAATAGAAAACTATACAGTAAAGAGTTCAACAATCCTGTTAAACCTAAAATATCATCAAAAGATGGGTTGACCGTATACGAATGGAATCTTATACTTCCAAAGATTCATAAGTTTGAAGATTATGAGCCTGAATGGCATGAAGGTTACCCTTATGTCGAATTCAGCGAATACAATTCATGGAAACAAGTGGTAGATTGGGCTTTGCCATTGTATCAGAGGACAAAGCAACCTCCTGTCTCATTAAATGCAAAAATTGCTGAGTTCAAGAAAGAAGCAGGCAATAATCTGGATAAATATGCAGAGTTGGCCACAAGATTTACGCAGGACGAAATTCGGTATATGGGCATCGAAGTTGGTACAAATTCTCATAAACCTCATGCTCCTGAAAAGGTTTTTCAACAACGCTATGGAGATTGTAAGGATAAATCGTTCCTTCTATGCAATCTTTTGGCTGGAGCAGGTATCGAGGCATATCCGGCCTTGGTAAATACTTATAAAAAGAGATATTTAAACCAGAAACAGCCATCTCCAATTGCCTTTAATCATGTGATTGTATATGCAAATATCTCAGGAAACTGGACCTGGATTGACCCAACGATTTCTTACCAACGAGGAAGACTTGTGAATGGTTACATCCCTGAATATGGCAAGGCTCTGGTTATTAAGCCAGGCCAGACAGATCTTACCGTAATTCCCGAAAATTATGCAGGTACAACCACCATTACAGAGAGATATACAATTCCTGAAATTGGCAAAGCAGCCAGGCTTGATGTGGTGTCAAGGTACTCTGTTTCTCATGCAAATACCATTAGAAGTACATTTGCCGAAAAAGCGCTTACAGATACGGAGCAAGGGTATACAGATTATTATGCAGGTCTATTCTCTAAACCTGCCTTCGTGAAATTAGATACGCTCTATTATGACGATGATGAAAAGGATAATGTATTTACTGTTAATGAAAGCTATACGATTGAGGATATCTGGGAAAAGCAGGATTCAACTAAAAACATTCATTCGATTACCATTTGGGGAGACCTATTAAAAGAACATTTAATAAAAATAAAGGATAAAAGCCGTATTAGCCCAATTGCCCTATCATACCCTTATGAGCTGGACTATACTATAGAAGTTGTCTTTCCGGAAAGTTGGACAATCAATAGCGAGAGTGTCAATATCAAAAGAGATTCGTATGAATTTACAGAAGGCTCCTATTATGAAGCCTCTACTAAAACGTGGAAAGTCCACTATACCTATAAGACCTTAAAAGATCATGTTCTTCCTGAAAATTATGCAAAGTTTAACGACGATGCAAACAAAATGCGCGACGAGTTAGGAAAGACAATTACCTGGAATCCTAATGGAGATAATACCCAGAATGCGGATTCGTCAACTAATTGGATAATGGTTTTCATTGGCATTATATGCAGTATTGGATTTGTCTACTTAGTTTATCGCTTCAATCAATATTCATTGCCTGTTGCTACCCATAATCCCCCCTTACAATTGGGTGGTTGGGTAGCAGTATATGGTTTGGTATTGGCTCTAAATCCTTTTTTTGTGATTTATGCTTTATTTAATGAAAATTCTTACTTTAATATAAATGTCTGGAATGTTTTTGGAGAAGATAATTATTTCTACAAATCCTTTTTGGTATTTGAGTTTGTATGCATAATAGCAAGAGTATTCTGGGCTATTCTTCTATTGATTTTATTCTTTAACCGAAGAAATACACTTCCTAAATTAGCTATTTACTTCCACTATTTTTTAATTATTTATGTATTTCTGGATTGGATGATATTAATTTATGCCTCTACCCTTCTCAACACAGAAATGAATGCTGATACAGGAGCAATAGATTTTTTCAAAATACTTATTTATGGTGCTGTATGGGTTAGTTTTTTGAATCGATCACAAAGAGTAAAAGATACATTTACCTTACCATACAGCGGCAAAGCAGATAAGCATAAACAAAATCCCGAAGGAGATCAGATAATATATCAGCTAAAAAGAAACGACGATACTGAATAGTATTAACCTAGACTTTCTACTCGTAACGTCACTGCACGTTTATGCGCCTCTAAAGATTCGGCTTCTGCCATGAGCTCGACAGTTTTGCTGATATTCTTTATGCCTTCTTCTGATATTTCCTGAAAGGTAATTTTTTTTACGAAACTATCTAAAGAAACACCACTGTAAGCACGGGCATAACCATTAGTTGGCAAGGTATGGTTTGTACCGGATGCATAATCACCGCATGATTCAGGTGTATAATTACCCAGGAATACAGAACCAGCATTCACAATTTTTTCTGCTACTTCAGAATAATTCTCTACTGACAGAATTAGGTGTTCAGGTGCATAATCATTCAGCAAATCAATGCAATCTTTCTCACTTTCCAGAAGAATCATTTTTGAGTTTTCAATTGCCTGGGTTGCTAACTCTTTTCTTGGCAAACGATTCAACTGTCCGGATACAGCCAGATTTACTGCTGAAACTAGTTTCTTACTGGTAGTAACCAATAAAACCTGACTATCAGCTCCGTGTTCGGCTTGTGAGAGCAAATCAGATGCAACAAAAGCCGGAATTGCTGTATCATCAGCCATCACAGCTACTTCTGACGGACCGGCAGGCATATCGATAGCTACTCCCTCTTTACTTAATAATTGTTTGGCAGCTGTTACGTATTGATTACCCGGCCCGAATATCTTGTATACTTGTGGAATAGTTTCTGTACCATAAGCCATCGCGGCGATAGCCTGTGCCCCTCCCACCCTGAAAACTTGTGTAACACCTACCAGTTTGGCTGCATAATAAATGGCTGGGTGATTACTTGGCGAACATAAAACTACTTCCTGACATCCGGCAATCTGTGCGGGAACGCCTAGCATCAATACCGTAGAAAATAGTGGTGCAGTTCCACCGGGAATATAAAAACCTACTTTCTGAATGCCCACGCTTTTTCTCCAGCATTTAATGCCTGGCATGGTTTCTATTACTTGAGGCTCTTGCTTTTGAGCCACATGAAAGGTATAGATATTATTATAAGCCTGTTTAATAGCTTCTCTCAAATCTTCTGATAATTGTTGCTCTGATGCATCAATTTCAGCTTGTGAGACCTGAATGGTATCTAATTCAACTTTATCAAATTTTAAAGCAAATTCTTTCAGGGCTTTGTCGCCTTCTGCTTTTACTTTGGCTAAAATCGGCTGAACTTTTTGTTCAATATCTGCCATTTCCTGCACTGGGCGTGCAAGCAATTGTTTCCACTCGGCGTGTGGAGGAAAAGAAACTATTTTCATTTAACGCACAATTTTCAATTTTTCAACCAATTCAGCCGAAATACTTTCGGCATAGACTCCATATGCATTTACCAGAATACCTTTTATATCTGCCGACGGCGAAGATATAGCATACACAACTACCTCATCGTCCGGGTTTGTATCGCCTTCAAAACGATATACCTCATCAATCTGAAATTCATCAGGCTGTAAGCTGGTTTCGTTGGTATGGCAGTATAGTACTTCGTCTTTCAGGTTAAAATTATGGTTATAACCTTTGCTTACCAAAGCGTTAATGGCTTCAGCAGAAGTATCGTAGGTAGTCATGGTATGATGGTTTAGTGTTAATAAATCATTTTTTCTATCGGAATCACTAAAATTCCCTCTGCACCTGCTCCACGAATCGCCTCAATGTTTTCCCAGAACTGGTTTTCTTCTAATACCGAATGAATCGAGCTCCAACCAGACATTGCTAAAGGCACAATGGTTGGGCTTTTCATCCCAGGTATCATATTGATAATATCATCCAGTTTATCGTTAGGCGCGTTCAAGAGGATATATTTGTAATTCTGAGCAGTTTGCACTGCTCTTATTCTGAATAACAATTTGTTGAGCGTTTCGTGCTTTTCTGCTGACAATTTTTTATTGGCAATCAGAATAGCTTCCGAACGGAAGATAACCTCTACCTCTTTTAAGCCATTGCTCAATAAAGTACTGCCCGAGCTTACGATATCGCAAACTCCTTCAGCCAGACCAATACTTGGGGCAATTTCAACAGAACCACTGATTTCATGTATTTCTGCTGCCACATTCTTTTCCTTTAAATAAGCGCCTAAAATACGAGGGTAAGAGGTAGCAATGCTCTTGTTCTGAAAATCTTCGATACCCTTAAATTCAATTCCTCTTGGAATGGCAATGGATAAGCGGCATTTCGAAAAGCCTAATCTATAAGTTAATTCAGCTGAACGGTCTGACTCCACAAATACATTCTCACCAACGATTCCGATGTCTGCCACGCCATCTTCTACGTAGCCAGGAATATCATCATCTCTTAAAAAAAGGAACTCTGCCGGGAAATTAGAAGAGGAAGTTTTGAGTTTGCCTGTGCCGCTCTCGAACTTAATGCCACATTCTTTGAAAAGTCCAAATGAGTCTTCGCTTAATCTTCCCGATTTTTGCAGGGCTATACGTAAAATTGAATCTTTATTTAACATTTATTTGTGATTTCATTGAAAAGTCTGCAAAAATACATTATGGAACGGTTTTTGCAAAGTGATTGGGTAGTATAAAAAAAAAGTGCAAGTTTTAATAGAAAATTAACTTGAAAAAACTTTGTTTTTATATTAACTTTACCTCGTCGTAAAGAGTTTCCAAAACTATCCTAAACACTAAGTATTCTAGTAATCTATGAGACAACCGGTACATCTTAGCTACCGTTCAACACGTGCGGTAACTTACACTAAAACCAAAAAGGTAATTTCAGTTATTATTATTGCGTCAATCTGTTTGCTAGCGATTTTTTTCTGATTTCCAGTAAGTAAAAACTGAAGAGTACATAATCTAAAAATTATGTACTCTTTTTTTATTATACCTGTTCTTTCTTCTAACTTAGCGCCCTGTTATACTTTTAATCCTCCATTCTAAACTAACACTTCATGAAAAAAATTATTTTTTTCGTGCTGGCCTCTTTTGCAGCCATTGCACAGAATGATTATGTCAAACAAAATTATACTAAGTACGAGTACAAAATTCCGATGAGAGACGGGGTTAAATTGCATACGGCTGTCTATGTACCTAATAACGCCTCTGAGACCATCAAATATCCGATGATGATGCAACGAACCTGTTATAGCGTTGCTCCTTATGGTGAAGACAAATATCCTTCGAAACTAGGGCCCTCTTCTTTTTTAATGAAAGATAAATTTATTTTCGTTTATCAGGACGTGAGAGGGCGTTGGATGTCGGAGGGAACCTGGACAAACATGACTCCGAATAATCCGGGCAATGATGCCACAACTCCTGTCGACGAAAGCTCCGACACCTATGATACCATTGAGTGGTTAATCAATAATGTTAAATATAACACTGGTAAAGTTGGCCAGTGGGGTATCTCTTACCCAGGTTTTTATACAGTTGCCGGAGCGGTTGATGCGCACCCTGCTTTAAAAGCTTCTTCTCCACAAGCCCCGGTAAGTGATTTCTTCTTTGATGATTTCCATCATAATGGTGCCTTCATTCAAGCTTATATTTTCACGTTCCCTGTATTCGGTGTGCAACATTCTGGCCCGACTTCGCAAGCCTGGTATAAGATGATTAATACCACCGATATGAGAGATGGCTATCAGTTTCAGTTGAATTTAGGTCCTTTGAAAAATGCTAATAAGTATTACCCTGATAACTTTTACTGGAAAGAAACTGTTGAACACCCGAATTATGATTCATTCTGGCAGAAAAGAAGTATTCTGCCACATTTAAAAAATGTGAAGCACGCTGTAATGACCGTTGGTGGCTGGTTTGATGCGGAAGATTTATATGGCCCTTTGAATGTCTATAAGAAAATAGAAAAGAATAATCCTGGCACTTATAATACTTTAGTAATGGGGCCATTCGGACATGGTAGGTGGTCGGCTGAAACTGGACATACCTTGCACAGCAATGTATATTTTGGAGATAGTATTGCTACTTTCTACCAGAAAAATATTGAAGCGCAGTTTTTTACGCACTTCCTGAAAGGCCCAGGAGATGGCAAAACGGGATTACCTGATGCCTATTTATTTGATACAGGAAACAAAGAATGGAAACAATTTGATAAATGGCCGTCGGCTTCTGCACAAAAATTGACTTTTTATCTGAATAGTGATGGTAAACTTGCTCAGACAAAACCAGCTAAGGTAACAGCCAGCACTTATATAAGTGATCCTCAAAAACCAGTGCCTTATAGTGAAGATTTAACTTCTATGGCAAATTTCACTCCGTTTGCTTATATGTCAGAAGACCAACGTTTTGCAGCAAGACGCCCAGATGTTCTGGTGTTTGAAACCGATGTATTGACAGATGATATAACTCTAGGAGGAGAAATTTTTGCCAAACTGAAAGTTAGTACCACCGGAAGCGATGCTGACTGGGTTGTGAAGCTCATTGATGTATATCCGGCCAATGAGCCCAATCACCCCTATATGCCTGATAAAAAAATGCTGATGGCCAATTATCACCAGATGGTGCGTAGTGAAGTGCTTAGAGGCAGATTCAGAAACAGTTTTGAAAAACCAGAAGCCACTGTTCCTAATAAAGTAACTGATATTAATTTCCAGTTGCAGGATGTGCTGCATACTTTCAAGAAAGGGCATAAAATTCAGATTCAGGTGCAAAGCACCTGGTTTCCGTTGATCGACCGTAACCCTCAGAAATTCGTACCGAATATTTTCAAAGCTGAAGAATCAGACTTTATCAAGGCAACGCATAAAGTTTATTCAGATTCTAAAATTGAAGTTGAGGTATTAAAATAATGATTTGCGGATTTTTAAAATATTTTTTCGTTAATGCTACCGTTAGATAATTTTTGGCACGGGTTTTGTTAGTACTATATTACCTATACGAAGAGATTTGAGAGACAGGAAACAGGTAAAACATTAAGATGATAATATGTTCTATAAATATTAAAAATTTTATTACTCCAATCGACACTCTACTATTTGTCGACGGGTAAGATTCATCGTGTATTAAACAAAAAAATCGCCGCATCTTGTGGCGATTTTTTTTTATGGTTGTTCTGATTAGCCGGACATTAATAGTTATCGTATTTACCTAGTACGCAAGCAAGTATTTTTTTGACCTAACGTCTTCTTTAAGTTTAGGCAGCAAAAGTTTTAAAATGAACCTGTTTAAACTTTTTATTTAATGACGAGAATGAGCGGACGAAATAAAAGTAAAAATTAGACATTCGTAGTCAAAAGAAATAAGTTTAAACAGGTTCAATAATACATTTTACAATTACCAGCGTAAAAAATAAATATTTTTCTTGCACTCCTGTTGCATGGGTTTCTTATCTACATTTGCCATATCAACCAGTTTACGTACCTATTTCTGAGTTTTATCTGCTATTTCTGGCCAGTCTTCCTTGTGATAATACAAGTAAGTATGTAGCAGAAACTAAACAAACTATTGTACGTAGCGATACTGATTCTCAGGCGAGCCATGGTGTTGATTCAGACTTCTGTTCACCGCTTTTTAGCTCTGCTTGTTGCGGTTCCCGTATGATTATACAGGTTCCTGTTTCTAGATTAACATATAGAAAAGTAAAATTTCCTTACAAAACCAAAGATGCCTCAAGCTTTATTTCTTTACCCTGGTAACCGCCACAATTAGTTTAATACGACTTATAAAGTATCAGCCGATAAAGCTCGGATGATTAATAGTGCTTATTTATCAAGTAAGCCTTAAAGGCTATGATATTAACTAATTTATGGCAAATGAAAAGAAGCAACTGATAATAGATTTTAAATACACAACTCTCTTTTGCATAAACGCAACCGAGTATGGTTGTAAAAGACAGAAAAACAAAAGAGCCTTTGATTGGAACTACGGTTTCAATAGAATGAACCGAAAACCGAAATACGCTCATTCAATGGGGTATCAAGATAAAATTGTTAGAATTTAATTTAATACTGGTTTCTAAAATAATAAATATATGAAGCATGAGCATGACCACAAACACCCGCACGAACATCCACCGGGTGTTAATACAGACCCGAATCACGTACATACGTATGATGAGCAGGGACGAATGACTTGTTGTTCTTTGGAAGAAAAAATTTATACGCAAGCCAATGCCAAAGAATTATTGATTCCGGCTAAAGATAAAAAAACTTATAATCATAATCACGAGCATGGGGATCATGACCATGATCACGACCACGGAGAACATGAACACGGACATGACCATAATCATGATCATGATGGCCCTGTGGGTTGGACGCAATACCTACCAGCTTTGTTTAGTCTGGCGATGTTATTAATTGGTATTGCCTTAGATAATTTTATTGAAAACACCTTTTTCAATAGTTATTTCAGATTAGTATGGTATCTGATTGCTTATTATCCGGTGGGTTTTCCGGTAATGGAAGAGGCTTGGGAAGCCATCAGCAGAAAGGAGTTTTTTACCGAGTTTACGCTCATGGTATTGGCTACTGTCGGTGCATTTGCAATTGGTGAGTATCCTGAAGGTGTGGCGGTCATGTTATTCTATGCAGTTGGAGAATTATTTCAGAGCGCTGCTGTCAATAGAGCTAAAAATAATATCAAAGCCCTATTGGATATTCGTCCGGCATCTGCCAGTGTATTGAGAAATAATGCCTATCAGGAAGTAAAACCTGAATCAGTAGAGATTGGAGAAACCATTCAGATTAAGGCAGGGGAAAAAGTACCTTTAGATGGAGAAATGCTGAGTGAGCGAAGCAGCTTCAACACCTCGGCTCTGACTGGTGAAAGTAGACCCAAAACTATTGAAAAAGGCGAGTCAGTATTGGCAGGGATGCTAAATTTGGATAAGGTTATTGAATTAAAGGTAAGCAAAAAATTTGCCGATAGCTCGTTAGCCCGTATCCTGGATATGGTGCAAAATGCCACGACCAGAAAAGCCAAAACAGAATTACTCATTCGGAAATTCGCCCGGATATACACGCCAATTGTGTTTTTTCTGGCGCTTGCGGTTGTGTTTGTACCTGCACTGATTGTAGAAAACTATACATTTAATGAGTGGCTGTACAGAGGGCTTATTTTTCTGGTTATCTCCTGCCCTTGCGCTCTGGTTATTTCTATTCCATTAGGGTATTTTGGTGGAATTGGTGCGGCCTCACGCAATGGTATTTTGTTCAAAGGCTCCAATTACCTTGATTTGATGACTAAAGTCAATACAGTGGTGATGGATAAAACAGGTACTTTGACCAAGGGAGTATTTAAGGTGCAAGACATTGTAAGCAATAGTCTGGATAAAGATGAGTTTATCAGCATAGTAGCAGCTTTAGAAAGTAAATCAACACACCCGATTGCAAAGGCCATTGCTGAATATGCTTCAAGCAAAAAAACATTTTCTGCCAATGATATTGAAGAAATCTCAGGACATGGATTAAAAGGTAAAGTGGGTGGCAAAGAGGTGTTGGCTGGAAATCTTAAACTCTTGCAAAAGTTTAAGATTAGCTATGACAAATCTTTGGAAGATATTGTAGAGACGATTGTAGTGGTGGCCATTGATGGGAAGTATGCGGGGCATATCACGATTGCCGATGAAATAAAAGAAGATGCCATTGAAGCCATTAAAGAAATGCATAAAAATGGCATCACTCAGACCATCATGCTGAGTGGTGATAAAAATTCTATTACTCAGAAGGTCGCCAAGTCTATTGGTATAGATAGAGCTTACGGTGATTTATTGCCTGAAAATAAAGTGCAGAAGGTTGAGGAATTGCGAAAGGATACGGCAAAAATAACGGCATTCGTGGGTGATGGTATTAATGATGCTCCGGTATTGGCCTTAAGCGATGTAGGTATGGCAATGGGTGCGATGGGAAGTGACGCGGCCATTGAAACAGCCGATGTGGTGATTCAGACTGACCAGCCATCCAAAATAGCAACTGCTATTAAAATTGGTAAAGCTACCAAAAGCATTGTTATTCAAAACATCATATTAGCATTTGCTGTAAAAGTAATCGTATTGATTTTAGGGGCTGGCGGCTTAGCAACCATGTGGGAAGCTGTATTTGCCGATGTTGGTGTAGCTCTTTTAGCTATTTTGAATGCAGTCAGAATCCAACGAATGTCATTCTAAAGAATATCATCAATCGTTTTTATCGGAGGTAGTTCATTTTTGAGCTACCTCTTTTAATTAGGTTGATTTTAGCTTTCAGCTGTTGTGATAATTTGAGAGCAACTTGCTCAATATTTTAATCCTATTATAGTTAATTATGAGAAACTCAATTACTTTTGGATAAAAATGTTGCTTGCTTATGAAACACATACTTTTGTTTATATTTTCTTTCTTTACTATCACCACTTTTGCACAAAGTTTATCTGAAGATCAGGTCAAAAAATATCTTGAAGCCCTACAAAAAGAAGAGATTATTTCTGAATACGGGAAAGATGGATTTCTTAAAGCTATTGCTAAAGATAATCCTGCCATCAAGCAACGTTTGTCTGGAATGCCATTTGGTGCACTAAGCAAGATTCCAGATTCATTATTCAGATCCAGAGCGGCTATTTTAGGTTTTGTTGGTGTCTTCGAATTGATACGTAATGTTGGTTCGGCAGCAGATGAATTAGTGCAACTCCGTGAAATGTCTGAGAAAATATTAGCTGAAAGTATGTATTTCAAACCTGATGTTGAAGGTGAAATAAACGCTAAAAACCCGATTTCTTTCCTGAGCCTGGAGCAAAACCTGAAACCCTCTAAAGAAAACTATCTGCTGTTGGCTGATAAACTCAGAGCCATTCAATTAATTGATAAAAACGTATACGATGAGTTGTTGAAATGGCTAGAAAAAGACCGTATCAAGCTCATTAATGATTTTGGCTTTTTTATTTATGCAGCCAAGCAAACCTGGTTTTATGATAATTATAAATCTCAGAAAAATATTCAATTTCAGTTTATAGACAGTTTGCAATCGGCAAAAATGCTTTCAAAAGAAAAAGCAGATTTGCTTAAACAGTCTTATAAGCCTTATGAGTTGAAAAGTAAAATAGATATTCTTGCTCAGTGCAACAATGTAGTGGTCATTGCAAAAGAACAAGGGAATTTTACAAGGGAAGAAATCTATCAGAATTTATTTACGGAGGTAAAAAACAAGCTATTGTCTGATTTTACTTTCGCTGATTTTTCTGTAAAAGAATTCGCCAAAAATAATTCTAATCAGGTTTATGATAGTCCGATGGGTTTTCCTTTCAGAAATCCGATGGATAAGGATAAAAAATCTTATCGTTTACAATATACTGTTAATGGGTTAAATTATGCTCAAAAAGCGGATACTGACTTTTCATGGCTGAAAACTTTACAAAAAAGTATCCCGCCAGATGTGCATATCGATACCAATATTATTCAATCGTATGCGGTTCTTCTTTCTCCGCTGTTAGGGATCAATACAAAAGATTTTCAGTCAATCAACGATTACCTGACTGATACAAAATCTAACAAAAGATTGATGGTGATTGCCAATGAAGTCAACCCCCTACTTCCGATTAGAGATGCTCGTAAAGCATTGATTCTGGTTGATAGTACCCAGAGTCTTGTTTTTAAAACTAAAACGCAGGACAATGGCTTTATGGCAAACCTATTCGGCTCTGAAAAAGCTGATTTTTCAGATAAATTTAGCCGGGAAAAATTAGCAGGTATTATCAAAGATTTTCAGGATAATGATATTTTACCGACTGATACTAAAGAATCGGTTGATAAAGCCATTGTTGATTTCAGATTTGAATCAAGAAATAGAACGAATGTGAAGCGAAGTCTTTTATTGAGTTTTCCGGTCGTTACGGCTAGAGTTAATCTTAGTCCCGTTAATGAAACTGAAAAGGTCAATGCTTTTAAAGCTTTTATTGCTGAGTTGGCACGTGTGTCTCATAACCAATTCAGACCTGAAAAAGTCACTGATAATTTTGAAACTGAAATTGCCAAAGGCATGGAAAAAGACCGGAATCTGGTCATGAGTTTCAGAGTGAAGGATAAAAAATATGAGTATAAACAGGAAATACCCAAAATGGGTAAAGAGATGTTTATCGGACGACCAAAGGCTGAGAGCTATGTAAATTTTGACAATATTAATCTGAACGAGTATGAGTTAATTGAGGTCATCAATTCGTCACTGGAAGAGAATAAAATCGACGGAGATTTCTATAAAATTAATGGAAATATCGGCACATTTTCTCCGAATAATCAAAGTAATTATATTTTCCTGACTCAGAGACAATATAACTATATTGATAAAAACCATAGCGAGATATTTAATGAGCCGGTTGTTGAAAATGCTTATCAGTCTTATCAGGCGCAAATAGCAGCTTTTAGTCCTGAGGGTTTTGCCAATGCACTGCAAAGAGAAAATATGCTGACGGAAGAAACCAAGAAAACACTTGACTTGAAGAAAAGTAAAGAACCTTCTGATATTCTGAAAGCGAGCTCACAAGCGGTTGTAATCGACATGAATGAATTGGGAGAAAAAAACAATACTGAATTATATAGTAACCTTCTCAGTAAATTCGGTTCAAAACTATTGCCTACTGCTAAATTTAGTGACATCAGCTATAAAAAAATAAACGAAATAGCTGATTCAACGGAATACAATCAATATCTGGTGTCGTTAAAAATCAACGGTAAATCTTATGAGCAAACGCTTTATGTTTCGCTAACTAATCTGGTTAAGAATGCCTTAGATTCACTCAAAAATGAGAAGTCTCAATACTTTCCGGGTATCGGCGAAAATCAGTTTAAGGCTATCAACGATTATCTGACTGATATTGACGACCCGCATAGATTAGTGATTGTTTGTGATTATAGAAGCCCAATGCTTTCATTTGTTTTGTTTGATAGCACGCAGGCCAATCTGGTAGCAGAGACGCTGCCGAATAATTATGTTGACTTTAGCATGTATAGTCGTGAATTCAGCCGAGATAGTTTACAGAATACACTTTTTGAGTTTAGCAGAATTGGCTTAATTGAATCTATGAATGAAGCCCAAAAAGAATCGTTTATTTTAAAATTCCGTCGCCAACCGAGTTCGGGAAAATCGTTATTAGAAGCACTCCCTAAGGTGATTGTAAAGAGTAATATGTGGGAACTGGATAATTATAAAGATGTCTATAAATCAATGATTGACTCTTTGAAGACCATTTCAAAAGGACATTTTAATCCGATGAAGGTGGAAGATAATTTCCAGAAAATGCTTAAAAAAGGCGAACGTTCTGACCGGACATTCAAATATAGTTTTGAGCTGAATAATAAAAAGTATAGTGAAAGCCAGTTCATCAAGGGGGTTCCCAGAAGTAAAAACAAAGATATTGATTCTGATTATGAGTATTTTGAGTTCGATACGGCAAAACTCATTGAATTAGCTAATAAAGCATTAACTGAACAGAATTCTGAATATACTTTTTATGAATTGTTTGGGAGTGAAGACGATGAAGATTTATCGGGGCCGCAGTTTATCTTTTTATCGGCCAAGCAATATCGTTGGTTAAAAAATAAATATCCTGAGATTTTTGTGAATTATGAAGACACGCATCTATATGACTCAGATAAAATAGAAGATAAAAATAAGAATTAATTGCTTGGATGAAATTCAAATATATTATCCCTACGGGATACCGGATTCGAAAAAAATATTCTTTCTACCAATATATCGTCCCTAACGGGGCTTGAAAATATCCCGTAGGGATAGTATATCGGCGGCCGCCGCGCGGTAGAAAAAAAAATTAAAGTAAACCTTAAGTCCCGTAGAGACGATATATTAAAGTATTCAATCTTATTTCACCCAATAAGTAAGAATTAGTCTTTAAAACACCCTTATTTAACCTGACACTTATTACAACCTATGAAAAAAAGCATTTATGCAGCCTTACTATCGTTGGGTATTTTCCTGATTGCTACTGCCTGGCAAAAAGGCTATCTGCCTGAAAATGACAATTATACCGAATGGAACGAATATCTGGGTGGACCCGATCGTAATCATTATTCTACTTTAGACCAGATCAAGCCCGAGAATGTTCAGAACCTTAAGGTAGCCTGGACTTATGCAACTCCAGATTCCGGGCAAATGCAGGTAAATCCTATTATTGTTGATGGGGTTTTATATGGTGTCACATCATCAGTACAGGCTTTTGCATTAGAGGCTGCCACAGGGAAAGAAATATGGAAATTTGGCGATAAACTGAAAAACTTTGCCAGTACCAGTCGCGGTGTAGCTTATTGGAGTGAGGGTAACGATAAGCGCATTTTACATACAATTGGCGAATATCTTTATGCAATTGATGCCACAAATGGTAAATCAATTGCTTCTTTTGGAGACAATGGCAGAGTAGATTTACATACAGGCTTACCTGAGATAGCCAGAAAGAAATTCATTATTTCGAATACTCCAGGTACTATCTTCGAAGATTTAATTGTGATGCCCGTTCGACTTTCAGAAGGGGCAGATGCAGCCCCCGGAGATATCAGGGCATTTAATGTAAAGACCGGGAAATTAGCCTGGACATTCCATACTATCCCCTACCCAAATGAACCGGGTTATACAACCTGGCCAAAAGATGCCTATAAAAATACCGAAGTGGGTGCAGCAAATAACTGGGCAGGAATGTCTGTTGATAGAAAACGTGGCATCATTTACGTTCCAACAGGTTCAGCCGGGTATGATTTCTATGGTGGGAAACGAGTTGGGAAAAACTTATACGCCAATTGCCTGTTGGCTCTAAATGCCCGTACGGGAAAATTACTCTGGCATTTTCAGACTACTCACCACGATATGTGGGACAGAGACCTACCCTCACCGCCTAACCTGATTACTGTAAAACATAATGGTAAAATGGTTGATGCAGTGGCTCAGACAAGCAAGCAAGGGTATATTTATTTGTTTGATCGGGTAACAGGCAAACCCTTATTTCCTATTCAGGAGATACCTGCGCCTAAATCTGATCTGGCAGGTGAAGTTGCCTGGCCTACTCAACCTATTCCGACGAAACCTGCTCCTTTTGCTCGTCAGGCACATACACTGACTGATAATGATATTAGTCCTTATGCTGAGGACCGGGATTCGTTACTGAAAAAATTCAAAACTTATAAGCGTAACCGATTTGCTGCACCTAGCAAAGAGGGCACTGTTATTCTTCCGGGTTTTGATGGGGGTGCTGAATGGGGAGGAGCTGCAGCTGACCCGAAAGAGGGTATTATTTATGTGAATAGTAATGAAATGGCATGGATATTAACCATGAAAGAAACGCCTAAGCAGGATGCCTTAGCTGGCTTAAGTACAGGTGAACGAATCTACGCAACTACTTGCGTGGCTTGTCATGGAGCTGATAGAAAGGGCAATACTAAAAGTGGATACCCGTCATTGGTTGATATTGAGAAGCGCAGAGATAAAGCTTTTGTTACCCAGATTATCAGTAATGGAAAAGGGATGATGCCCGGGTTTACGACTTTAAGTGCCTCTGAAAAACAGGCATTGGTTGCCTTTCTGTTTGGAGAAGAGAAAAAAGAAGTGAGTGCTTCTAATAATAGTGGATTCAAAAACCCATATCTGCCTTATGTAAGCACAGGTTACAATAAGTTTCTGGATAGCAAAGGATTGCCTGCTATATCACCTCCCTGGGGAACATTGAATGCCATTGATTTGAATACAGGAGAGTATTTGTGGAAGATTCCTTTCGGAGAATATGAATCTTTGAAACAAAAAGGGATTCCTACAACGGGTTCTGAGAATTATGGTGGTCCTGTAGTAACTGCTAATGGCTTGTTATTTATAGCTGCTACTAAAGATGAAAAATTCAGGGTATTTAATAAGAAAACTGGTGCTTTGCTTTGGGAAACCAAGCTACCTGCAGCGGCCTTTGCTACGCCATCAACCTATCAGGTTAATGGTAAACAATATATCGTTCTTGCTTGTGGTGGTACAAAGCTTGGGGCGAAGAAAGGAAATCAGTATGTAGCATTTGCGTTGCCTTAAAAATGAGTAGAGCCTTTCAAATCGTTGAAAGGCTCTACTCATTTCCTTAGTTATATCTTATTTTTTTGCTTCTGTGATTGCCTTGATTTCGTTTGTGTTAGACGCCAGTGTATTTTTAATTTGTTTCACCTCTGCTTGTAGATTTTGATTTTCTTTTATCAATTTCTCAATCATGGCTTGCTGCTCCTGCATGGTTTTAATCATGGGTGCCATCAGGTCATTATAGCGTACTGATAAGTAACCGTTATCATCCTTTTTCAATAAGCCCATGTTGTCTTTTTTGAAATCTACTAAGGTCTGTTCCAGATCCTGTGCAATTAAACCCATCTCAACACTTTTAGATTGATCATTTTTTCGGATATATTGCACGGGTTTGAGAGATTTAATGAAATCGGTTCCTAATTGCAATGGTTGAATCTGCTCTTTCCATCTTTTGTCAGAGGTAACTGTCCATGCTACCTGTATTCCGGCATAAGTGATAGAAGTATTGCCCAATCGGATCTGGTTACTGGTTGTAGAATTAGGAACGATAGCTGAGTAGCCAATTGCAATGTTATTCGAACCACTCACAACATTCCCACCTGTGGCAATTAATATATTATTGTCGCCAGTTGTAAGATTCTGACCTGCGCTATTTCCAATGGTTACGTTAAATCCTCCGGTAGTAATACTGCTTCCTGCAAAACTTCCAACAGCTGTATTTGAGTTACCTGAAGTTACATTTTCTAAAGCTGTATATCCAAGGGCGGTATTGGCACTTGCAAAGTTGCTATTGTGCAAAGCACTATATCCTACCGCTACATTATTAAGACCCACCGAATTGGTATAAAGTGCCTCAAAACCAACAGCTACATTATTATCTCCATTGGTATTTAGAAGCATTGTCCTGCTTCCAATGGCCGTATTATATGCTCCGCTGTTATTGGCAGAGGTACTGCTACCTCTTAGTGCCTGATAGCCAATGGCTGTATTATAGCCATCATTTTCAGTGGTACTACTATATCCGTTAGCCATAGCTGATGCTCCCACAACTGTATTATAATGTTGAGCCTTGCTACTATTCATTGACCCTGTCCCGATAGCAACATTGCTTTTACCTATGGTATTATCCTGCATAGATTGGTATCCACTTGCTGTATTATTGCTTCCCGAAATATTATCATACATTGAAAAATAACCTACCGCCACATTCGCTGCCCCTCCGGTTGTAGAATAAAGTGCCCGGCTTCCAATAGCCGTATTATAATAGCTGCCAGTACTTTTACTCAAAGTTTTACTTCCGATAGCAGTATTATCATATCCCCCATTATTTCTATAAAGTGTAGAATCACCGACACTCACATTATTTAAACCCGAGGTATTGGTATATCCAGACCCACGTCCAATACCCACATTACCTGATGCAGTGTTGTTGTATAATGAAAAGTATCCGACTCCTACGCTACCATTACCCGAAAGATTATTATATAAACTATAAGAACCAACGCCGGTATTGCCTAATCCTGTTGTAGTATTAAATAAACTATTATAACCTAAGCCTGTATTTCCTTGCCCGGTTGTATTATTAGTCACAGCCTGACTACCCACAGCAGTATTCAGACTACCAGAGGTATTACCAAAGAGGGCAGATAATCCAATAGCTACATTCTGGCTACCAACGGTAGATTTTAGAGATTGTGGGCCTAAAGAAACATTCGTATCATTATTACCCGGATTCCCGTTTTTACCTCTGATTCCTTTTGGAGTAATGGTGACTGAGCCATCTGTGGATTCCTGAACGTATATCTGAGCCTGAGTTTTCAGGGAGACTAATACACAAAAAAGAGTGAAGACAGATAAAAGATTTTTCATGGTCGATATTTTTAAAGATTTGAAGGATTTATTGTCTAATAAAAATACCGAGCAAAAAATTAGGAATGGTGAAAAGTCCGTTAAATCTGGCTTTTTTTTTACTAAATGGTAAAACTGCATATCGTCAACTATGTTATTCATTGTATACAAACAAAAATCTCCTGAAAGAATTGTCTCTCAGGAGATTAGGCAGAAAATCTTCTATTAAATTAATTGGATAAATTACCATTATCATACTCCGACAGTTTAAAAGTCTTGATACCATGTAGCTAGATATTTTTTTCATGACCCTAAAAGATTGTGATGAATCGGAATCAATTACATCCTCTTGCTTCTGCGCGAAAAACATTGGTTCTTGCCGATATTCCGTTGTGCGCGTCTACATTAAAGCCCGGTGAAAGTAATACGGATTGGCCGGCAAAATAATTGATAGACAGACCATTATCTATTTTATGATAAGCATGAATGGTCTGATTGGCGTGATAAGTATAGCTCGGTGTATAAGTATACTCATAAAACTGCACTGATTCGGGGCAAGGTTTGAAGTAGAAAAGCTCATTGCCATTTAACCCATTATCCGCAACAAAATATAATATTCCGTTTACGTTGGTCAGTTGAGATGGAACAGAATTACCTGAATAAATTTCATTATCCCAATTGAGGTCGTAAACCAGAACTGTTCCTTCTTCTGTGCCGTCTGTTTTCCAGAGTTCGATACCAAATTTGGGATGATAGGCACTAAAGTAAAGGGTATTACCTATCAGACAGAAATTTGCCGGATTACTATTATCCGAACCTTCGATAATGTCTTTTACCATCACAGTGCCCCCTGGAGTTCCATCAGATTTCCATAATTCCTGCCCATGAACACCATCATTGGCAGAAAAAATAAGTATATTATTGAACCTAATAAGATTGCTGATATTTGAATTGGTAGTACCGGGCCTGATATCTTTCACTAAAGTAGTAGTTGCTCCCGTACCATCCGATTTCCAGAGTTCTATGCCACTTGTACCATCATTTGCGGTAAAATATAATCTATCTTTGATAGCTGTGAAATTTGAAGGTGCGCTTCCTATTGAGCCAGAGCGTATATCTTTTAATAAGGTTACCGTTGAACCATTGAGATAGAATAGTTCGGTTCCCGTTGTGGAAGTACTTGCCTGCAAATAAAGTTTCGATGAGGTTTCAGCTATTTCTCCACTAATGACATTTACATTATAATTATTCGGCGGCAACACGTCTGTTCCGGCGCTTGTACCATTTGATTTATAAAGCTGCGTAGTTGATGATGAAGTGGCAAAGAAATAGAGATTTCCTTCAAATTCTATCAGGTGATTCGGAGAACTACTGCCGATAGTATTTATATTTTTTACCAATGTAGTGCCAGCTTCTGTTCCATCCGATTTCCAGAATTCTCTATCATCACCAGTACTGGTGGCTGCAAAATAAAAAAAACTACCCATAGGCGTAAGTTCTGTAGGACTACTACTATTTTCGCCTGTACCCGAAGCCCCTGTATAAATATTCTTCACCTGAGTGGTAGTTGATCCATCTGATACGAAGAGTTCTTTCCCATTATATTGTTCAGCCTGAAAATACATCTTGTTATTAAATACCTGAAAATTTGAAGGATTCAGGATACCGACGTTTTGCGGATAATTACTTGGATTATCGCTATTGGCTATAAACAAATGTGTACTATATTGATCAGTAGCATTGAAAAATAGCAGATTATTGAGCGACGCGAGATTGTTTGGATTAGAACTGAAATGATCTGGTTCGATATTTTTCACCTGATTGACATTTCCACTTCCGTCTCTGCGCCATAGCTCAAAACCACTAGTACCGTCATTAGCAGTAAAATATAATATATTCGTTCCAACTGAGGCAAAATTAGCCGGAGAACTGCCTTGAATACCAGGCATCAGGTCTGCTACTAATGTAGTGCCTGCCGAGGTTCCATTAGTCTTCCACAATTCCTGCCCATAATTTGATTCTTTTGAGGTAAAAAAAACGCTTCCATCAGGCAAACCAAAAAATGCAATGCCCTCGCTCATATTATCATACCTTTCAAAATACTTAAGCAAGGTAAAGGTGCTGCCGTTGTATTTATATATTTCATAGCCATTGTTGGAATTGGCAAAATAGAGGTTCCCGTTTACATTAGTCAGATAATATCCATCTAAACCTGATACGGCAACAGTTCCTGCATCAGTCCCATCGCTTCTATAAAGGTTTCCGTTTGATGAAAAATAAATGAGATTATTGAATATGGTTAAATAGGTTGGGAAACCACCAAAAGCACCGCTTACCAGTTCTTTTACCATAATAGTTCCAGCGGTTGTTCCATCCGATTTCCAGAGTTCAAACCCGCTTACGCCATCATTACCACTGAAATAGATTCCATTATTGAGTGCAATATGGCCATACGAGGCTTGGGAGAATCCTTTCAGCATTACAGTACCGACTTCAGTACCATCGGTTTTCCACAATTGTTCGCTGCCGTTTTGCAATCCCAGAGTAAAAAACAAGTTACTGCCTGAAGGAATTATATTAGAAATATAGGTATTAGCGGGCATCACTTTTATCACCACAGTTCCGGCTTCAGTACCATTAGATTTCCATAATTCGTTATTGCTTTTGACTGAAAAATAGAGAGTATTATTGAAGTTTTTAAGATTACGAGGAGCACTACTGGTGTAATCTGGGACAATATCTTTTAGCAGAACTGTACCTGCAGTGGTTCCGTCGGTTTTCCAGAGTTCATAACCATGGGAATAATCAAATCCACTCATGTAGATTGTACTTGCTATTTTTACCATATCCTGTGGATTACCATTACCGGCAGGATTCATATCTTTAAGGATAGTTGTTCCCCCAGCAGTGCCATCAGATTTCCATAGCTCTATCCCATGAATGCCATCATCTGCCTGAAAGTACAGAATGCCATTCATATTAATCAAGGGACGATTGACACCATAGGCATTACCTAATAAGTCAGCGACTAGCATGGGAGTTTGGGCAGATACACCGGAATAGATAAACAAGATAAGAAGGTAGAGATTTCTTTTCATGGCTTAGTTTTATTGCGTAGAGTAAACAGCTAATAGTCAAGCTAATAGCGTCAAAACAATTCAACTAATGTAACCCTCAGATAAAAAAAACAGAAATATTTCAAGCAATAATTGCTCAATTATTTATTAAAAGGTAAGTAGCTGATGCAGAGAGGTTTAAGTGTATCACCGACTGAAACGGTCTGCCGTGGCGGTCGGTGAACCCAATATAAGATGGAACATCTTGAATTAATTTATCTAAATGCACTACGAGTTAAAACCATTCATCTAGCTATTTTTAAGAATATGCTTCACTATTTTCTCCGAACTTAAATTGATGTCTCTCAAGATACCCGTAAGTGGTAAATTAAACCCAACAAAATACAAACCCTTGTAGGGTTCTTCATCAAACCACATGGCTTTCGGATAGCCTCTTTCATTAAGTATGGGTGAAACTTCTTCAATAAATTCTTCTAACCGAGCATGGTAACCTGTTGCCATAACTATGGCATCTACCCACAGTTTTTGACCATCTATAAATATCACTTCATTTGCAGCTAATTCCTGAATATCAGGCATTACTTTAATATTTCCGGCTTTGATTTGTGCCAGCGTACCTACATCAATTACAGATACTTTGCCAAGAGTGCGCAATTGCTCTGAGGGGGCTAAAGGTGAGATTGGAATATTTGTACCTTCGACAGCTTTCAGGACTAGTTTTTTGAAAAGACGGGCAATGAAATCATACACTGTATTACCGAAGCGGATAAAGAAAATGGCTAGGCTTTGCGTAGATCGTCCTTTAAATTCTCGTTTAACTATATTCACCGGATTGCGGATAGATACAAAAGTTTTTGCGCCGCTTTCATATAAATCGAGGGCGATTTCGGCGCCTGAGTTGCCATAGCCTACTACTAATACGTTTTTATTTTGATAGCGTTTCCCATTCTTATATTTTTCTGAATGGAGTATTTCGCCTCCGAATGTTTCTTGTCCTTTTAAAGATGGTATTTTAGAAACTCTGTTATACCCTGTTGCTACCAGAATATTCTTTGTTTTGTAAGTTTTATCTTTGGTTTTTACTATCCAATGGTTATCACTTTTTTTTATGGAAACGACTTCCTGATTGAAGATAGGTTTTATATTGAAGTGCTTAACATATTGGTCAAGATAAGCTATATATTCATTTTTAGGAACGAACGTCGGATAGTCTTTCGGGAATGGGAAATGAGGTAATTCGGAGTATTTCTTATCTGTATGCAGATGCAATCGGTCATAATGATTTCTCCAGGCAATGCCAATCGTATCTGTTTTTTCTATGATTTCGAAAGGTATCCCTAGTTTACTAAGTCTACCCGCTATGGATAAACCCGACGGGCCTGCACCAATAATAAGATTCTCAATGATTGCCATGGATTACTAGGTGATTAGTGTAAAGCGTGAAATCATAAACGATATTTAAATCTCGCATCGCATTGATTAATGATAGCTGACTGAAATACTTCAAGTCATCTATCTTAATTGTTGCTTCTTTCAATACCTTGTTATCTAGCAGATATTGTCTTTTCGTACCTTTCAGCAATGGTGTATGTGGTGTTAACCAATCGCTTCCATCAAAAAAAGCTACATTAGCGAAAGTAGCATCTGTCAGATTTCCGTTATGGGTAATAATCGCATCATCTGCCTGAAGGTTTTGTGTTAAAACCTGCTGGAATCTACTTCTGTCTTCAAATTTATAGGGATATACAATGTTTGTATCTTCAACTAGTTGAATTGTTTTCGGGTGTTTGAAATGATATTCGAAAAATTCTATTTTCTCTATTTCATTTTTATAACTCACTCTACACCGATACCTGCCCTCTCCTACCCAATCAGGTATTTGAATCAGATCAGCTAAATTTACTTTTTCATCAATGCCTAGTAAATCCTTTCGGCTTTGCTCCATCCGTTGATTATGGTAAGCAAGGTTGTGGAGTTGTCGGTTTTGTAATTGTATGGTCTCGAACAATAGGGACATATATTTTCTGAATCATTTCTTCGTATTCTTTTTCGGCAATACTATTTGAGGTAATACCTCCCCCACTCTTAAAAGTCAGGCTTCCATTTGGCTTTTGCTCAATGAATCGAATCATTACTCCGGAATCTAAGGTCTTTCCATCAAAAATGCCAAAGATACCCGTATAGAAATCTCTTTTGCTGAGTTCTTCTTCTGCTTTTGGGTATGTCTCTTGCTCGGCTGCCTGGATTATTTCAACCGTTTTGGCCTTGGGTGCCCCTGTAATTGAGCCAGCGGGTAACATCCTGAATAAGATTTCGCCTAAATTATTCCGCCAGTCTTTGGGTAATATTCCACTCACCTGTGAGCTTAATTGTAATAGCTGGCTTCCATCCTGTGTATCGATTCTATCGATATACCTGAATTTCTCGACCCATACTTTTTCTGCTACACTACTCAGATCATTCCGAATCAGGTCTACGATAGTCGTATGTTCGTAAAATTCTTTCTGGTCGTTTAGCAAAATACTTTCAGCGTCAGGGATTGAAGCATCTATAGTTCCTTTCATCGGGAAAGAAGAAATCTTTCCATTCTCATCAATCTGCACAAAGATTTCCGGCGAAAAAAAGACAAATTGATCTTTCCACCAGAGTTTATACTTTGCCTGGCTTCTATCAAAAACATCTAGTAAGCCAATGTTTAAGTCGATAGGAGTTTCGCAGGTTAAATTAGTCAAAAAACTATTTCCCTGAAAAATATTCTTCTGCACATAATCAAAGCTCTTTTGGTATCGGGCAAAATCTATCGGAAACTTTTCCAGTATTACTTCTTCCTGCTTTTGTTTGAAATCATTTACTTCAGCCTCTGCATTCGTCACTCCATTTACCCAAAACTTAAGTTCGCTATTGTCAACCTGGTCAAGCGGTTCTACTATACAATTCTCTCGCTGAAAGTCGATTATGAACAAAAACGGAATACTTTCAGTTGAAAAAAAGTTAAATTTTGAGATTGCACTCTGTCTATTGATTTTCACTTTTAAAAGCGTTTTTATAACATTTAGACGATTCTAACCGCAAAAGTATTAATAGTTTTGTTTATTAAGGCAAAATTATCAAATTCGCAATATCATTAACCAAAACATCACAAACCTATCCATGAAAAAAATCTTTCTAAGTTTTTTCATTCTACTCATCAACATTCAAGCATTTTCACAAGTCACTTTTCCCCGCAATGGCGTTTATGACGAACGTCCGGGACAGTATGCGTTCAAAAATGCCACCATCGTAGTTGATGCCCAAACGGTTCTTGAAAATGCCATGATTTATATCAAAAACGGCGTCATCGAATCAGTTGGCAAAGACTTGAAAGTTCCGAACGGAACGGTAGTTTATGACCTCAAAGGTAAAAGAATTTATCCGGGTCTGATTGACATTTATTCAGATTATGGTATGCCAGAAATCGTTCGTCCACAAGGTGGTGGCCGTGGTGGTTTTGGCGGTGGCCAGATGGAAAGCAGCAAAAAAGGTGCTTACGACTGGAACCAGGCGGTAAAACCAGAAGTAGAAGCAAGTAAAGAATTTAAAGCCAATGCACAAAAAGCCGAAGAAATGAGAAAAATCGGTTTTGGAGCGGCTGGTGTTCATATTGCCGATGGTATTGTGCGTGGTTCGGGTGCTTTGGTTGCACTAGGCGATGGCAAAGAACATGAGTTGTTGATTAAAGAAAAATCTTCGGCTCATTATTCCCTAAACAAAGGCACTTCTACTCAGACCTATCCGGTATCTATGATGGGTTCGGTGGCATTGCTTCGTCAGACTTATTACGATGCAGAATGGTATAAAAAAGGTGGTAATAAAGAAGAAAGAAACCTTTCATTAGAGGCTTTCAATGAGATTCAGGGCTTACCACAAATCTATGAGGCTACAGATAAATTAGCTGTTTTGAGAGGTGATAAAATCGGTAAAGAATTTGGGGTTCAATACATCTTTAAAGGTATTGGTGATGAATATCAACGTCTGGATGAAATCAAAGCCTTAGGTAGCTCGTTGATTCTTCCATTAAACTTCCCGACTGCTTATGATGTTGAAGATCCATTCGATGCTTCACAGGTTTCATTGACTGAAATGAAACATTGGGAAATGGCTCCTTACAATGCTGGGTACGTTTCTAAAGCAGGTATTAACTTTGCTTTAACTACCAATGGACTTAGAAACAAAACTGATTTCTGGGCAAATCTTAGAAAAGCTATCGAAGATGGTTTACCAGAAAACAAAGCATTAGAGGCTTTAACAAGTGCTCCTGCCAAATTATTGAAAGTTGATAATATCTTAGGTAGTTTGAAAAAAGGCATGGTTGCTAACTTCATTATTACTTCTGATAATCTTTTCAGCAAAGACAATGTGATTTACGAAAACTGGATTCAAGGTAAAAGATACATCATCAGCGATATGAATGTAACTGATGTAAGAGGAGTTTATGATTTGACTGTTGGCGATAAAACAGGCTTGAAACTGAATATCTCTGGCAAAATTGATAAACCAGAGTATCAGGTATTCGCAAATGATACAGTAAAAATTGCTACTAAAGTTACCAGATTATCAGACTTATTTACTATCACCACTAAACTGGAAAGAAGAGACCCTAATGATACACGTTTGAGTGGATATTATGATGGTAAAAATATCAAAGGTGAAGGTGTATTGCCAGATGGCAGACAAGTAAAATGGTCGGCTATTTATAAAGAAGCGGCTAAAGAAACTACCAAGAAAGATACAACGAAAGCAAAAACTCCTGAGATTGGTAAAGTATTGTTTCCATTCACAGCTTACGGTAGCGAAACCAAACCTCAACAAGAAACGATGTTGATTAAGAACGCTACGGTTTGGACTAACGAAAAAGAAGGTATCGTACAAAATACTGATGTATTGCTTAAAGATGGTAAAATCGCTCAAGTTGGTAAAAACCTGACCGCTCCGGCAGGTGCTAAAACTATCGATGGAACAGGCAAACACTTGACTAACGGTATTTTTGATGAGCACTCACACATTGCCTTATTCTCAATCAACGAGGTACAAAGTGTTTCAGCT
Source organism: Emticicia fontis (assembly GCF_054779675.1). Lineage (NCBI taxonomy): Bacteria > Pseudomonadati > Bacteroidota > Cytophagia > Cytophagales > Leadbetterellaceae > Emticicia > Emticicia fontis. Next base: position 116,588 of record NZ_BAAGXU010000011.1, read on the forward strand.
GAAGTGCGTCAGGAAGATGTGGTGAACTCGGAAGATATTAATATCTATCGTCAATTGGCTGGTGGTGTTACTTCTTCTCAATTGTTACATGGATCTGCTGACTGTATTGGTGGTCAATCGGCATTGATTAAATTGAAATGGGGTGAAAATCCTAATAACTTATTAATCAAAGGTGCTGATGGTTTCATCAAATTTGCCTTGGGTGAAAACGTAAAACAAGGTAATAGTGCTCAGCAAACTACGCGTTTCCCTGCTACTCGTATGGGTGTGGAACAAGTATATATGGATGCCTTCCAAAGAGCAACTGAATACGAAAAAGCATGGAAAGCATACAATGGCTTATCTAATAAAACAGGTGTTACGCCTCCTAAAAAAGACCTTGAATTAGATGCTTTGGTTGAAATCATGAACAAAAAGCGTTTCATCACTTGTCACTCTTATGTTCAGTCTGAAATCAACATGATGATGAAAGTAGCTGAAACTTTCAACTTCAATATCAATACCTTTACTCACATCCTGGAAGGTTATAAACTGGCTGATAAAATGAAAAATCATGGTGTATCTGCATCTACATTCTCAGACTGGTGGGCTTATAAAATGGAGGTAAAAGAGGCGATTCCTTATAATGCTGCTATCTTAAGCAAAATGGGTGTAAATACTGCTATCAACTCGGATGATGCTGAAATGGCTCGTCGTTTGAATCAGGAAGCTGCTAAAACTGTATTATACGGTGGAGTATCTGAAGAAGATGCCTGGAAAATGGTAACTCTGAACCCTGCTAAAATGCTTCACTTAGATAACCGTTTGGGAAGTATCAAAGTTGGTAAAGATGCAGACGTAGTTCTTTGGAACAACAACCCACTTTCAATTTATGCGCGTCCTGAAAAAACGATTGTTGATGGTACTGTTTATTTTGATGTAGAGAAAGATGATCAAATGCACGTAACCGTAGCAAAAGAACGTAACAGATTAATGCTAAAAATGTTGGCTGAAAAATCGGCGGGTAATCCAATGCAAAGACCAATGCCACGTCGTAACCTTCAAATTCACTGCGATACTATTATGGAAATGGGTGTAACCGAAAACCGTGGAGAATCAAGTGAGGTGATGATGGATTCAAACTCGTCAGAAAAAAAATAAGCATTAGTCAATTAAATTTCCTTCAAAACAAGATTTCAAATGAAAAAATATATAATAGTTCTTGGCTTAGCAATGCTGAGTTTTGGAATGAAAGCTCAGAATCAGGCGCCTGCGCAACCACAAACCAAACCTATTGCTTTAGTAGGTGGTACTATCCATATAGGCGATGGCAAGATTATTCAAAACGGTACCGTAGTATTTGATAAAGGTGTGATTACAGGCATCGGTGATGCGTCTCTTACTTTTGACAAAAACTCAACGGAGGTTATCAATGTGGCGGGTAAATCTGTTTATCCGGGCATCATCGCTCCATCTGCTCTAGCTGGTCTGGTAGAAATTGCTTCGGTAAGAGCTACTTTAGATAATCAGGAAACCGGACAATTCAACCCGCACGTAAGAGCATTGATTGCGCATAATACTGACTCTGAGGTTATTCCTACGTTGCGTGGCAATGGTATTCTGGTTGGGCAAAGTACACCAGAAGGTGGCATTATTTCAGGTACTTCGGCTATTATGGAATACGATGGGTGGAACTGGGAAGATGCAGCTTTGAAAAAAGATGATGGTGTTTGGTTAAATTACCCTGCTTTGGTAAGCCGTCAGTTCAGCTTCGAAGAATTGAAGTTTACTATTAAGAAAAACGAAAAATACATGGAGCAAAAGAATGAGTTAGCTCAACTTTTCTCTGAAGGTCTGGCTTACTCTGAAATCAGCAATCCAAATCCTAAAAATGCACAATTAGAAGCATTGAAAGGTTTGTATGATGGTTCGAAACAATTGTTTATCCGTGTAAATAGTGGTAAAGAAATCATAGAAGCAGTGAAATTGGCGCAACAATACAAAATCTCAAAAATTGTAGTAGTTGGTGGCGAAGAAGCTGAATTAGCGATTGATTTCCTGAAAGAAAATAAGATTCCGGTAATTGTAAATGGTACACACCGTTTGCCAAATACAACGGATGAGGAGGTGTGGAATCCATACAAATTGCCAGGTGTATTGATGAAAGCCGGATTGACAGTAGGTATGTATTATACAGAAGAATTCTGGCGTACACGTAACCTGCCTTTCGTAGCTGGAACAGCTGCTGCTTTTGGTATGGCACAAGAAGATGCCTTGAAAATGATTACGCTTAACAATGCTAAAATCCTGGGAATCGACAAGCAAGTAGGTTCATTGGAATTAGGTAAACTGGCAACAATCGTGGTATCAGCAGGTGATATTCTGGATATGCGTACAAGTAAAGTAGAGCAGGCGTTTATCAGAGGCAAGAAAATTGATCTGGATGATAAACAAAAAAGATTATACAAAAAGTATGTTGGCAAATATGGTCTGACAGAGAAATAATAGCTGACAAGATTTCAAGAAAGGATTGCGAAGAGATTTGCAATCCTTTCTTGTTTTTAGCAGATAAATTCTCATAAAATACTAATTTTGATAAACAACATTACTCAATTCAATGAACACCGTCATACCTATTTTCAGAATATTCGATATTAATAAAGCCAAAGAATTTTACATAGACTGGCTTGGTTTTAAGATTGATTGGGAGCATCGCTTCGGAGAGAATTTTCCGGTATATATGTCTATTTCAAAAGGTGATATAACCATACATGTATCAGAACATTATGGTGATGCAACACCCGGATCAAAGATTATGATTAATTTTAAAGGATTGAAAGAATATTGTGAATTGTTAAGAGCGAAAAACTACCGCTATTATAAACCAGGTATTGAAGAATCTGAATGGAATTCTTATATTATGGAATTAACAGACCCTTTTGGCAATCGGTTGATGTTTAATGAAGCTAAATCTGTATAGATTTATTTGTAACAGAACTCCCCTCCTTGTTCGCCTTATGAAAAAGTCAGACCTTATTTTTATTACTCTAAATTAATAGTACGATTATTGCAAAAACCTGCCTAAATGCTTGGAAAGCACAATTCTAATTGGGAAATTTATTTCTTGCAATTTATAACTAGCTGCTCGCTCAACAACTATTGAAATGGAGAAAAAGAAAATGAATACAGATAGCAGAGATAAAACTGAATATAGATTACCATTATGGTGGGAACCTTTTTTGCTGACGAAAGCACCAGCGATGCTTTCCAAATATCAGCTACCCAAATGAAAGCGAAAAAAGGTATACGCTACGGTGACTACCTTTTTGACTTGGGCAACAGTTTTCACAATTAATTGTGTAATCCATTTACAAACTCTCTGCTTGACAACCTATGAAAAAAACGCTGGTTCTACTTTTAGTTACATTAGTATTTATTGAAGGTTCTGTTTTTCTAAATGCTTGTTCTACCTCAAAAAAAGAAGAACAAACTTTCAATCCCAAATTTAAACTCACACCTGCTGAAAAGATTACTTTCAACTCTTTTGTAGATTGTAATATGGCAGAGGCATGGGTAGGCGATACTTTCAGGATTTTTCCGGGTAAATATGGAGAAGACCCGCTTTGGGGATATGCTAAAGACTTAAAATATGCCAGTGGTAAAAATGCTGACCAAGTTTTTAAAAGCACGAAAGAAAACTTTCATTCCCCAATTATGCCTAATAATGCACCAATAGGACAAGATGGTTTGCACGGTGCTGTTTGGTTTGAAACGGTTTACCAATCTCCCAAAGATGCCTCAGGTAAAACCTTATATGCTGTTTATCATAACGAAAATTACCCACAAACTCTTCCTTATGAGGCAACAACAGGGCAAGGTTATAAAAATTCAGAAAAATGGCCTCAAGGCTTAACTGGAGAAACTAGTCCGGCGGCAGTTTGTAGGATTGGTATAATGAAATCGATTGACGGCGGTAAAAGCTGGGAGAATAAGGGGATATTTATCGAAGACCTCAATCCAAGAATGATTCTGAAACCTAATAATACCTCTAACACTTTTGCCGGAGGAGTGGGCGACCCGTCAGCAATAGCAAGCGGAGATTATTTATATTTGTTTTATGGCGAATACGGGTATCCGGGCAGTTATCAGGAAACCACTTATAATCCTAAAACAGAATGGGAAGGACAATGTATCAGTATTGCCCGCATTGCCTTAACGGATTTAGACAATCCAATTGGAAAAGCCAAAAGGTGGGATGGTAAAGGATTCAATGCACCACATAATGGTATTGGCAAACCGATTTCATCCTTACAAATACCGATGGAGCAAGGTGGAGGGCCAGCCTCCTTTCCTACTAATGGATTCCATTGGGGGCCATCAGTTAGCTGGAATACTTACCTAAATTGCTGGGTCATGATGATGGCTAAATCAGAGGGTAAATCATGGAAAGGAGATAAGGTCTACATTTCATTCAACAAAAACGCAGACTTGACCAAAGGAGCAAATTCGCAGGAATGGACAAAGCCACAACTGGTTTTTGAGAAACCCGGTTATATTTTATGGTATCCATCTTTACAGCCTTTGAATACACCAGAAGATATCGCAGCTAAAAACACCTGCGTGAAATTAGGTAAAAAAGCGAGATTTTTTGTCAAACGGATTAAACCGGGTGATGATTCTTATGCTTCTGAGCATATTATAGAGTTTGAATAATGTATCACGACTTCCATACGATGGACCGTCAAGTCGTATAATGTAAACGACTTGAAAAGTCGTGATACATTTATTTCTTAAAAACAACCCAAACAGCTAGAAATATCAGTCCGAAGCCGACTAGGTAATTCCATTTAAGGGGTTCTTTAAGATATAAGACTGCAAAAACCACGAAGACAACCAATGTGATGGCTTCTTGTATGGTTTTAAGCTGGAAAGCATTGAATTGCCCATACCCAAATCTGTTGGCGGGTACCATGAAGAGGTATTCAAAAAAGGCAATTCCCCAACTGATAGCGATGGCTTTCCAGATTGGCAAATCAGGTCTTTTTAAATGGCCATACCAAGCAAAGGTCATGAATGTATTAGAAACAAGGAGCAACAGGATGGTTCTCATAGTCGAAATTTAGAAATTGGGTTCTTATTGACGCTTATTTATTGTTAATTTGTACATTGATTTATGCAAAAACGAAAATCACTAAGTATTGCGATAAAATCGCACAAAAATAGGGCATAAATCTAAATCGCCTAATTAAAAGCTAGAAATGAAGATAGGAATTATTGGTTTGGGAGATATGGGGAAAATGTTTGCCCGCCTATGGGCAAAAGCAGGTTTTCAGGTATTTGGTTGTGATCTCCCTCAAAACTATGAGTCGCTACAGAATGAGTTAAGCCCTCTAGGCATTGAAGTTTTAAAAGATGGGATAGCAGTTTCTCGTCTTTGTGATTTTATACTCTATTCGGTAGAAGCTGAAAATATTAATAAAGTTGTTGAACAATGCGGGGGTTCTACAAAATTCGGTGCGATTGTAGCTGGACAAACGTCAGTTAAAACACCTGAAATTGCTGCATTTGAAAAATATCTACCAAAGGATACTCAGATTGTTACTTGTCATGCACTATATGGCCCAGGCGTCAATCCGGAAACCCAGACATTGGCTGTAATCAATCATAGGGCTAGTAATCAGGCATTCGATGAGGCTATCAAGGTTTTCAAGAAAATCGGGTCAATCATTCATGAGTTAAAAGATTACCATGAACATGATCAAATGATGGCAGATATTCAGGCCATTACACACGTAGGCTTTGAAAGTATTGGTACAGCCTGTATGCATCGTAAAGTGTATCCGTGGGAGAATCCATTACACCCAAATGGATTAGATAATGTAAAGTTTCTCATGACTTTACGCATTTACAGTTATAAGTTTCATGTGTATTCGGGTTTGGCCTTACAAAATCCCTATGCAAGAAAAGATGTGAGGAAATATGCTAATTGCGAAATGGAACTATTTGAAATGATGATTGAGGAAAATGAGAAGAAATTCCGTAAACGTATGTATACTGCTCGTGACCATGTTTTTAAAGACAAGGGCGAGAATCTGATGTTAGATGATAAAATTATGAGCGAATTTAGTCTGAGTCTGGATACGGGGCATAAACCTAACTCCCATTTAAGTTTGCTGGCAATGGTAGATACCTGGTATAAATTGGGGACGAATCCTTATAAAAATCTGGTTTGTCAGACTCCTCCTTTTAAGTTAAGGGTAGGTATGGCTGAATATCTTTTTATGAATGAGGATTTATTAGAAGAAACCATCGAAACAGCCTTGTTTGATAAAAGTATCCGAGGCGAAGACCTGGCTTTTCATACGGCTGTACATGAGTGGGCAAATATTGTAGAAATGGGTGATAAGGAAAGTTATAAAAAGCATTTTGAAGCGACAAAAGAATACCTTGCTCCTCGTCTGGAAGAAGGAAGATACAAAAGCGGTTTATTGATTAATAAATTACGTAGCATATAAAAGTATTAACCTGAAAACTTAATTGTTACTTTTTTCAAAAAACACTTCTCAATGAATAAAACAGATTTATCAAAATTCAATAACGACTGGTATAAGGATTCAGCGCTTACCAAAGGTTTTTTGATAACATTGATATGGTTTATTATTAATCGTATTTTTCTTAACTCCTATTTACCGATTCCGATGTCAATTAAAGTAGCGATTTTAAAGGTCTTTGGAGCTAAGATTGGTAAAGGGATAACGATAAAACCAATGGTAAACGTAAAAGCGCCATGGAACTTAGCTGTTGGAGACAATGTTTGGATAGGTGAGTGCGTTTGGATAGATAATATCGGTAAAGTCAGCATTGGCAATAATGTTTGTATCTCGCAGGGTGCTTTGTTATTATCGGGCAACCATAATTATAAGAAAGAGGCATTTGATTTGATTATCAATGATATTGTATTAGAAGATGGTGTATGGATAGGTGCCAAAGCCATTGTTTGTACTGGTGTGACTTGTTTTTCGCATGCTGTGCTGTCTGTCAATTCTGTTGCCACACAAAATCTTGATGCTTACCAGATATATCAGGGTAACCCTGCCAAGGCTGTGCGGGAGAGAGTTATCGCCATTTGATAAAAAAATCGCCAAAAAGAATTACGCTTTTTTCTTTAAAAAGAAAAAAAAGTGTTTATTTTGTAAAATTAGATACCCCAAAAGTATTTTCTAAATCAAAATCTAATGTTTCCCACATTTGAATCACTAATACCTGATAAAAACATCCAGATTCTAATTTCAGCTATAATCGCACTTTTTATAAGCCTGCGCTCTATACCTGTCATTATTAATATAAGTGGTCTTCGTGGCTTGATGGATAATCCGGTTAAAAGAAGTTCGCATAGCACTCCTACCCCAACTTTCGGTGGTGTCGCCATTTTTGCAGGTATTTTAATCGGTTATATGATATGGAACTTTGGCGATGAAGGCATTTTATTGCATAAGGTTTTCGCTGGAATGACTATCCTTTTCTTCTTAGGAATCAAAGATGATTTATACGCTTTATCACCTACCAAAAAAATAGGTATTCAGATTATTGCCTCAGCTATTGTAGTAGTTGGTTGTGATTTAAGAATTTCTGACTTATTTGGAATATTTGGTGTTGGAGAGATTCCTTATTTACTAAGTATAGGTCTTACCATCTTTATATTTGTCGCCATGATTAATGCCTTCAATCTGATTGATGGGATTGATGGTCTGGCAGGTGGTATAGGTATGATTGCCAGTGGCGGTTTTGGCCTTTGGTTCTTATTGAATCATCATTACTCATTGGCTTGTTTAGCACTTTGTTTATCAGGATCTTTGTTAGGTTTTTTAAGATTTAATTTCTCTCAGAATAACAAAATATTCATGGGCGATACCGGCTCATTGATTATTGGATATATTATTACAGTACTGGCAGTAAAATTCATTCACTTCAATGTTTTGCATGCCTGGGATCCTACAAGTTCGTTTGTAAGTGCTCCAATTATCGCTATTGTTATACTGGTTGTACCTATTTTTGATACCATCAGAGTATTTTCAGTTCGTATTCTAAGAGGCAAATCTCCATTTAAAGCCGACCGTATGCATATGCATCATTTGCTGATTGATAATAATCTTTCACATATGCAAGCATCTTTTACGCTTTATGCAGTAACGATTATTTTAACTGTAATTACTTATTCAGCTAGGTTGTATTTTAGTAATACGGAACTTTGTTTCTTTATACTTTTCCTTTTAGTATGTTATTTCTTAGTAGCAAACTGGTTAGAAGTGAGGCGATTTCAAGCCAAGAAAGCCAAAGAAGCAACAATAGTGGCATCAGAAGCAATAGTAATTGAAACTAAGACAACAGAAAAAATAGCTAACTCTGAAAAACTTCAATTCGGAGAGATTAGTGCAAATTAATTATTGGAAGATTTTTCAAACCGTATTTAAAAAAGAGACATCAATATCAAGATATACTAAAAAAGCTCTTTCATAGAAAGAGCTTTTTTAGTATAGTATATGTAAACATTCAAATCTTATTCCCATTCAATTGTTGCAGGTGGTTTAGAGCTGATATCATAGACAACTCTATTTACTCCTTTTACTCTATTGATAATTTCATTAGAAATATCAGCTAGAAACTCGTAAGGTAGATGTGCCCAATCGGCTGTCATACCATCAATACTGGTAACTGCTCTCAGGGCTACTACTTTTTCGTAGGTTCTTTCGTCGCCCATTACACCTACACTTTGTACTGGCAATAAGATAGCTCCTGCTTGCCACACATTATCGTAGAGACCATTGTCCTTCAACCCATTGATGAAGATAGCATCCACTTCCTGCAAAATCTGTACTTTTTCAGCAGTAATATCTCCTAAGATACGAATTGCTAAACCTGGACCAGGGAATGGGTGACGACCCAAAATATTTTGTGGGATATCTAATGATTTACCTACTTCACGTACACCATCCTTAAATAAAAGCCTTAGTGGTTCAACTACCTGTAATTTCATAAAATCAGGTAGGCCGCCTACGTTGTGATGTGACTTGATAGTAACTGAAGGGCCTTTTACTGATACAGATTCAATAACATCGGGATAAATAGTTCCCTGCCCTAACCAAGCAGCTCCTTCTACTTTGTGAGCTTCGGTATCAAATACATCTATAAAGGTTTTACCAATCGCTTTACGTTTGGCTTCTGGATCTGTTAATCCTTCCAGGGCTTTGTAGAACTGTTCTTTGGCATCAACACCAATGACATTCAAGCCTAAGCCTTTGTACGATTCTAATACTTCTTCAAATTCATTTTTACGAAGAAGTCCATTATCAACAAATATGCAGTAGAGGTTCTTGCCAATAGCGTGATGGATTAAGGTTGCAGCTACTGATGAATCTACTCCACCTGATAAGCCCATGATTACCTTATCATCACCTAATTTTTCTTTCAGCTCTTTGATTGATGCTTCTGCAAATGAATCAGGTGTCCAGTTCTGAGAACATTCGCAAATATCAACTACAAAGTTTTTGATAATTGTCTTACCTTGTAATGTATGGGTAACCTCAGGATGGAACTGAATACCATAGCGAGGCTTGTCATGTAATTTAAATGCCGCTACTTTTACTGTATCCGTGGAAGCAATAATATCTGCACCTGATGGAGGGCTGGCAATGGTATCGCTGTGCGACATCCATACTTGTGTATTATCAGCTACTTCCTTGAATAAAGCATACCGATTGTCTATTTTATTCAGAATCGTGCGGCCATATTCTCTGATAGACGAGGGTAATACTTCGCCTCCACCGGTTTGTGCCATCATCTGGGCACCATAACAAATACCTAAAACCGGAATATCCGCAGGGAATTCTTGCCAGTTCACAATCGGTGCATCTTCTTCACGCACTGAGCACGGACTACCAGAAAGGATAATGCCTTTTATTTCAGAAGTGATTGCTGGGATTTTATTGAAAGGGTGTATTTCGCAATACACATTAAGTTCTCTAACTCTTCGGGCAATTAACTGAGTAAATTGCGAACCGAAATCAAGAATAAGAATTTGTTCTGTCATGATAGGTTTCTAAAATGCAAAATTAGCAGATTTAGCTAATCCTCCAATACGTTTTTAAAAAAGTATTATTCATAGAGTACTTTTTTAAGGTAATAACTCTTCGGATCTATCACTGGAGTAGTTTTACTTTTCACCTTTATTGGTTTAGAAGCGATGATTTTTCGCTCGATTTTATCTTCGATCTGAATATCAATCGGTAGAGGTGTTGCATAGTTTAGTGATGAAATCAGATATTCATCGTCACTGATTCTTTTTATATATACCTCCAGTTTTTTTGTAGTCCCGAGATAAAAATCAAATAATGGTTTCAGGTTTTGCTTCGACTCTTTACTAAAAAAGGTTTCTACATTATTCGTATTCACTAGGTTATCATAGGTAAATTCAGGGCTTGTGGCAAACTTTTTCAATGCAGGAAAGAAAATATCATCACCAATTACATAGCGCAATGTATGCATAAAGAATGCTCCCTTTCCATAAATATCAGCATGGTATACAGTATCAGCGTTCATATGTTCACCTAAAACTACAGGCAAACGATTCTGTGTAGCACGGCCTGTACGTTCCATTCTTTTCAGGTAGGCTTCTTCTCCTTCATGTTCGCGGGTATATAGCGCATCTCCGAATGAGCAAATTCCTTCCTGAATCCACATATCCGCCCAATCGATCCCTGTTATTTTATTTCCCCACCATTCATGACCAAATTCATGATGCATCAGCCAGTCAAACTCTTTCCCTCCTACCATCGTATATCTGAATTTATTTCCATATGCATTCATGGTCTGGTGTTCCATACCTAAATGAGGTGTTTCGCAGATAGCTATTTTCTCCTTTATCCAAGGATACTCTCCGAAGTATTTCTCTTGTGTTCTTACAATTCGTTCGAATATATCCAAATGCTTTTCGGCTTTATCAACGTGCTCTTCCAATACGTAAAATTGCATGGGCATAGTATGTCCGTCAATAGTTGTATAATTTCTGGAAACGATTTTGAATTTGCCGACATTGAAAAGAATGCTATAATTATTAATTGTATAATTAGTTTTCCAATGAAAAGTAGTTTTGTCTTTTTTAGTAGTCTGGCTTTGCAATAGGCCCGGACCTGCCACTACCAAGCCTTTCGGGACCGTGATAATCAAATCGGCACCTTCATTTGGCTCATCACTTGGATGGTCTTTACATGGAAAATACATTTTCGCACCCTGACTCTGACAGGTAATAGCAATCCAGGGAGTTCCGGTAGTATCTGCTGCCCAGGTAAACCCACCTTTCCATGGTGGACGAGGCGCAATGATAGGTTTACCTCCATATTGTATCTTTACTTTTGCTTTTCCGGGTACTAATGGCGTAGCCAATGAAATTCTAATTAATTCGTTATCGAATTTGAATGATTCTTCTTTGCTATTTACCCAAACTTTGTCGATAGTAAAGCTCTCCACCAAATCAAAAAGTAAAACTTCCGTAGTCTTATTTGTAATAAAATCAATCTCTGCATATCCATTGATACTTTGAGTACCTGGTTTTACTTCCAAAGCTATTTTGTAATGGCGAATATCCATTAATGCCTGTTCCGGCTTTAATAAATCACCTGATTTATTCTTTTGTGCATGAACTGCTACACATATTACCAGATTAATTAAAAAGAAGAAGTACTTCATAGTTTAGGAGATAAAGCGTTTCAGAGTGTAAAAACAAAGATAAAGAATTCAAATAAAAAAATCCATTACAGCGATTATTTCTGTAATGGATTTAATTTATATGTCAGCACTATTAACTATTCAAAAAAGCCGTCATTTCATGAGGTAGAGGATAGTTCTTGAGTTGTCTTCTGATAAGTATAATTTCACCTAAATGAAATGATAAATGTGAAGCCAGTTCTTGAAATAATTTGATTCTATTCTCAATGTTTTCAATTCCACTTATTGATTTAGTCAATTCATTTTTAATCTCCTCAATTTGGGTACTAAACAAAGTAATTATTTTATCTAATTGGCTCTGATCTCCTATTTGTTTACCACAAGACCATGTATCTAACTCACTAATATGCTTGGTTGCCTCACCTTTTAATAACTTAATCTGATAAGCCTGCCAGACAATTAAATGATTCAATATCTGCCAGACACTTTTTGGAGTATTGCCTAAAGTTTCACTTGCCTGTTTAACGTTTAGCTGATTAAATACTTTAAAAGTATCAAATGCCCCATTAAAGATTTTACTTAGGTCAATATTCATCTTACTCGTGAGTAATATCAGTATTTCTTGCAGGACAAACTACATTATAAATCTCGTACCATTCCTGGTGAGTCAATTTAAAATTAGTAGCACTTGCAGCGTTTCTGATGCGGCTTTCAGAAATAGAACCGATAATAGGTAAGGTACCCAATTTCATTAACCATGCTACTGCTGTCTGCTCAATATTGGCTTCATATTTAGCTCCAATTTTTTCTAACTTGGTTCTCACACTAACAGCTTTTTCATCCTCTCCATTCAAAATTCTTCCACCGGCTAAAGGCGCCCAAGCTAAAGGCTTACTGAAACGTTGCTTAATAAAATCGATACGCCCGTCTTCAATAGCAGCAGTATTCATAAGGTTTAACTCAATATGATTGGTTACAATCGGAATCGTAAGATAAGAAGCTAATAGTTGATGCTGGAAAACAGTGAAATTAGCTACACCAATATGATTTACTTTACCGGAATTAACTACATTTGCCAATGCCATTGCTGTTTGCTCAGGGTCAGCAAGGAAATCACTTTGATGTAAAAGGAAAATATCCAGATAATCTGTTTTTAGCCTTTTCAATGAATTATCAACACTTTTCAGAATATGCTCTCTTGAAGTATCATAATAATCAAAAGTACCGTCGTCAGAATGTCTGATACCACATTTGCTGAATAATACTATATCCTCGCGCTTGAAAGACTTATTTTTAATGATTTTACCGAAATGCTCTTCAATAGTATTATTACCATAAACATCTGCATGATCGAAAGTATTAATTCCTAGGTCAAGGCAGAGATTAATAATTTTCTCAATTTTTGTTGTGGTGGTTTGCCCTTCATCATTCCATCTCCAGAAACCATAAATTGCTTCTGATACTTTCGGGCCCGAATCGCTTAGATAAACTTTCTTCATTAGGTTAGATTAATTGTACCGCCACAAAAATAGTCAAATTTCATAAAATTCCTTGAAACCTTAAAAATTTGACAATGCAATACTTTCACCTGCTAAAAGATGCAAGAGCATTTTTTATTTAGGTTAATTGACTTTCAAGTTATCTCCTGACTTATCAGGCACATTGTAACTGAAAAGAATCAGTTAAGATATTGACAAATTGATTTAAAATGAATTTACCTTCCTCCCACTCACCAAAGCCAGAGCTCGCGTTAATATGTCCTTTGTCGCCTATATTCAAAAATGTACTCCCCCAAGTATTGGCAAAATATTCTGAACGTTCAATAGTTGCGTAAATGTCATTCGTACTGGCAACAACAACACTCTCGAAAGGAAGCGCAGTATTGGGAATTGGATTGAAACCTTCTAGAAAACTTAACCTATCAGAGTATTCAGCATCGGCAGGAGCAACTAATAAAGCTCCTTTTACCATAGGAGAATAATATTTCTTTGCCCAATTTACTACTGTAATACAGCCCATGCTATGCGCTACCAGCACTGTTGGCTTCGTTAAACCCTCAATATAAGTTTGTAATTTCTCAACCCATACCTCACGTACGGGTAAGTCCCAATTATCTTGTTCTACTCTGGTAAACAAATAAGGATATTGTTTTTCCCAAAATGTCTGCCAATGTTTTGGTCCAGAACTAGCCAAACCAGGGATTGTCAGAAAATCGATATTTGATGATATTTTCATAGAATTATTGAGTGATTAAGCGATTGAAGATTCAGTGATTAGTTTTATATCTTGACTTAAATGTTTGAAGCAAAGAGTAATTAATTATTTATTTAGTTTATCTAATCACTCATTCACCAATCACTAAATCACTCAATTTTTTAAGCTGCATAATTATAATTAACTTTATAAGGCACACGGTTAACAGCCGCAAAAACGGCACCTAACACTTTTGTGGCAGAAAAAGTATGCAAGAAATCTGCATCAATCGTATGATAGATTACATGACCGTATTGATTCAGAACATAAGTTGCCGGAATCGGTACTTCTTCTGAAATACCAGATACTTTATCCCAAACAGGCACATCTTTTGAATACAAACCAAATTTCTCTGAAATTTCATTGTTTGGGTCAGCAATGACATTGAAAGGTATTTCAAAAAACTGAACCATTTCTCTTACATCTGTATAAGAGGCATGAGCAATTACCAAAAGGTTCCCACCTAAAGCAACAATTTCAGAATATGCTTGATTTAATAATTTCAGGTGCTTTAAACCATAATTATTCCAACCTCCTGACAAAAAACTAATCACCAATGGTTTATTATCGATGATAGATTTAACGGTTGCCTGAGTATAGTTGAATCGATAAGAAACCTTTTGCCAGATACCCATATCCTTTTTAAATGTAATATCAGGTGCATTTGAGCCTGTCATCAAAGGCAGCAACTTAGCATTGTTTTTCTTCATAGGAATCTCCGTATCCCAGAAAGCAGTATCATATTTTTGGCTAGAGTTACTCATATCTTTAAAATTAATTATGGTTCTTCTTGTTGTGAACTCAATATCTGATGCAAATATAGATAATTAACCTATATAATCTATTATTTTAGTAGATTATTATCAAAATTAATACAACTCGCTTCAAAATGAGAGATAATTAGCATATTTTAATGATTTCCGAATGAATAGATAGATTGTCTACTTAAAGTAAACCTTATTTCTCTGCCTGTTTTGGTTTTACCGTAGTAGTTTCTGCATTCAAAACTTCATCAATATCTCTGTTGAATTCTTTTACAAATTCTTCATAATATTTTCCTGTTGCAGGACCTGTATAGCCTGTGTGAATTTTACTGACATTACCTTCTTTATCAATCAGAATTGTAGTTGGGAAAGAGAGCACCGAGCTTAAAGCAGGAAGTACGTTAGAAGCAAAATCCTTATCTGCCAAACCTGCAAATAAAATATCATATTCGATTCCAAAACGTCTTTTCAAAACTTTCAGACGGCTTTTGGCAAAAAGAGGGTCATTTTTCCATTCATCTAAATAAAAAATAGGCAATGATTAACGTAACAAAAATGTTAAATGTTTGGGCAATTAAAAATGCATATAATGGTTTTCTGCTGTCTTTATTAAATAAGTCTGAGAAATTGGTTTCTAAGCCAATACTTGTGAAAGCCAATGCAAACCATAAACCCTGAAAGTTTTTCAGACTGCCTTTTACTTCGTTTACAGTTTGTGGTGAAACGAAAAATGAGAATAAAATCGAAGCTGCCAAAAAACCCAAAACGAATTTAGGGAATCGCTCCCAGATAATACCTAATGATGGCTTGGTATCTTTATCTTTCGCCAGAGGATTATTGGTATAAGTCCAATAAATTGAAATGGCGAATGCCGCAACTCCTAATAATACATTCTGCGAAAACTTAACGATGGTACTGGTTTTAAGAGCAATATCTCCTACCATTGTCCCTGATGCAACAACTGCTCCGGTAGTATCAATTGTGCCACCTAACCAGGCGCCGGTCACTTCTTCGGATAAGCCTAGCGCTTTAGCGATATACGGCATAAAAATCATCATTGGTATTGCTGTTATCAACACTAATGATATGACATAAGATAGTTTTTTTGAATCTCCCTTAATAGCGCCAGATGTTGCAATAGCTGCTGAAACACCACAAATAGAAACAGCACTTGAAAGCATAATGCCCATTTCTTCATCAATACCCATTTTCTTCGAAATCCAGAAAGCAAAATACCAAACTGAAATAACAACTACCAAGGCCTGAATCAAGCCAAGAGAGCCTGCTTTCAGAATATCTGAAAAAATAACAGTGGTTCCTAATAATACCAGACCTATCTTAACAAACACTTCTGTAGAAAGTGACGCTTTGAGCCAATCAGGGAGTTTCATTGTATTACCAATCAATAGGCCAATCAAAAGGCTAAAGATTACGGCTTCAAGATTCAGGTCTTTTACAGCACTATTACCCGCAATAACTAACGCCAATATTGTTAATATATAAACGATTGGCAAGCCAGTTAAACAAGGTTTTATAGAATTACCTAATAAAATTGCGCCTACAGCAGCCACTACTATTATAGCTATCAATTGAATAAGAATTTTTCGTAAGTTAGCTGGTAATAATACTTTTTCGAATAGTTCGGCAGAATTACTCCAGCTAAAAGACGGGGCAGGTAATAAAATGCCTGAAATAGCTAATAAAATGATAGTAAATCCTAAAATAACGACAGTCCAGTCTTCGGTTAAAGTGAATTTTTTAGTGGGGGTAGACATAGTATAATTTAATTTAGAGTGGTTTGGGGTATCAATATATATATTTCTTTTCTAAAGTCAGTCCTCGATTGGCTTTTAAAATAAATCTTTCAATACTCTTTGTGCAGCATGATATCCGCACATACCGTGTACACCACCACCTGGTGGCGTTGATGAAGAACATATATAAAGCCCTTTTGCAGAGGTTCTATAAGGTGACCAGCGTAGCGCAGGACGGGTAAAAAGTTGTGTTAAATTTATGGCTCCGCCATTAATATCTCCACCGATATAATTGGGATTATGAGCTTGCATCTGGGCTGTATTCATTGCGTGTCTTGCCAGAATTCTTTCCCTAAATCCCGGAGCAAATCTTTCAATTTGTTGTTCAATGGCATTGGTCATATCTTTAGTTGAGTTGGCAGGTACATGACAATACCCCCATAAGGTTTGTTTACCTTCTGGTGCACGGCTTGGGTCAAACAGGCTTTGTTGAGCCAATAAAACAAAAGGCTTTTCTGGATGTTGCCCATGCCAGACTTGTTGCTCACCATACTCAATTTCTTTGAAAGTGCCTCCTAAATGCAATGTACCTGCCAGAAGGTTATCTCTATTTATAAAAGGAACAGGTTCTGCCAAAGCCCAGTCTATTTTAAATACTCCCATACCATATCTGTATCTTTCTAACTGCCATTTATAGATAGAAGAAAAAGTATGACCTGCTATTTCTAATAATTGTTTGGGCGTTATATCAAATACAATTGCTTTTGATGAGGGTAATTGATGTAATGATTTTACATAAAAATTGGTTTCTATTTTTCCTCCAATTGATTGAAAGTAAGAAGCCAGAGCATAAGCTATTTTTTGAGAACCACCCTTAGGTATAGGCCAGCCGTAAGTATGGCCTGCTGCCATCAATACCAAGCCGATAGCTGAAGTAGTAAGTTTACTTAAAGGTAAAATGGAATGGGCGCTAACGCCTGCCCACAAACCTTTAACTGCTTTAGTAGAAAAACTTTTTGCTAAAATTGTAGCAGGTAAAAGGGCTTTTAGTCCAAAGTAAGTATAATCTGACAAATTTCGTGGAATGTGTAGTGGTGCCAGAATATCACTAATGAGTTCGGGTAGATTTTCACTAAGTTTAGCCAACAACTTTATATAACTTTTTTTATCATCACCCATTTGGGATGCCGTGTCTTCCAGTGAACGTGTCAATAAGGCGGTAGTTCCGTCATCAAAAGGATGCGCTACTGCAGCTGGTGGCTGAACAAATTCTAGTCCATGCTTGCTTAACGGCAAATTTCTAAAGAATGGAGATGCCAAAGCTAATGGATGGATGGCAGAACAAATATCATGTACAAAGCCAGGAAGCGTTAATTCAGCAGAGCGTAATCCACCACCAACGGTTGCTTTTGCTTCTAGCAATAATACTGAAAGTCCTGCTTGTTGTAAAGCAATAGCTGCAGAAAGTCCATTTGGTCCAGAGCCTATTATTACGGCATCATAATCTGTTTTTGTCATTTGCAGATATAAGTCGTCAAAATCTATTCAATAAATTTACACTTATTTCATCATTTGAAACACATTTACTAGCAAATGGTTTAAATAACCTCCTATTTTACCATCCAATTACTTATGCTAAAATCAATTCTTTTTTAATCACAAAATCCATCAATGTGGTATTTTCATACACCTTCAGATTGGCATCTCGTACTTTTAGCATTATAGGTCTTATTGGGCAGGTCTCTTCATCACCACAGTCATCACATTTATCATAATAATAAATAGAGACACACAAAGTAGGTGAAATAGGGCCGTCTGTTATACGTAGAATACGCGCTAAAGTAATTTGAGTGGGTTCTACACTTAGAGAGTAGCCTCCATTTTTACCTTTATGACTGGTAAGCAGGCCATTATTTCTTAATTCGAGAAGAATGGTTTCCAGAAATTTTCTTGGAATATTCTCTTCACAGGCAATGTCATTTACAGTCAGTGATTCTTTTTCACCATACTTTTCTGCCAGAACTTTTAAGGCCTTTAATGCATATTTAGCTTTTTTTGAAATCATGGTGTTTGTTAATGAAGTGTAATAATTTGTAAGTATAGTTTAGTTATTGTTGGTTGTTGATGATAAGAGTGCAAATATAACTAAAATACCTATATAATCTATCAATTTAGTAGATTAATTTATTTAGCATCTATCTTTAAAATGTGAAGCTTACAGTTTGGCTAAAAAAACTGACTTGGCTAATGATAAGCCAAGCCAGATTGCCTCATTAGTTTATTAAAACAACGAAGCCTATCAGAGTACAAAAAACTACGTTGTGCGTTTTATATTCTTTGATGTTTACCAAACGCACAACGAGTATGTATTTAATGATGTCCATAGTTCTTTTCACCTGCATTGACTGCTGTTGGCAAAGTATTTTGTTTAGGGGGTAAAGGACAAGTGGCATATGGAGTAAAAACACAAGGTGGATTAATCGATCTATTAAAATCTAAATACACTTCCCCATTTTCGTCAGGCTTTGATGTATACACAAATCTTCCTGCACCGTAGGTTTCTTTTTTATTGGTTTTATCGGCAAAGATGATGAAGAGATTATCCCCTTCATCCAATGCATCCAAGGTATATTCTTTTCCATCAATTGTAAAAACAAGTTTGCCGGGTGAGTCTTGCAGATTTGTTTGACCCAATACGTCAAGAATAGGTATTTTCTTGTTTGCTTCTTTGACCAATTTTGCTTTTACCTTCCATTTTTCGTCAATAGGAAAGGTTTCTATACCTCTAAATTCTTTTATGAAGGGACTTTCTAAATCACGGAGCCTGACCCCAAGCTTCTCGCCTCTTTTAACAATGAACCAACGCAATGATTTATGCTTCAGAATAATTGACTTTTCCGTAGGGAAGATTTTTAATTTAGTTACAGCTTGTTCATTTGTATAAATTGCTTTCTCTGGTGTAGTTTCTATGAACACTTCTCCTTTTTCCAGAATGAGTGTTCCAAGAAAATCATCACTTTTACCTTTTGGGAAAATAATTTTATTTTTAGAACCTGAACCAAATGTATTCTTACCTTCCTCTAACCAGAATAGTCCTGCAAGATTGAGCCAACCTGTTTCTTTTTTCAAATTCTCAATTCTTTGATTATGCCAGGCTTTTATCTCATCCTGATAAGGCGTACTGTCTGAAATCTGTTTGAATCCTGACGATGACAATCCCAGTATCATATACATACTCAATAGTAGATATATAGATTTACTTCCTTTCATAAGCTCAACCCTATTCTAAGTTTGTGATGATTGTTCGTTTAATTGAATTTGTTTGAATTCCACCCATAATCAGAGACAATGGGTGGAATCTGAATTATTTATAGACTCGCTAAAGCTTGCTCAATATCAGCCTTAATATCGTCAATATGCTCAATACCTACTGAAATACGCAATTGTGTTGGTTCAACGCCTGCAGAG
The DNA here is from genome assembly GCF_054779675.1 of Emticicia fontis. Classification (NCBI taxonomy): domain Bacteria; kingdom Pseudomonadati; phylum Bacteroidota; class Cytophagia; order Cytophagales; family Leadbetterellaceae; genus Emticicia; species Emticicia fontis. The sequence goes on from NZ_BAAGXU010000011.1 coordinate 136,527, forward strand.
ATTTGCTCTTCATCAGATAATTGTGAGTGTGTAGTTGAAGCCGGGTGAATAATTAATGTTTTTGCATCACCGACGTTAGCCAAATGGCTTATCAATTGCAGGCTATCTACAAATTTTGACGCCTTTGCTTTATCTCCTTTTAGTTTGAAAGATAATACACCACCAAAACCACGCGTAAGATATTTCTTTGCCAATTCATGATATTGGTTATCTGGCAAACCTAAATAGTTTACACTTTCTACTTGTTCGTGAGACTCTAGCCATTGAGCTAATTTCAATGCATTTTCAGCAATTCTCTCCACTCTTAGTGTTAATGTCTCTACACCTTGTAGCAATAAGAATGAGTTGAATGGTGCTTGTGATGCGCCCCAGTCTCTCAAACCCTCTACTCTGGCTCTTATAATAAACTGAATATTTCCGAATGGCCCGCCAATTCCAAAAACATCATTTAGAACTAATCCATGATAGCTTGGCGATGGTTCAGTAAATTGAGGGAATTTACCATTTCCCCAGTTATAATTTCCGGCGTCGATAATCACCCCACCCATAGTAGTGCCATGTCCGCCAATCCATTTTGTAGCTGATTGAACGATTACATTAGCACCATATTTAATAGGTTGTACAATAGCTCCGGCCGCGCCAAAAGTATTGTCAACAATTAAAGGTAAATCATGTTTTTGTGCCAATTTTGCAAAAGCTTCGAAATCAGGTACACTAAAACCTGGATTGCCAATTGATTCAAGATAGATAAATTTCGTTTTTTCATCTATCAACTTTTCAAAGCTTTCAACATCGTCACCGTTCGCAAAACGCGCTTCTACACCGATATTTTTGAAAGAATTTTTGAACTGATTGTATGAACCTCCATACAGGAAAGAAGTAGTGACAAAGTTATCTCCTACAGTTGTAATGTTATTGATAGCCACAAACTGCGCAGCATGGCCAGAACCAACTGCTAAAGCCGCTACCCCACCCTCTAGTGCTGCAATGCGTTTTTCGAACACATCGTTGGTTGGATTCATAATTCTCGTGTAAATATTTCCGAACTCTTTCAACGCGAACAAATTAGCTCCGTGTTCTGCATTATTAAAAACGTAAGACGTTGTCTGATAAATAGGTACTGCTCTGGCATTGGTAGCTGGGTCTACTATCTGACCTGCATGTAGTTGGAGGGTTTCGAATTGCATAATTTTAAAATGGTTTTGTGAATATTTATTGAAAACCTAAATTTAGTGATAAAAAAACGCATCATAAGACATTTTACGTATATAATTCATCCGTCAGGAAATTGTGCTTGGTTAGAGACTAACCAAGCTAATTGACAACCATAACCTATTACGATGAATAAAACATCTGCATCTTTAAATTACCTTTCTTTTCCCATAGATTAATCTTAAATACTGCTTCTGCAAACTAGAAAAATATGCTAGGCTCACAATTAATAACAGTATAGACATTCCGATCAAAGTTGGACTTGGGAAATAATAGAATGTGGCGATAGTCACTAGACTCGCTCTGGCAAATTCCAGATAAAAAACCCAGCGCCTTTGCTCGAGAATTGCGCCACAATTAATCAGAGTTATCAGAATAAACATGGCAATTATGGTTTGCAAAAAGAGGGGTATGTAGTGTTCAAAAAGTAATAATAGAAATAAGGTCACTAAAGTAAAAGTAATCTGAGCAATGACATAAAACCGGAACTTCGTCGTGCGTGCCTGCACTTTCCTAATGGATAAAAACTTTTTCTCTGCCTTTATCCTCATTTCTGAATTAAAATCTGAAGGGCGACCAAAAACCACTTTTAACTTATTTCGAAGTCCCTTTTCGGCTTTTGCAGCAAAGGCTATTTCTACCAAAAAATGAAAATGTTGCCATAAGAAGCTATAACTACCTAATTGCCTGGTGAGTCCATAAGTGGGTTCTTCTTTCTCTTCTGCAAAAGTACCATACAGTTTATCCCAGATAATGAACATATCACCGAAGTTTTTATCCAGATACTGTTCGTTACTCGCGTGGTGTACCCTATGATGCGAGGGCGTAACAAGAATGTATTCCAGAATTCCTAATTTACCAATTAAACGGGTATGAGTAAAGAACGGGTAAATGCCGTGTACTAATAAAATAGTAGTAATCATCTCAGCAGGAAATCCTATAACAGGCAAGATAGACCAGAAAGAAGTACGAACCAATGCCTGAAAAATAGTGATACGAGTAGCTGCCGTATAATTAAAATCTTCGCTTTGGTGGTGAACTACATGAAAACCCCAGAAAAGATTGATTTCGTGGCCATACCGATGGTACCAATACCATAGAAAGTCAGTAGCTAGCAAAAGCGCAATCCACAACAATATTCCTGGTTGAATATCAAATAAAGCAAAGTGTGTATGCAGATAATTGTAAAAGAAATAGAAACCTCCCGCAGTAAATAAATCAATCAGGCGTTCAGCAATACCCACGTTAATATTTGCTATCGAACTACTGAAATTAAAGTAATGCTTTCCCTTCCTTTTGGCTACATAATATTCAAGCCATATGAAAAACAAAAAGAAAGGAACAGCGAACGCTAAATAATTGATAACCATTGTATGGTAGGGTTACTTCGTAAAATGTTGAATCTGTTGTCAAAATATTGTTGTCGTGAGTGGTATCGAACCACTTAAAGGAGTTTATGGGACTCTTTGTCTTCCAGCCAAGACACACGACCTTATTCGAATACAAAGCATAAGAGCTATCTCCTTTTCTACCTTTGTTTCTGCCACAAATTAAAGTATATATAATCTACCAAACAAGTAGATTTATTAAAAAATTTTCAACTATACTTATCTTGAACTTTGATTTAACTGAATAGCTCATCTCGCTAACTGTTTTAAAGAAGAAAAACTGATTTCATTTATGATGATTTTTCACACATAAAATCAGTTAAATCAGACTAATCAGTTAAATCACAGTTCTAGACAATTAAAACTGGAAATAAATAAACTGTGCCGGAGAATCGAAAATGCCGAAAATGAAAAACAGTATAATAAATAGGTAATAAAGCCCCCAGCGAACCCAAACAGGTTTTGAAGCGACAATATCACGGATATTTTTATCACGTTGGATATAATGAATAACCTCCATAAAGATTATCAGAACAATGGCAGTAAAGAATTCCTTGGCACCTTTGTCCAGGAAAACATTTTGAGAAATATAGTCTAGATGCAAAAATTCAGACAAAGAAGGTAAACCAGTGAAAAGATGAGTAACCAGATGCCATGTCCAACCCATTTCTAAATAACTTCCTCTGAAGAATATCCAGGCAAAAGCTACTAAAACAAAGGTAATAGAAATCTGAACGATTTTAAAAATAAAAGGCACTTTTGCAATGCCGGTAATTTTATTGATAAAATTACGAGGCTTTACCAGTATAATAGCTGCCACCAGATAAATACCGTGCAATGCGCCCCATATAATATAATTCCAGTTTGCTCCATGCCATAAGCCACTCATGGTAAAGACAAAAAACAGGTTAAAATAGCGTCTATAAGTACTTACCCTATTTCCCCCTAACGGAATATATAAATAATCACGGAACCATGAAGAGAGAGAAATATGCCAACGACGCCAAAACTCTGAAATACTTTTAGAAAAATAAGGTCTGTCAAAGTTTTTCATCAATTTAAAGCCCATTACCTGCGCCGTGCCAATGGCAATATCAGAATAGCCTGAGAAATCGCAATAAATCTGGAATGAGAAAAAGATAGTGGCCACGATAATGGGTATCCCTTGATAATCTAACGGATGGTCATAGACCTTATCTACAAATAATGCCAGACGGTCAGCTATTACTACTTTTTTAAATAAACCCCATGCCATTAGTTTTAAGCCACTGGTTACCCGATTATAATCAAATGCATGTTTTTCATAGAACTGATGTAGCACATTTTGTGGGCGTTCGATTGGGCCAGCCACTAATTGCGGATAAAACATTACATATAATGAATAGATACCAAAATGCCTCTCTGCTTTCTGATTACCTCTATACACCTCAATCGTATAACTCATCGCCTGAAATGTATGAAACGAAAGGCCAATAGGCAGCAGAATTTTAAGCATGGGCAGACTTGCCAGCCCCGCCTCTCCTACTACTAAGGTAAAGAAATTATAATATTTAAAAACTGCTAATACCCCTAAATTGGCAATCAGGCTCATCACCAGATACAACTTTCGTTTAGCTCCTTCTGATTTTTCAATAAGTATCCCTGCAAAATAGTCTATCACAATCGTAAAGCCTAAAATCAGGATATACTCCGGCTTAAAGAACATATAGAAATAGCAACTTGTAGCCAACAACCACCACCACCGATGCTTATGCTGAAGCAGGAAGTAAATCAGGGTTACTATTGGAAAAAAAATGGCAAACTCTATTGAATTAAATATCATATCGAATATCGTGAATAATCAAATTTGGGTATTGATTTGGGCTCAGGGTTCTTACTTATCTATAGTATTTTGTTTCTCTTTATAAAGTTCTATAATTTTTAGGGTATTCAGGTCACGAGTTGCGGGTTTTAAATGATAAAATGAATCAAAAAAACTAGAATCTTTTCTTATAAAATCTTTAGCATTACCAATTATTTCACATTTTAAACCAGCTTTTAGCTGCTTTTCTACAGATTCAACCGCTACTTTACCATAATTGTATGTCGATTCAGCTAAAGGTGGAAAAACATAATAAACAACCGCACCTTTATTTTTTGACTCTGCTACAAAATGATTTAAATCACCAATTTGCTCACTATAATCAATCGACGCTTTTGGAAACAAGAAAAAATCTACGGACTTTGGTGTATTGTTTACATGGCTCATTATATCTCCTTTCTGAGAAAAGGCACTTCTGAAATACACAGACTTCTTGTCCTCAACTGACGCACTTGCAGCTTCATTCTTACTAAATACATTCCAGAATAACTTTTTGACATTTGATAATTTGTGCTTTACCCGATGCCCTATAAAGTCAACTAATGTTGTATCTTTTTCGACGTAAATAACTCCTTCAGGATAATAATCGACTGCCTCATAAATTACTTGGGGGGTACTGAATTTTTCAATATCATACTCGGTGCTTACAAATACTTTATCTCCTTTTTTAATTTCTTTCAAAGCATCATTTAGTAAAAAGTAGGTTCCTAAAGGTGCAATAAAAGACATATTTACAACAGGCATTCCTAGATATTTTTGTAAAGTATCACTATTAATACCAAAAGAACCGCTTGAGCCTCCAACCCATATAATTTTTGGAGAATCAAGGTTTTGAGCAATTTTATGTTTATCATTCAACATACCTCCAAGATATGCGTACGGGTAAGTCTGAGAAATATAAACCTTATTGAATACCCAAACTGAAACAATGATGATTGTTCCTAATAAAAACACCTTATAAAAAAAATTCTGTGTACCTGTCATTGATGCTTAATGGGCAGTTTTTAGTAAATCAATCAGTTTTTCGGTACGTATATCACGACCTTTAGCATTCAGGTGATACACCATATCCTGACATAAACTATCAGCAAAGACAAAGTCGTTTAATTTCCCTAATATCGGAAATTTCGCTTCCTTCTTAAATTCATTATTTAGTTTATTAATAATAGCTTGATCGCGTTCGTAGCTTGATTCTGCATAAGATGGATAAGAGTAATAGACTTTCACTCCTTTTTTCTTCATTTTTTGATAGAAAGCATTCATATCTTCAATAGCCAGATGCATACTTACTTTGTCATTGATAACTGCAGGAGGGATATTCTTTAAAGGAGGATTATTCAAATGGCTTACCAGATCACCATACTTATTAATGGCTTTTCTAAAGAAAATACTCGTAGTGTCTTCTACTATAGGTTGTGCTTCTTCACCAGTAATTAATCTTTCTAAGGTTAATCTCAGATTTGAGATTCGCACGATAGCATTTTCTCTGATGTATTGGGTAATATCCTTATAATCAAACCATTCGTTGGCCTTTGAAAATATTTTGGCCATTTGTATTTTCTCTCCAACATCTCCCTCAGTTTCTATGATATATTCAAAGCCCATAATCACTGTATCTCCTGCTCGTAATTCATCCTGAATCTGTCGTAACATAAAATTGGTACCATAATCATAATGCATAGACATATTCACAACAGGTTTATGAAAACTCTTTTCAATCATTTCACTATTAATACCATATGCAAAGTTTGAGCCTGCAATCAGCACAATTTTAGGCGAGGATAATGATTGTAATCTTTTGTATTTTTCGATGATACTGGCAGTATAGGATATTTCTAAATTTCTTTCGGCGTAGGGGTTAAATTGATATAATAGTTCAACGGTTCCTAAAGTGAATAACCCTAAAAGAAAGATTTTAAATATAAATACTTTTGTTTTATGCTGCATGAACGATCTCTTTTAGGACATACATATGACCTTTCTTTATTGAAAATCTTTAAATCTAAAGAATTATGAATGTTATTTTATTTAATATCACTAATAGCCATACTTTTGTAAAAACATATCCCATCCGAGATATTTATTGTTGTATTGGCTTATATCAGAAAACCCATGAATTTATCCCGCTTTATCTCTCAACGTATTCAGAAAACAAAATCAGAATCCTTTACTTCTACTGTTGTGAAGGTTGGGGTAGCGAGCATTGCCATTGGTTTAGCAGTTATGATTATCTCATTTGCTATACTGGTTGGTTATAAACAAGCCATCAAAGATAAACTTTTCAGCCTTAGCTCTCATATACAAGTCAGCAAAATTACACTGAATCAGTCGTATGAAGAAACACCAATGCCAATAAAAACAAATTTTTATAATAATTATCGCCAGATTCCTCAAATACGCCATGTTCAGGCCGTTGGAAACAAAGCTGGTATGCTAAAATCTAGTGAAGAATTGGCTGGAATTATTATCAAAGGTGTTGGCCGCGATTATGACTGGCAAACCTTCTCACAGAATCTAATAGAAGGTAAAAGAATTATTTTTTCCGACACGACCTTTTCAAATGAAGTAATTATCAGCAAAAGAATTGCTACCCGATTAAAGATAAAACTTTCTGATGAAGTGCTGATTTATTTCATCCAGACTCCACCACGCGTGAGAAAAGTAAAAGTAGTGGGAATCTATGAAACCGGATTGGAGGAGTTTGATAAAAATGTGATTATCGGTGATTTGGCTTTAGTGCAGAAAATGAATGGGTGGACAACCAATATCTGCGGACATTACGAGATTTTCCTGAAGAATTTTGATGATTTAGAACAAACCTCAAAAATCGTAACCAATGAGATTGATCAGGACATGAGAGCTACCAGAATTACTGAAATGTTTCCGGCAATTTTTGATTGGTTAAGTTTATTAGATAAAAATATTCTGATAGTGTTGGGGCTAATTCTGATAGTTGCTTGCTTTAATATGATTTCGGTCTTATTAGTGATGATGATGGAGCGAACGCCGATGATTGGGATGTTGAAAGCGCTTGGCTCGGATAATACCCAGATTCGTAAAATATTCGTATTTAATGGATTGAATATTATTCTGAAAGGAATCGCATACGGCAACCTGATTGGTATAGGATTAGGATTAATTCAGTATTACCTCAAAGTAATTCCCCTTGATCCTGAGAATTATTATATCAGCTATGTACCTATTGAATGGGATTGGCTAATTATAGTATTGCTTAACATCGCTACCATACTATTAATATTAGCAGTTATTACTATTCCTACCTTGGTGGTATCCAGACTGCGAGTAGTTGAGGCGCTTAAATTTAAGGAGTAATTTACTGATAGAAGTATTGCTGCCTCTTTAAGGTAAGAGTATCACTTGTTTTGGTATTTACCATTACGATGATTCTGCATTGATTCGATAAAATCTGGTACTCAATTGGACCATAGGCAACTTTGCTCGGTTTGCCATTATCAAAGAATATCTTCAGCGTATCTATCTTTTCATTTTCCCACTTATTAATAAAGACCGGTTCATTAAAAATCTGTGTCAGATAGGTATTCTCTATAGTTGCAGTGGTATTGTCACTATAAAATCGCCAGATGAATTTCTTATTATTGCTTGTCACTTTCCATTTGCCGATAATATTCTTTCTCTTGTCTTTCGACAATTTGCAGTTCATGTCATCTAGTGAATTAATTGTGGCGCAGGAAGAACAGACAAGTAGTAAAACCAAAGAGAAGAAAAAATGCTTCATACAGATAAAAGAATGATTTCCTTATGAATTTAATGCCATAAGGAAATCATCAGATACTATTATAATTTAACTTTCTCTTGTCTGGTATTATCTTTAAAAACCAGGACAAAAAGTACCAATACCACAGCAGCAATACCTGCTGGAATCATCCATACACCTTGCCAGTTGTGAACAATTTTACCCGCCTCATCAGTAGTAGTATATAAATCTAATACTCTTCCTGATAACACTGAACCAATACCCATACCCACACCATAAGTTGCCAATGTAATAAGTCCTTGTGCCGAGCTTTTGATTTTGTCGCCAGCCTTGTTATCAGTATAAATTTGTCCTGTTACGAAGAAGAAGTCATAACAAACACCATGTAAGACAATTGCTAAATAAAGTACCCATTCAGATGAAATGCCATCACCATAACCAAAGCAAACAAAACGGATAATCCAGGCGATTAAGCCAACAATCAACATTTTCTTGATGCCAAAACGAGTAAGAGCAATAGGAATTAACAGCATGAATAATACTTCTGATACTTGACCTAAAGACATTTTATTCTCCACATTAGTCATATTAGACTCTGTCAAAGATAAATTCGCATGTGCATAATAGAATGAAAGCGGAATACAAACCAATATTGAACTAATGAAGAAAATCAGGAATGAACGATCTTTGAAAAGTACAAATGCATCTGTTCCTAAAATCTGTGCAAATGAAGTTGATGTAGTCGCTTTTGGCGGTGTATCAGGCAAGGTAAATGCAAAAACACCCCAAACAATCGATGTGAACATGGCAATCTGGAAGATAGTTACTTTATCACCTGCTCCATAGATACCGATAACATTCGTAACCACAATCCAAGCAATAGTACCCAAAACTCTGATAGGGGGAAATTCCTTTTCAGGATTTTTCATCTGTTTCATGGCAATTGAGCTTGATAGCGCAAGGTTTGGTGCAAACGTTAACGTATAAGCCAGAATGTACCAGAAAAATCTATCCGGATTTGTTTCCTGAATTAGAAAATAAAGAATTCCTGCTCCTAATAAATTCAACACACCCATTACTTTTTGTGCAGAGAAAAAACGGTCTGCAATCATACCCATAAAAAACGGAGCAACAATAGAAGCAATTGAGAAAGTAGCATATGCCAGACCAATCTGGTCGCCAGAGGCATTAAGGGTTGTAAAAAGATATTTACCCATCTGGCCATACCATGAACCCCATGTAACAAACATCAGGAACATCATGACCATTAATTTAATTCTTACTACTATATTCATAGAGGTTCGGTTGGTTAAAAAATAAACAGAATGGCAAATCTATAAAATGAATGTTGAAATATCAACCCCAGACCTTAGTTCCCTCTGTGCAATTTTTACACATTTCAATTTCAGAACGTGAACGAACTAATGATTGACGGAAATCACGGTAAGGTTGGCTATGCCAAAGGGTTTCAAAGGAGTCTCTTTTCAAGTCGCCCAAGCGGTATTCACCGTCTTTATCAAAACAGCAAGGCACAACTAAGCCATCCCAGGTTATGACGCAAGAGTGCCACATTTTCCAACAATGGTCAAGCAATTTGTTTTTGATTTTATACGTACCATCGGGCTGTTGTGTATAACGGGCATATTTATCTATAGTAGGTATAAGGTCTGAGCCATTTTCATAATGATAAATCTGAGCAGTCTTAAAAGCTATTTCATCAACGCCAATTTCTGTTGTCAGTTTTTTAGCCTCTTCCATTTGGTGTTCATTAGGTTTTACCACCAGAAACTGGAAAATCACATGGGGTGTAGAAGATTTTAGTTCTTGCTTCCATTTAATGATATTCTTAGCACCTTCTATTACTTTCGATAGGCTTCCTCCTACTCTGTATTGTTGATACACATCCTGCGTAGTGCCATCAATCGAAATAATCATTCTATCTAAGCCAGACTCTACTGTTCGTTTAGCATTGGCATCACTTAGATAATGCGCATTGGTTGAAGTAGCAGTATAAATACCTTTTTGTGAAGCGTATTTAACTAATTCTAAAAACTTTGGATGCAAGTATGGTTCCCCTTGAAAATAGAATGTAAGGTACAATAAGGTTTTGGAAAGCTCATCTATGGTTTCTTTAAAAAGTTGCTCTTCTAACATTCCAATCGGGCGTGTAAAACTTCTCAATCCACTTGGGCACTCAGGGCAACGAAGATTACAGGAGGTTGTAGGCTCGATAGAAATGGCAATAGGCAAGCCGCGGTGAACAGGTTTTCCAGTCATTTTCGACTCCAAGTAACTTGATACATTCTTTAAAGCATTCCATGCACGGGCAGGAGTTACTTTAGAGAAAAAATTCAAGCCATCTTTCAGGTTTCTATTCATATCAGGAGCTGTGCAATGCTGGTATTAATTTTATATTTTAAGATTTACTGGTCTTTATATTGCTGATAGATTTTCTGCAAGCGCGGGTCTTTTTCTGTGGCAAATGCTTCCTTTATAAGAGCTTTTGCTTCTTTTAAATCATTTAATAAGGCAAGTGTTTGTAAGCCTGCAAACCTTACATACCATTGGGTATCTTTGGTAGTAATCTTCTTTAATAAAGGCAAACTTTTGAGTTGAGTTTCTGGTGTTGATTTTACCAGATAAGTACCAAAAATTCCCAAGACCTGATATAAATCACCTCCACTCATTTGGCTAAGATGTTGCAAAAACCAGTCAAATCTTTCTGGAGCGGCTTCTTCTGCAAAGTAGTTGGCTACTGCAGAGAAAATGGTTGTATTGAAAGATGATTCGTATTTCTTAGCTAATTCGGCCGCATCAGAAGGACGACTTGCCAGAATAGCTTCAAGGGCAGCGGCCTGAACTGTATAAGAAGTATCGTTTAATGCTTGACGGAATAATTTATCATTCTGTGAATTCTGAAAGCCTTTCATGGCAATGATTGCATCTGCTCTTACATACGAACGTTCATCACTTTGTACACGACTTTGCAAGGCCTTTTCCACTTCCAGAAAATCGTCTCCATCATAGTCATACAATTTCTGAACAGCCAATTGTCTGACACGCCAGAATTTATCTTTTGTGGCATCTATCAGAACCTTTCGAATGGCCTTATCTAAAGCCGGGCTAACCACTGTACTATCTCCATCAGGCACATAAGTTAGAATTTCAAGTGCATTCAAACGAGCAGGCACTCGTTCAGCATGATAATACTGATAGATATAGTCCTCTTTGGTTTTCTGGAATAAAACTCGACCTACCAAAGTATTTTCAGGATCAAGATAAACCATTTGAGGAGCAGATGCCAGATTCCATTCAAAAGTATTTATGGCCTTGTCAACGAGAATATTGTGCTTAGTTTTTTCATTATTTGACCAAATTTCTATTTGAATTGGCAAACGATAAATAGGAGAATAAGTAGTATCCTGAATCTGATTAACTGTTAGTTTCAACTTACCTCCTGCATACTCTTGCGTAACCTGTAAATCAGGGTGACCAGGTTTTATAAACCATTGGTCAAAAAACCAATGTAAGTCTTCTCCAGTTACTGACTCAAACGCTAATCTTAATTGTTCAATTTCTCCGGTTTTAAAGGCGTTCTGTGTCAGATATAATTTTAAAGCAGCAAAGAATGCTTCGTCTCCCACTTGTTTTCTTAATAAATGTAAGATTCTTCCGCCCTTTGCATAAGAATGAGAATCAAACATATCTTCTTTATCATTATATCTATAGCGGATTAATGGCTCTTGTTTTTCTTGCGCTTCGCTGAAATATTGGTTGAAAGCGATATAGGCTACTAAATCGGCTTCATCTTGCCCATATTTATGAGCAGTCCAAAGATATTCTGAATAATTGGCAAAAGATTCATTCAAGGGTAAATTAGACCAGGATTCTGCCGTTACTAAATCACCAAACCAATGATGAAATAGTTCATGAGCTATTACCCCATCATCATTATCGTCTATCAGCTGGTGATTGTCTTTCTGCACAAAATCGCCATGAACAGTAGCCGTAGTATTTTCCATGGCACCTGATACATATTCTCTTACAGCAATTTGTGAATACTTATCCCATTGATATTTTACACCTAATATGTTTTCAAAATAGCTAATCATTTCGGGTGTACGCCCGAATATATTCATCGCATATTTTTCAAATTTCGGCTCTACATAATAGCTTACTTCAAAATTCTTATAATTAGGATCGACTACTTTTTTGAAATCTCCAACAGCTATCATGGTAAGATAGGGCGCAGCCGGTTTATCTTGCTTCCAATAATCGGTTCTGGTTCCATCACTGTTAACCTTAGAAGAGATTAATTTCCCATTAGATAAAGTCAGATATTTAGCATCAGTTGATGCTTTATCTAAAGTAATGTAGATTTCAAGGGTTGTTTTTTGATTCGGAGTATCAATAGTTGGGAACCAACAAGAGTTGGCCTCGGTTTCACCTTGTGTCCAGATTTGTCTAGGCTTATCCGAGTCTTTGCCATCAGCATTGATAAAATAGAGTCCCTTATCGGCGGTAATGGCTTCGCTTCCACCTAAAGGCAATTCATTAGGTTTTGCTATATAACTTATCTGAACCTGAGCAGAATCATTTCGGGTAAGTGTTTTACCTAAATTTATTTTTAGCAGACGGTTATCATACTCAAACTTCAACTCCTGGCCTTTCATTCTAACCATTTGCACATCAAAGCCTTTCGCATCTAGTTCAAGTGTACTTTGTGGATAAAAATGCGGTTTAAAAGTAATAGTAGCCGTACCAACCATGTGCTGCCTTGCCCAATTTGGTCGCAATTCCAATTTGGTATGAATGAGGTCATTCTTTTTGGTACGTTCTGGATTATATTTCCCTTGTGTTGGAGCAATATGAGTTACTTCTTGTGCCCAAGAACTAAAAGCAAAGCATATCAATATCAGTGGACTTAATAAACGCATTAGTAATGGAATTTGGTAGAGAAGTAACAGTTCAGCATTTTTATTGTGAACCTCCTACTCCGCTTTCTTTTTCTGGTTCTGTTTTTTCAGATCGATAAAATAATGTTCCTTTATTTTATGCAAAACATATTCATCGTCTGTTTGTTCAACTTTATAATCTCTTTTAAACTTAAAATCATCCAGACTAGCATACCCACCCTTGATAGTTAAGGTCAAAATATTGCTTGACTCATCAAATGACCAGGCAGATTCGTCTGTATCAATATCAAGGAAATCAATACCGGCACAAAATTCCAAGGTTGGGTCCATCTGATAATCATATTCTATTTTTCCATTATTGGCGAAAGTCAATATCAATGTATTGATTCTGAACTTAGATTTATCGTATGAAGTAAATTTAATAGTATTCTTCATAATTTTATTAGTCAGCAAAATCCAACGTTTGGAATCTGATAATAGAACTTTAGTCTTTGCAATGGTCTCAGCAAATTTTGCTGCTTCAATTTCCTCTTTGGTTATTTCTTTAACCTCTGCTACTGCGGTCTTAACCTCTTCTTTTACTTCGGTTACTAACACTGGTCTGATAATCTCAACAGGTCTAGTAGAAGTTTCTTTTACTAAACCTTTAGCAGTTTCAGTCTGAGTCGCTTGAGCTTTCAGATTTTGAGCTACTTGCTCTGAGATTCTCTTCAATACGTAACCACCAGTTGTTGACTCAATAGTATACTCTCTTTTGAAATTAAAATCATCCAGGCTTTTATAACCACCTTTCAAAGTCAGTGTCATTACATTGGCTTTAGGATTGTACTCCCATGAAGATGCTTTGGTATCTATGTCAAGAAATTCTGTTCTACCACCTGGCTGTGCATTAGGGCTAGTTTCGTAGTCGTATTCAATTTTTCCTCCCGGACCAAAACGTATGACAAAAGTGTCAGCTTTCAGCTTAGAAGGGCTATAGGAGGCCAGATGAATATCATTCTTTTCAACTCGGTTTGTCAGCAGTATCCATTTTTTTGACTGCATATTCAGACTGGCAGTTTGACCAAAACTCTGGGTAAAAACAAAAGCTAAAGAGATAATTTTTAAGAGCAGATTCATTTGTATTTTTGTCAAATTGAGAAACTAAGTCAATATTCATTAGTGGCCCGTTTAGCAGGGAAATATGACACCAGAAGTGTAATAACCACAACAGCGACAGCAGTTATCAGAAAATCCATCGGGTTTATCTTTACCGGATAGGCATCTACAACAGCGCTATCCATACCCATGCCAAGCCAACCAAATTGTTCTTGTGTCAGACAGAACAATAAGCCCAGTATTAGACCTACACCTGTACCAATAAAAGAGATAATGGCACCCTCACTAAAGAATATTCTTTTTATTAACGAATCATCAGCACCCATCGCATATAAAGTTCTCACTTCTTCTTTCTTGTCAATCACTAACATGGTCAATGAGAAGAAAATATTGAACGAGGCCACTCCGATAATAAATATTAATGCTATAAAGATAAACAATTTTTCGATTTTTATTGCTCTGAATAAGTTAGCATTTTGCTCGTCCTGATTCTGTACCAGAAATTGCTTACCAAATATGTTTTTTACCTCATTCTGAATTTTATCGGCATCAGCTTTAGGCTTCAGTTGTACTTCCAGAGCAGTTCGTTTGGTACCATACTCTGTTAGCTCCTGAGCCACCGAAAGCGGCACATATACAAAATCATCATGAAACTGTTCTAAAGCATATACTCCTGAAATATTTATAACCCTTTTATTGATATTGTTTTCAGGAATCAAGGAGAGTTTTTTCTGATTTTTAGGATACCAGATTTCGAGCGGCTCTAATATATTATCTATTGAGATATTTAAGGCTCCATACACATTCCCACCAATAAAGGCATAATCAACATCTTCTTTATGCAGAACAAAACTCCCTTCTACCAAGGAACCTTTCAAACGGCTGTTTTTCTGAAAAGTACTATCAACTCCTTTCAGAGTGACTACCATTTTGCCCTCTTCATACATCACCAAAGCATTATCCTGAATTACCTCCGTTACATAGTCAATTCCTTTTATCTGCTTAAGCTTGGATAATTTATCCTTTTCAATGGTAAAGGTTTTTCCCTCAACAGCTGATATTTTAATATCAGGGTCAAATGATTTGAAAATACTCCGGTTTAAATCCTCTAATCCATTAAAAACGGATAGAACTCCTATGGTTGCCATTGTGCCGATACCAATGCCTAGCATTGACATAAAAGAAATAAAGTTGATAAAACTCTTTTTCTTTCGGGATAAGAAATAACGTCTGGCTATTAAAAAGGATAAATTCAAGATGCTGAAATTTGAGAGTTATCTAGATGATTTATTTATTCTTCGTCTTCTTCAGCAGGAGCCGGAGGGATAACAATACCAGCAAAAAGGTCTTCTATTTTTTGCGCATATTCTGCCGTATCATCTATATAAAACTGTAAGTCAGGCACGATTCTTAACTGATGGCGAACTCGGGCCGCCAAATGATTTCTGATAGTTTTGGTATGTTCGCGTATAGCTTCCAGCAAACCCTCTTTATCTTTTGTCATTAAAAAGCTCAGATAAACTCTGGCAATAGCCAGGTCAGGTGTGGTTTTTACATCAGTAATTGTAACGAAAGCTTTATCGAATACCTGTTTCATTTCTCTCTGAAAAATCTCTCCCAAATCTTTCTGAATTTGTTTCGCTACTTGTCTTTGTCTTTTCGATTCCATTGTGTTCAAATTCACTAAATAATACACAAATATCCGTACTATTTCCGGTTTATTGATTAATAATCGGTTTAAAAATTATGTTTTGTCTTGTAAATCTATCTTTTTAAGCTGCACTGCCTGATTTTTTCATAACTTTGCAGAAAATACATAAACAGTACAGCCTTGCTAACGTTTTTCAGATTCAATACACTTTTCCATATCTTGTCATTGTTGTTGCTGGTAATCATTTTAAAATTACCTTTCCTGGGTGACAAACTCCCTATTTTATTGCCGGAACTAGAATGGATGTTAGTTGGAGAAAAAATCCGCGACGGAAGTTTTCTTTATAAAGAACTCTGGACTAACGTCGGACCTCTATCTGCTTTTATTTATTGGTTAATCGACTTATCGTTTGGCCGTGTTCAGTTCGCATACGAGTTCATCGCCATTCTGATTGTCTATTTTCAGGCACTCTATTTTACTTTTACCTGTAACACCCGCCAGACTTATCTTGAAAAAAACTATGCTCCGGGTTTAGTTTATGTCTTATTGATGAGTTTGTCGTTTGATATGAGCAAACTTTCTCCGGTTTTACTGGCTACTACTTTCCTTCTTTTTGCTTTCAACAAGATTGTAAAGCAAATGGAAAGACGCGAAGGGGTATCTGATGAAGTTTTTGAAATCGGGCTCTATATAGGTATCGCAGTTTTGTTTCATCAACCTTCTATGGTTTTCATTCTTTGGAGCACAGCTTGTCTTTTATTCTTTACCAATGCTAATTTAAGACAACACTTCTTGGCTATGCTTGGTTTCGCTATACCTCTGTTTTTAGTGACATTGTATTTTTATTTTAACGATAGTATCGAAGAATTTAAGTATAACTGGTTTAACGGTATATTCAAAATTAAACAATATAGTCTTGAGGATTTTAAGAGTGCTTTATTGGCAATTACAATTCCAACTATTCTGGCATTTCTTGGTTTTCTTCGCCAAACTCAAGCATCCCGTTATAATAGCTATCAGCAACGTACACAACAAATCATGTTGATATGGGCTGTTGTGGCTCTATTGGCTTTATTCTTATCCCCAAATGTGGCACCGATGCAATTCATTATTTTTGTGCCATGTTTTGCTTTTTTTGTTACAGGTTTCTTTTTGCATTTCAGAGGTGCCTTCTTCCCAGAGTTAACATTCATGATTGTTTTTATAGGGATTGTGCTCATGCAATACCAGGGAGTAACACCTGTTTTAGGCAAAGGCTTTGAGCAATTGTCAGATATGAGAATTAAGCCAAAGTCGTTACCTGAACTAATGAAAGGACAAAAAATGCTGGTAATTGGAGAAAGGATTGATGAGTATAAATTAGGAAAATCGGCGACCTGTTATCTGAATTGGGATTTATCAAAAATCGATTTAGAGAACCCGGATAACTACGAGAGTATCATTAATATATTTGATAATTTCAAGAAAGATCCTCCTACCATTATTATTGATAAGCAGAACGTAGTTCCTAAAATTTTCCAACGTATTCCAGCCTTAGCAGTAGATTATAGAACTACTAATATCAAGGGAATTTATCAGCGGAAATACTAAAAGATGTTATAATTTAAGAACCTGTTTGATTCATCGTTTGAACACAAACAGGTTCCTTTTTATTTTAACAAGCTATTTTATCTGCTCTGCGTGCGTGTCTCCCACCTTCAAAAGGTGTATTCAAAAATGTTTTTACACATTCTAGCGCTAGCTCCACATCAATAAATCGGGCTGGTAAACAAATGATATTAGCATTGTTATGCTCACGAATCAAGGCAGCCACATCCAGATTCCATACTAATCCGGCTCTGATACCTTGGTGATGGTTAGCTGTCATACATACACCATTACCTGTTCCACATATCAGAATACCATACTCATACTCTCCTTTTTCAACTGCACTAGCTAATGGGTGTGTAGTATCAGGATAATCCATTGATTCAGAAGTATAGGGACCAAAATCTGCGGTTTCAAAATTCTGACTTTGGAGCCACTGCAAAATTACCTTTTTGTATTCAAATCCTGCGTGATCTCCTGCTATTGCAACTTTCATTGATATATATTTGTTGGTTCAAACTTTTTTTTGCAAATATACGTTTTCTTAATCCGATTCTCCTGAAATTTTCAGAGAAGAATCGTTATTTTGTACAACAACATTCTATTATTATTACTATGAGCGAAAAGGAAACTGAATCAAATGACGACCTACTAATCCGCGAAGCATTTGTTGAAAAAGGATGGAACGAGATACACAGCCAGGATTCATGGCAAATACTAAAAACGGTTGCCGAATTTGTAGATGGCTTTGATAGATTAGCAAAAATTGGCCCCTCTGTAACAATCTACGGCTCTGCCAGAACCAAGCCAGACCATAAATACTACGAAATGTCTGTTGATATTGCAGCCCGATTAGTGAAAAACGGTTATGGTGTAATAACCGGCGGTGGCCCAGGAATTATGGAAGCCGGAAATAAAGGCGCCAGTAAAAACGGTGGTAAATCGATTGGCTTAAATATCAAATTACCATTTGAACAAGTCCCAAACCAATATGTTGACCCAGATAAAAGTATCAACTTCGATTATTTCTTTGCACGCAAAGTGTGCTTTATGAAATACTCACAGGGGTTTATTATTATGCCCGGTGGCTTTGGTACATTGGACGAATTATTTGAAGCCTTGACATTGATACAAACCAAGAAAATTGCGCGTTTCCCGATTGTAATGGTCGGAACAGAATATTGGAAAGGATTATTAGACTGGGTTCAGAATACGATGTGTGAAAGTGCGAATAATATTAATCCGGAAGATTTGAAGTTAATCAAACTGGTAGATACTGCAGAAGATGCAGTAAAGGTGATTGATGATTTCTATGCGAAGTATTTATTGAAACCAAACTTCTAAGTTTATTGGCTTTTCAGAAATACAAAAGTCTCCCACTAATCCACTACTGGTAATGGGAGACTTTTATTTTATAAGAATTATTTGTACTTATGCTTCTGCACAGATTTCTTCAAATGCTGCTACTAGGTGTGTAGCAATCATTTCTGCCGAACGACCTTCAATGTGGTGTCTTTCAATGAAATGTGCGATCTCTCCATCTTTAAAAATAGCGATAGCCGGAGATGATGGAGGGAAAGGAATGTAAGAGCGTAATTGTTGAGTTGCGTCAGTATCAACACCTGCAAAAACTGTTACCAGATGCTCAGGTTTTGCTTCCGAACGTTGTAAGGCTAATCTTACACCCGGACGGCAAGTACCTGCAGCACAACCACATACTGAATTGATAACTACTAATGAAGTACCTTTTTGATTTTCGATGAAATTATCAACATCTGCAGGAGTCAATAGTTCTTGAAAGCCAACATTTACCAATTCGGCCTTCATTGGTGCTACTAAATGAGGAGGATACATAATATTATTTTGTTAAGAAATACATGAAAAGCTGAGTCACCAAAAATAATAAATATAAATCTGTTACTCAGGTATATTGTTTGTTACATAAAACCCAATTCTAATTTAGCAACTTCTGACATCATTTCAGTTGAATATGGTGGATCAAAAGTCAGCTCTACACTTACATCACTTACACCTTCAATTTCTTTTACTTTCTGCTCAATTTCAACCGGAATAGATTCGGCTGATGGGCAGGAAGGCGAGGTAAGTGTCATTAATAGATAAACATTGTTTACCGGAAAAATCTTAATATCGTATATCAGACCCAATTCATATACATCAACCGGAATCTCAGGGTCATATACGGTTTTAAGCGCTTCTACTACTTTATCTTTTAATTCTTGTTCGTTCATCTGAAAAGATTATTTATTTTCTTCAATTGCCTGAAAAGCTACCGCATAGGCTTTCATTTGTTTCACCATTGACGCCAATCCATTTGATCGGGTTTGAGCCAGATGGCTAGTTAAACCTGCCCTTTCAATGAAATATAAATCTGCATGTAATATTTCTTCAGGTGTATGTCCTGATAATACTTTCAATAACATACTTACCAGACCTTTTACTATAATAGCTTCGCTGTCTGCCTCAAAAAACAACTTGTCATCTTTCATATAGGCATTCAACCAAACAATTGATTGGCAACCTTTAATGATGTTGTCTTCGGTTTTATATTCATCGGCAAGTTTTGGCAGTTTCTTACCTAAATCAATGATGTACTCATATTTCCCTTCCCAATCATCAAAAAGTTCAAACTCCTCTATGAGTTCATCCTGTAATTCGTTTATTGTCATGCTTTTTTGAATGAATTAAAGTACCATTTTCTTCACTTTCTCAATACCCTTCACAAGTTTATCAATCTCTTCTTTGGTATTATAAACAGCAAATGAGGCTCTTGAAGTTCCGGGAATTCCGAATCGTTTCATCAATGGTTGTGTACAATGATGCCCCGTACGAACAGCTATCCCTTGTTGGTCAAGTATCACCCCAATATCCTGTGGATGAATACCGTCAATTATAAACGAAATTACAGAAACTTTTTCTTTTGCCTGACCTATAATTTTTAAACCTTCAATCTTTGATAATTGTTCGGTAGCATAAGCCAACAACTCATTTTCATACGCCGCTACGTTTTCCTTACCCAATTCTTCAATATATTCAATCGCTGTTTTTACAGCAATTACGTCGGCAATGTTTGGTGTGCCTGCTTCAAATTTATAAGGAAGTTCGTTATAAGTAGTTTTCTCAAACGTCACTTCTTTAATCATTTCTCCACCACCACGATAAGGTGGCATAGCTTCCAATATTTCCTTTTTACCATATAAAGCCCCCATCCCTGTCGGACCATATAACTTGTGCGCTGAAAATACATAGAAGTCTGTATCTAAATCCTGCACATCGATATCTAGGTGAGAAGTAGCCTGTGCGCCATCAATCAATACCTTCGCCCCTACTTCATGCGCTTTCTCGATGATATATTTTACCGGATTGATAGTACCAAGTGCATTTGATACGTGAACAACCGATACAAATTTAGTTTTTTCCGACAACATTTTCTCATACTCTTCCAAAATCAATTCGCCATTGTCGTTAATCGGAATCACTCTTAAAATACAACCATTCTGCTCACAAAGCATCTGCCAGGGCACAATATTAGAGTGGTGCTCCATTGTGCTGATGATAATTTCATCACCGATATTCAGAAATGCACGGCCATAGGTTTGTGCAACCAGATTGATACCATCAGTTGTTCCATACGTAAAAATGATTTCCTCTGCATGTTTGGCATTTAGAAATTTCTGTATGGTTTTACGGGAAGCCTCGAAAGCAGAAGTAGCTTTTTCAGCTAAATGGTGTATTCCCCGGTGGATATTGGCATTGTAATGACCATAGTAATTAGCTAAAGCATTCAACACAGGCAAAGGTTTTTGTGTAGTAGCGGCATTATCAAAATACACCAAATCTTTACCATTTATCTTTTCATCAAGAATCGGGAAGTCTGCTCTTATTTTTTGAATATCTAACATCGTGGCTTTATCTTTTCTATTTTAATCTAACATCGAAAAAAACGTTTTAGTTTGCTTTGTCTACTAAATACGTATAGTAACACATAAATTAAAACCTGAGAACAAAATGCTGCTTAGGCTGCTTTTTTCTAAAGAATACAATACCTACCCAGAAAATATCAATCGAAACACTAACTTGCGGATGATTCTGAATATACGCCCAGGCCTTTTTCATTCCATCAGACCAATAGATATCATCAAAAATAAAACAAGTATCTTCATGGACTCTATTCAAGCATTTCTCAAAATAATCAACCGTTGGCTCATAACGGTGGTTAGCATCAAAGAATGCCAAATCAATTTTATCTATATTTCTTAATTGAGTTTGTAAAGTATTATTCAAATCTCCAACTATAATATCTGTATTTCTTATTCCTAATTCTTTAAAGTTTTCTTCTGCCATCTGAGCTGTATTGGGGCAACCTTCAAAAGTATACACTTTACTTTGTGGATTAGCCTTAGCTAAATAGGCAGTTGTAACACCCAAGGAAGTACCTAAATCAAGAATAGTCTGGTAATTGTAATATTTAATAATACGATAAAACAATTGAGCTAGTTTGGCAGGTTTCTGCGAGTTTCTGGCAATGTCCTTTATCTTTCTTTTGTTGGATTGGTTCAATTTTGAACCTGCGCCTAAATCTGTAATTTCAATCTCTCGTTCATCAGATAGCATTTTTCTTCTTAATTCTTCAATCTCCTGAAAATCACTTTCAACCGTTGAATTCTTCAGAACTTTGAGATAAAACTCAAACAAAAAGGGGGAATGCAGGCTATGCTCGTTTTTCGCGAGAAAAAGATATTTGAGGTAGTCGAGAATCATAGGTGCAAAAATAACAAAAGCACAGCTAAAAGCCGTGCCTTTGTTGTTTATTTACCAAGAAACTCAAATTTTCAAGAAATTTTTATTGTTCTTCAATCTCCGCTTGTTTCTTCACTGTTGTGAAACCAAGCGATTCACCTTCTCCACTATAATCAACCAATATAGTATCTCCTTCTTTCATTTCACCTTTCAGAATCTCCTCTGCTAATGGGTCTTCCACATATTTCTGAATAGCACGATTCAAAGGTCTTGCACCATATTGTTGGTCATATCCTTTTTCAGCTAGGAAATCTTTGGCTTTTTCGGTCAATTGAATTTCATAACCAATATTGGTAATGCGGGATGTTAAACGCTTCAAGGCAATTTCGATAATCTTATGGATATCTTCACGGCTCAAAGAATTAAACACAATCACATCATCCAGACGATTCAGGAATTCAGGTGAGAAAGTCTTTTTCAACGCATTCTGAATAGTACTTTTCACCATTTCGTCCTGATTATCAGTACGTGCCTTAGTAGCAAAACCAATTCCCGAACCAAAATCTTTCAAGTCACGAACTCCGATGTTTGAAGTCATGATGATGATTGTATTACGGAAATCCACTTTACGACCTAAGCTATCAGTCAAAACACCGTCGTCCAATACTTGTAAAAGGATATTGTATACATCCGGGTGAGCTTTTTCAATCTCATCCAATAATACAACAGAATATGGTTTTCTACGGATTTTCTCTGTCAACTGACCACCTTCTTCATAACCAACGTATCCTGGAGGCGCTCCGACCAAGCGAGAGATACTGAATTTCTCCATATACTCACTCATGTCGATTCTTACCAGTGCATCTTCTTTATCGAAAAGATATTCAGCCAATGTTTTAGCAAGCTCGGTTTTACCAACACCGGTAGGGCCTAAGAAAATAAACGAACCAATTGGTTTTTTAGGATCTTTCAAACCTACACGTGTACGCTGAATCGATTTTACTAATTTCTCAACGGCTGGGTCCTGACCAATAATTCTTCCACGCAAAGCGTCTCCCATTTTAAGGATTTTCTCGCCCTCATTCATATTCACACGCTTCACAGGGATGCCGGTCATCATCGCTACTACATCAGCTACATTGTCTTCAGTTACATTATAGCGTTTAGTTTTAGCTTCTTCTTCCCATGCAATTTTCGCACGGTCTAGTTGTTCCAAAAGTTTTTTCTCACGATCGCGTAGTTGTGCTGCTTCTTCGTAGCGTTGGCTCTTCACAACCTGATTTTTCTCTTTTTTAATCAACTCAACCTGTTCTTCAAGGAAGAGAATATCTTGTGGTACTGAAATATTATTGATATGCACACGAGCACCCACTTCGTCTAACACGTCAATCGCTTTATCTGGTAAATAGCGGTCAGTAATATATCTTTCTGATAATTTTACTGCGGCTTCCAGCGCTTCCGGTGTATAATTAACGTGGTGATGATCCTCGTATTTATCTTTAATATTGTTCAGAATTTCGATGGTTTCTTCGATAGAAGTGGCTTCAACCATTACCATCTGGAAACGACGGGCCAAAGCTCCATCTTTTTCTATATACTGGCGATACTCATCAAGCGTTGTGGCACCAATACATTGGATGTCACCACGGGCAAGCGCTGGTTTGAACATATTAGAAGCGTCTAAAGAGCCGCTCGCTCCACCTGCCCCTACAATGGTATGTATCTCGTCAATGAATAAAATTACGTCTGGTGATTTCTCCAACTCATTCATCACGGCCTTCATTCTTTCTTCAAATTGTCCACGATATTTGGTACCTGCTACCAACGACGCGAGATCAAGGGTAACAACTCTTTTACCAAATAAGATACGAGACACTTTTTTCTGAACGATGCGAAGAGCTAAACCTTCTGCGATAGCAGTTTTACCTACACCGGGCTCACCAATCAATATCGGGTTATTCTTCTTACGTCTTGATAGAATCTGCGCAACACGCTCAATTTCTTTCTCACGTCCAACAATCGGGTCTAATTTGCCTACTTCGGCCAGTTTTGTCAAGTCACGTCCAAAATTATCTAATACTGGTGTTTTAGATTTTTCAGGGTTTTTCGGGTCATTTCTTTGTTGATAACCACCCGAACCACTGCCGAAAATTCTTTCGTCATCATCATCAGTTTCAGGACGCTCCATTACCGGTTTCTGCCCGGTCAATTGATAATCAAGCATCTCTTTCGTCTGTTCGTAGTTTAAGTGGAATTTTTGTAAAATCTGGCCACCAAGGTTATCTCCGTCGCGTAAAATAGCCAACAGCAGATGCTCAGTGCCTATGAGTTGCGATTTGAAGATTTTAGCCTCCAAATGCGTAATCTTTAAAACTTTTTCAGATTGGCGTGTCAACGGAATGTTTGCCAAATTTTTGATATTATTGGTAGCAGTTCCTTTGGTGGCTTGTTCAATTGTTATTCTCAACTCCTCAAGCGATACACCAGCCCCTTTCAAAAGATTTAAAGCAATACCTTCTCCGTCTCTAATCATCCCCAGAATCAAGTGTTCGGTTCCGATGTAATCATGACCAAGCCTAAGTGCTTCTTCACGGGCAAGGGTGATGATGTCTTTAACTTTTTGTGAAAATTTAGGCTCCATTTAATTTAAGTAGATTGTAAGGGGAAAAATGATTAATCATTTCGCTTATCCAATTTCCCATTATTTCAATAATTTTACAATGGTTCTATTGCTTTGGTTGCTTCAATGATTAGTTTAAGCAAAACACTTGCATTTGCAATATAACGATTTATTAACAAACTCTGTTCATTTTATAAAAGATTTCTTCAGAATTCCTAAAGATTGATTCCCCCTACAAAAAAGCAAGTCTATTATACTGAGGTTAGGTACAAATTCGCTGCCAAAGTTTTGTTGATACGATACTGGCAGATAGTACTTATCAGTTTGAACCTCTTTTTTGGGGTTAATGAGCCCTCTGGCATCAAAAACACCATTTCCCGGCTCTTTTTCGTAAATGTCTGTCAGACGAATTGTCTTATTTAATCGCAATAATTTCAGACAAATTGTCAGTAAAGCATAGTTAAAGTCCCAAAGAAACTGAGGTTTCTTTTCCAGAATCTGTTGAAATTCGTCGCCGAAATATTCAAAAAAAGGCGATTTTCCATAGGCAGCTTTGATTGTTCGCCAGTGAATTTCGGGCCATCTTTGCTGATAATCTATCTGAATATCCTTTGCAAGTATCTTTTTATTGCCATCCAATACGGGCACTATCAACATTTCTACCTTATTTGCCCCCAGAATATAGCAACGATTCCGATAGCTTTGCTTCATATAATGCTCATTGCTTTCCAGTAAAATTTCGTCGAAATGAAGCAATGTTGAGAAAAACTGAATACAAGGTAAGTACTGTAAATCGATTAAAAGGGTGCTTTTTGCTTGTTCTTCCATTATTCAAGAGAACTTTTCTAACTTTTAAAATTCAAATACTGTGGAATCATATCTATATTCCGTGTTCTTAATGGTTACAGATGTGTTCACTGAAAAAGGTAGTCACCGTATTGACTACCTTTTTCAGCTTTCAATTTTATTAGCTGATACATGATAATCATCGCTATTCTCAGGCAAAAAGGTTCCCACCATAAGGGCTAATTTTTCTAGTCCTACCTTAGTGGCTTGTACTCTGACAAACTCCGAAACTACTTTTGGGTAAGTATAGCCTATAGCTGCTCTATCCATTCTGATTTTCATTTTCACTTCTTGCATGGCGAATTTGTTATGTGGATGGCTAGTCGTGGATTGATTAGGATTCAAGAAGTAAGCGTTCTTAAATCTCTTACAAACCCCTCGTTAATGGTGCGTAACGTAGAAACAGGGCATTGCGGCCCAGTCCCTGTCTCTACCAATTCAGGCATTGCATAAAACGTTTATTTTGTAAAACCTAATTAACCCAAGACTTGGACATCCCATAAATTTCGGACTTAAGCTTGTCTTTTCAAAGTATTTAGGCATTTATTTGGAATAATCAAACTGTTTGAAAGTGGTTATACAATAATGATCTTGTCCTGAATTAGATTTTAATTTTATCTTTCGCAATTCTATGACAACCTATCGCAAAACAACATAATTTTATAAAAATTGACAATTCATTTCAGATTCTTCGTTGTATTATTTTAAAAAATTAGAAATTTGCGGTGTATACCTCTTTTCCAATATCCTATGAGAAGTTTAGTAATACTGATTGCTTTTACAATATTCAACCTTTGTTCGGCTTTTGCTCTAGACAACCTGACTAAGAAATTTGACTCTACCTACACTTTCGGAGCTTTCGATAAGTCTTCAGGCAAAAGGCTGGCAGCTACATTTAAGATTTATTTTAAAAGTACTGACCCCTTGGTTATTCAAGGTACTCTGGTAAGTGATGTCCAGTTCAAGCCAGCTACAAAAGGCCAATATGAGGTAGAAATCAGTATGGCTAACTATGTCACAAAACGAATCCCTCTCAACCTTGAAAATCTCGGTGCCGGAAAAACCAGTTTTAAAGAAGTTTTAGAGCCAGCTTTAGATGAGTTTATTTTTCTGATTACAGATGCAAAAGACAAGCAGATAATTACGAATGCCAAAGTAAAAGTTTTTGATGAAGCGAGACAGGAAGTAGAAGCAAAAATAAACCCAAAGACAGGAGAATGGAAGGCAATGCTGGATGGCTCAAAGAGCTATCAAATTGAAATAGAAGCACCTGGCTACCAGAGTACCCGCATGGATATTCCTAAAAACTCTAGCAAATTTATCAGTGTCAGTCTGCAAAAAAATGCTTCGCTGGTAGCTTCATATATCGCGGTGGATGCCATTACAAAAGAGCCGATTACAGCCAATTATAAAGTTTTGCGTCCGGAAGAAACTACCCTAACCGGACAATCTATTAAAAATGAGCCCTATAAAATCGAATTCAATCCTAAGAAAAAATCCACCATTGAGGTTAGTGCAGAAGGCTATAAAACAATAACGGAACCAATTGCTTTTGATCAGACGCTCATTGACAAAGGGATTCCTAGTGCGTTAATGAAAAAATTTGAGCTGCAAAAAGATACCTATAGCTTTCTTTTCAAAATCATTGATGCGCAAACCAAAGCCAATATTATAAGCACCCGAATGCGCATCGTTAATTTAAATAATAAGCAGTCGATTGCGGGTAAAATCGAAAAAGAGGGTTTTTCTGCTAACTTATCACCTGATACCGAATATTCTATTGAAGTAGAATCAGAGGGTTACGACCAGGCAAAACAGAATATTGATTTGAAAGAATTAATTGCCAAAAATCAATTTGTGCAGGAGATTTTATTGATAAAAAAATCGATTGAACAATATAAATTAATAGTAGTCGACGAAGAAAATGACAAGAATGTAGCAGGGGCAAACCTCAGGATATTTAATGCTAAAAATGAACCCATTACAATCTCCACCACCAACGTACAATCAGAGTGGCTGGCCGATTTAAAGATAGCTGAACAATACACTGCTGAAGTAAAAACAACAGGTTATCTGGCTTATAGAGCACCTATTATAAAAAGCAATAAAACTTTATACTTGAAAATCAGAAAAGTACCTACGGCCGAAATTTACTTCATGGTTACTGATTTTTATAGCAAAAATATATTACCGTCTGATTTTAAATTGAGAACTGGCACTACACTAGTTGAAGGCACTATGAATCCTGAAAAAACAAGATTCAAAGCTAAATTGACTCCAGATAAAAATTACGAAATTGAAGTAATATCTGAAGGTTATGCGCCTTATAAAGAAACTGTTAATCAGACCAAAGCAGTTAACAATGTTATTACACTTGAATTGAAGAAAACGGGTTATAATTTTATTTTCAATCCAATAGATTCAAAAACCGGAACAGCTATTCCGGATGTAAAAATCAAACTGACTGATGCTAATAACCAATCAATAGTAGTGACCAATAATGAAGCAAAGGGCGTTTCTCCTCAAAATCTTGAGAAGAAATACTCTCTAAATGCCCAAGCCACTAATTATAAGCCATTTTCAGAAAATATCGATTTGAAGGATATGGTGGTGGCAAATAAGCATGACATAGTGATGGAGAAAATAGAGATAGTACAGGCGCCTCCAAAAGTAGAAGAAAAACCTAAAGTGGAGGAAAAGACGGTAGCCAAAAAAGAAGAAACTCCTGCCCCTCCGGTTTTAACACCCAAAGAACCTGAGAAGAAAGAGCCTGAAAGAACCTTGATGTCGTCAATTGCAGACGAATATTTTAAAGGGGTTTCTATCGGAATGCCTGTAAAATTGGAGAATGTATTTTTCGATCAAAGCCAGCCAGTTATCAAACCTCAATCTTATCCTGAACTAGACAGACTGGTTGGTCTGCTGAAAAAATACCCTAAAATGCGTATCGAAATTGTCGGACATACAGATAATGTAGGTGATCCTCGAATGAACTTGTATCTATCAGAATTAAGAGCAAAGGCCGTTTCAAATTATTTATTCAATAAAGGGATTTCGCCTAATCGTCTGACCCATAAAGGCAGAGGACAGGAACAGCCAGTTTCGGCAAATGATACTGAAGAAAACCGCCAGAAAAACAGAAGAGTTGAGTTTATTGTAACAGATTATAACTAATAATCGTTTGATACTTATTCCTTTACCGTGGCTCTTCTGATTCGATCATTAATGGCTCTGCCCAAATCTCTTTCCGGAAGCAGTTCGGTATAAATAAGCTCAACATCCATTGAGTCTAATAGTCTCATGTAGGCAAAGAGATTTTTAGCTGCCTCTCTGAAATCACCACTTGGAGAAAGCAATAGTTGATTCTCAACAGGAATATCAGCATGATAACGATTAAAGCCTAAATAACCATTTTTTGATTCCTTTCTATCAATAGCTTTGTTTTGATTGAGAAGAATCAATTGTTTCTTAGGTGCATAATGGCTTTTGAGCATTCCGGGTGCTAAAGGATTAGAAGAAGAATGTTCAATTACTTTTACCTTACCCACTACAGATTCAATATCTTCAATGGACAGGCCACCTTTGCGGTAAACCACAGCTTGATCATCGATAAACCCAACAATTGTCGACTCAATACCTATCTGACAATCACCTCCGTCAAGAATATAATTGATTTTATTTCCTAACTGATTATTGACGTGAACAGCACTAGTCGGAGAAATGTACCCAAACGGATTAGCACTAGGGGCGGCTACGGGAAAAGGCAGTTTACTTAATAGCTCCAACGTTAAGGGATGTTGAGGAATACGTATAGCCACATTTTCGAGCCCGGAAGTTACTAAATCTGGAATAATATCTTTTCTTGGTAACAAAAGCGTCAATGGTCCGGGCATAAATTTTTCTGCCAGTGCGTATACCCTTTCATCCATTTCATTGATATAATCAGTAAAACGTTCGATACTATTGGTATGAATAATGAGTGGGTCAAACGAAGGTCTGTTTTTTACTTCAAAGATTTTTGCCACTGCATCCACATTCAAAGCATTTCCTGCCAAACCATAAACGGTTTCAGTGGGAATACCAATCACCTCCCCATCGCTCAAAAGCGTTATCGCTTCTTCTATATCTTTTCCTATAATTGCCATTAAATCAGGTCTTTTTCAAAATATGCTACATCGCCCTCCGGATTATAGTTATACGGAATGGTTTCAGTAAATTGTAGGGATTTATATAAATGATTCGCAGACTCCAGGCGTCTAAGTGTGTCTAATTTCATTTTTTTATACCCTTTCTCTTTTGCTTCTTCCATAATCACCTGCGCCAGCTTTTTCCCCAATCCTAAACCCTGAAAGGCCGGCCTTACATACAATCTTTTCATTTCGCAAACACCTTCTTCCAGCTTCCATAAAGCTATACAACCCACACTTCTGCCATCTACCTTTGCTAAAAAAATAGCCCCTTCTGGCTCTGCATATTTGGCAGGCAGTTTAGCCAGTTCTTCTTCAAAATTCTGAAAGCACAAACTTACTCCAAGGAATTTTTCATATTCTCTAAACAATACCTTTACTTCTTCTAAATCTTCTGTTGAAGCAATTTTCTGAATTGCGATATTCATATTTATATTTGTTTATTTAGTCAGGATACCCGACTTCAACCAAAGTCAATCCCTCTGCCGGGACAGCTCTTCCAGCCTTTTGACGGTTTTTTGATAAAATAACATCTTCAAATCCTGATAAGCTTAATTTACCAGTACCTACCTCAAGCATGGTCCCTACAATGGCTCTTACCATTCCTCTCAAAAACCTATCAGCTTTGATATGAAACAGCAGAAACTGCTCCTGATGTTCCCAATAAGCAAATTCAATCTGACAATTAAAAGTTGCAACATCTGTATGTACTTTACTGAAACACTGAAAATCTATATGATTTTTCAGAATCTCTCCTGCCCCATTCATCGGCTCTACATCTAGAGGCGCCCTGTAAAAATAGGAAAAATCCTGCCAGAAAGGCGTTTTCTGCTTCGAAATCCGATATAGATATCGCCGATGAGTGGCATCAAATCTGGAATGAAATTCATCTGAAACAACTCTTATCTTTTGAATAGCAATATCTTTGGGCAAAATACCATTCAAAGCGTACACCAACTTTTCCAGATTATTCACAGGATCCGTCAAATCAAAGTGCGCAAACTGCTGATAGGCATGTACACCTGCATCAGTCCGGCTACTTCCTACAATCTGCATTTCCTGTCTTAGCACAGTTGACAAAGCCCTCTCGATATGCCCTTGCACACTTGGCGCATTGTCTTGCACCTGCCAGCCATGAAATACAGAACCCTTATATGAACACTCTAATAAATATCGCATGGGGCAAAGATAATACCCTTGCAGGGAAGTACACAAATCTGACAGAATTAAAAAGCGGGGTTATCCATATATTATCCACATCGTGGAACATTTTTTCCACCTCGTGGAACATTTAATTGTTTCTTAACATTAAATGTTTGATATTTGAAGCAGTAATTTTCTCTAACCACAAGCAATGGGAAAAATAATAGCAATTGCCAACCAAAAGGGAGGCGTAGGTAAAACAACCACTACCATAAATTTAGCAGCCAGTTTAGCTGCGCTCGAATTTCGTACACTTATCATTGATGCTGACCCACAAGCGAATGCTACCTCTGGTCTGGGCTTTAACCCTAAAGAAGTAGAAAACAGCATTTATGAATGTATGGTCGATGATATTCGTCCGCGTGACATTATCATTGAAACTGACTTTCCCAACCTTGATTTATTACCCTCTCACATCGACCTTGTAGGAGCTGAAATCGAAATGATTAATCTCCCGAAGCGCGAAGAAAAGATGAAAGAATCATTGATGGACGTGAAAGATATGTATGATTTTATCATCATTGATTGTTCACCGTCTCTGGGGTTAATTGTCATTAACAGTCTTACTGCTGCCGATTCGGTTATTGTGCCTGTACAATGCGAGTACTTCGCCCTCGAAGGATTGGGTAAATTGTTGAACACCATCAAAATCATTCAGCAGCGCTTAAACCCTGCTTTGACCATTGAAGGTATTCTTCTAACCATGTATGATTTGCGGGTGCGTTTGTCTAATCAGGTTGTGCATGAGGTAACAACTCACTTCAGGAATATGGTTTTCCAGACCCTGATACCGAGAAATATCCGATTGTCCGAGTCGCCGAGTTATGGAGTTCCTGCACTGGCCCAAGATGCCGATAGTAAAGGAGCTATCAGTTATCTGAATCTGGCAAGAGAGATTCTGATAAAAAATGGAAAATTAGTATCTGAAAACTGATACGCTTATTCGAAGAATTATAACAAATGTACATGGGAGGATAGGTAACAAAGGCCCATTTAACATTAAAAAAATATGGAATCCAAATTAGCTAACCAAAAAAAGGGGATGACCGGGCTCGGCAGAGGTTTAGGTGCGTTACTTTCAGACTCTGGCAGTACTCCTTCTGAGACGCCAACTATTCCACGTCGCTTAGAAGCAATCAGTTCTATGCACGAAGTACTCATAGAATCAGTTGAAACGAATCCTTATCAGCCCCGTACGCATTTTGACCAGGAGGCATTGCAGGAATTAGCAGAATCGATTAAAGTATTAGGTATCATTCAACCGATTACCGTTAAAGAATCAAGCCCTGGCAGATATACATTAATCTCTGGTGAACGTCGTTTACAAGCTTCCAAATTAGCAGGTTTAACCAAGATACCTGCCTATATCCGTACGGCTGACGATCAGCAGATGCTGGAAATGGCATTAATTGAAAATATTCAGCGTGAAAACCTGAATGCCATAGAAATTGCCCTGAGTTATCACCGTTTATTAAGCGAATTCCAGTTAAAGCAAGAAGAACTGGGCGATAGAGTTGGTAAAAACCGTACAACTGTCAATAATTACCTTCGTTTATTGAAATTACCGGATGTCATTCAGGCGGCCGTTCGAGACAACGAGATTTCGATGGGTCATGCACGTGCCCTGATTAATATTGACAATCACGAAACACAGATTAAACTTTTCAGCAAAGTAGTTGAAGAAAACTGGTCGGTTCGTAAAATAGAAGACGAGGTACGCCGTTTGGCATTATTGATTCAGGAAGATAACACAGGGAAACGCCAGACTTCAATAAAGCAGGAAATTTCGTCGTTACAATTCAGATTACAGGGCTATTTTGGTACGAAAGTATTGGTAAAAGCTGACGATAAACATAAGGGAGAAATTAAAATTCCTTTCTCATCGAAAGATGAATTAGACAGAATTCTAAACTCAATCAAAGTAAATCAGGAATAATATTCTGGTATCAAAAGAGCTTAAAAATTGTTAAAGAATTGTAAGAAGAAGTATAAGAACCTAATTTTGTCTCTTTATACGCAATTAAATTTTCGGAATATGGGTCGGACGTTGGTTTTTCTTTTACTGATTACAAATATTTCTTTTGCTCAAAAAACAGATACGCTCAGTATTACCCCTGTAAAGGCTGACTCAATCAAGAAAATAGTTATTGATTCTACCAGAAAGCTTAGCCTTTTCAACAAATTTTTAAAACCGGATACATCTAAAAGAGGAAATTTTCTTAGCAGGGCTTTCAAAGTTGATTCAGCAAAAAAAGCGAATCCTGCCCGCAAAGCATTGCTCCGCTCTTTGGTACTTCCGGGCTGGGGACAGGCAACTAACAAGGAATATTGGGTAATACCGATAGTTTATGCTGCTGCTGCTGGCGGGGTTTATACTTTCTGGTTTACGAATGATAGATACTGGTACTACAAGCATTATTTGCAGGAAATTGTACGTGGAACTGAAAAGGAAATCATGATTGAGGAGATTTCGGGTATCTGGAATAAAAAAACCGGAAGAACATTAGGGCCCTTTACCCAAGCACAGGTAGAACCGGCGGTTACGAGTTTCAGACGTTATAGAGATTTAACAGTGATTATGTTTGCAGTAGGTTGGACATTACAGGCAGTACAAGCCAATGTATCAGCACATTTAAAAACATTTGATATGAGCGATGATATTTCGCTTAAATTTGAACCAAGTATTCAATCAACTGCTTATGGCAATGCCATCGGGGCAAAAGTTGTTTTGAGATTTTAAACGAACAAAATACCTTTAATTATTATATGCGTATTGCTCTGCTAGGATATGGAAAAATGGGTAAAGTAATTGAACAGATTGCTTTACAGAGAGGTCATGAAATTTCTGCCAAAATAGATATCAGTAACCGGACAGATTTATTATCAATTAATTCTGAAAATACTGATGTGGTGATAGAATTCAGCTCTCCCGAATCAGCCTATGGTAATCTTAAATTCTGTATGGAATTTGGTCTGCCTACTGTATCAGGCACTACCGGTTGGCTACAGCACAAATCAGAAATTGAGAAATTGTGTTTAGAAAACGAAGGGGCTTTCTTCTATGCTTCAAATTATAGCATTGGCGTAAATCTGTTTTTCGAATTAAACAAATCGTTGGCGAAGTTAATGAGTCCTTATATGGACGAATATAAGTTATCGACCAACGAAATTCATCATACCGAAAAGAGAGATGCGCCAAGTGGTACCGCCATTACTTTGGCACAAGGCATCATTGAAAATTTGAGCAATAAAATCAAATGGGTGAATAATCAGAATGCTTCTGAAAACGAGGTACCCATCTGGTCGTCAAGAGAGGGCAAAGTGCCCGGCACTCACGAGATTAAATATATTTCTGATGTTGATCAGATTGAAATCAAGCATATTGCTCATAGCCGTAACGGCTTTGCTTTAGGTGCTGTAATTGCAGCCGAATGGATATATGGCAAAACCGGAATCTTTGGTATGCAGGATATGTTAGGGTTTTAACCTTAATTTTAATCGATATATAACAATATATTACTAGCGATAATCATTAAATTAAAAAATCTCCACTCAGGAGTGATTATATATGGCAGAAGTTGAAATAAAAAAAACAGAAGAAAAACCTGTAAAAAAGAAATCGGCAACAAGAGAGTGGTTTGACTCAGTGCTGTTTGCAGTAGTTGCAGCAACCCTGATTCGCTGGCTATTTTTAGAGGCCTATACAATTCCGACGGGTTCAATGGAAAAAAGTCTTTTAATTAACGATTTTCTTTTTGTAAGTAAATTACACTACGGTACCAGAACACCAAAGACGATATTACAACTTCCTTTAACACATCAGAAAATCTGGTTTACGGATATTCCATCCTACCTTGATTGGATTCAGCTACCACAATATAGATTACCGGGCTTTACTCATGTTAAAAATGGCGATGTAGTCGTGTTCAATTATCCGGGTTGCCCAGAACGACCAGATGAATTTGGTGGTTTTGATAAATATCCGGTAGATTTAAGAACAAACTATATCAAACGTTGTATTGGTATCCCCGGCGATGTAGTAGAGTTACGTGCTGGTCAGGCATATGTAAACAATAAAGTATTCGCAAACCCTCCGGGCTTACAAATGGAATACGCCATTGAAGCCAATACACAGGTAAATGAAAAAGTATTCCAGAAATACGATATTTCTGAGTTTGAGCAAGACCTAAGAATTACTGATAAAACCATTTATTACGTAAAAGCCACTGAAAAAGCAGTTAAGGACATGAAAAGCCTTGACTTTGTAAAAAACATTACACCAATGGTAATGGCTAAAGGTGATACGACTGACATTAGATACAATACCTTCCCTTATAATTCACGTTTGTTTCCATTCAACAGAGATAATTTTGGCCCGATTACCATTCCTAAAAAAGGTGTTACAATTCAGTTGGATGAAAGAAATCTTGCGCTATATAAAGGAGTAATCACTACTTTTGATGGTAATAAAGATGCAAAATATGTAAATGGCCAGATTATTCTGGATGGTAAACCAATTACCTCTTATACCTTCAAACAGGATTATTACTTCATGATGGGTGATAACCGCCATGGCTCTGATGATTCACGTTTCTGGGGTTTTGTGCCAGAAGACCACATAGTAGGTAAAGCAGTATTCATCTGGATGTCTATTGATAAAGATGGTACTTTCCTTAACAAAATTCGGTGGAATCGTTTGTTCAGTATTATCAGATAAAATATAGATAGTTCCATAAAAAAGTCCATTTCTGATTCGGAAATGGACTTTTTTATGCATAAATATTCACAAAATCACCATTCAATCGGTTCCAATCCTTTACTTGTCAAATAATTATTTGCCTGACTGAAATGCTTGCAACCAAACCAGCCACCATAATTAGCAGCCATAGGCGATGGATGTTTGGCTCTTAGAACAAAATGTTTTTTATCATCAATTATCTTGCCTTTATCTTGCGCGTATTTTCCCCAAAGCAAAAATACAATGCCATCTTTTTCATCATTAAGGCATCTAATGACAGTATCCGTAAATTGTTCCCAACCTTTATTCTGATGCGAACCAGCAGCACCTGCCCTAACCGTCAGAGTCGAGTTTAATAATAATACACCCTGTTTCGCCCATCTTTCCAGATTGCCACTTTTTGGAATTGTTATCCCTAAATCATCCTTAATCTCTTTAAAGATATTGATTAATGAAGGCGGGCAAGGAATCCCATCATTCACAGAAAAACAGAGTCCGTTTGCCTGACCAGGTCCGTGGTAAGGGTCTTGCCCTAAAATAACCACTCTGGTATCTTCAAAACTGCACTTATCAAAAGCATTGAAGATTAATTTACCTGGCGGATAGCATACACCGTTTTTATACTCGTTACGTACAAACTCAATCAGATTATGAAAATACTCTTTCTGAAACTCTTCATTTAGCCGTTCTTTCCAGCTTTCAGCGATTTTGACATCCATAAGATTAATTTAAAGTCGATTTAGTGCCCATTTAAGCCTAAAACAGTGCTTATGTCTAACAATGGCACCGTTTAGGAACTTTTTTCAAAAAAAATATTCCGTAATAGCTCCAATTATAATATAAATTTGTTACTTTACAGAGCGAATTCCCAAATTGTTAAAAAATACCCAGGCATTATGTAATGCCTATGATGAATCTACTATAAATTATGACCACAATTACGGCATCAACTGAGGGCGTAAAGGTTAGTGTGCTAACTGAGTACCAACCAGAGTATTCTAGCCCATTTCAGTCCCATTTTGTTTTTAGCTACAGAATCCGAATCGAAAATCACAGCGACAACACCGTACAATTACAAAGACGAAAATGGATTATTTTCGACTCGAATGCTACTGTGCGCGAAATTGAAGGTGAAGGCGTAGTTGGCCTTACACCCGTTTTGGAACCCGGTGAAAGTCATGAGTACATTTCCGGATGCAGTCTGAAATCTTCTATTGGTAAAATGACAGGTTCATATGTCATGGAAAGATTAGTTGATGGCAAGAAATTCAGGGTGATGATTCCTGAATTCAGTTTAATTGCCCCATTCAGGCTAAATTAATCGTATCTTAAAAGGAATGTAAATCTGCTTGGAGAAACACTGAGCGCAGCTTTTCTTGTGCTTTAGATTAACGCATTCCATATAATTACTCAAGACGAAATTAGAATACTCAGGCATATGAATGAGCACGGCTGATAGTCGTGCTTTTTTTATACATGAGTTTGATAAAAAAGCAAAAAAAACTAACAGCCTGTCTTTTTCTCATTTACTTTTGCAGCAAAATTTCTTTCAATACATATTTCTAATTCATAAAAATTATGCAATACAGAATAGAAAAAGATACAATGGGCGAAGTACAAGTACCTGTTGATGTTTATTGGGGTGCACAAACACAACGTTCTATTGAAAACTTTAAAATTGCTCAGGATATTAATAAAATGCCTAAAGAAATCATCAAGGCTTTTGCCTACCTGAAACATGGAGCAGCTTTGACGAACTTCGAATTAGGTGTGTTACCAAAAGAAAAAGCAGATTTGATTGGTACTGTGTGTCAGGAAATTCTTGAAGGTAAATTAGACAATCAATTCCCGTTAGTAGTTTGGCAGACAGGGTCAGGCACCCAATCAAACATGAACTGTAATGAGGTAATTGCGTATCGCGGACACGTATTGCAAGGCGGTGAATTGGGAGATAAAACCAAATTTTTACACCCGAATGATGATGTAAATAAATCGCAATCATCAAACGATACCTTCCCGACAGCGATGCACATTGCTGCCTATAAAATGTTGATTGAGACGACCATACCGGGCATAGAAAAACTACGAGATACACTTGCTGAGAAATCAGAGGCATTTATGAATGTAGTGAAAATCGGTAGAACTCACTTTATGGATGCGACACCTTTAACCGTAGGGCAAGAGTTTTCTGGCTACGTTTCTCAATTAAACCACGGTTTAAAGGCTATTAAAAATACTTTGGCTCACCTTTCAGAATTGGCTTTGGGTGGCACGGCGGTTGGTACAGGTATCAATACACCAGAAGGTTATTCTGAATCAGTAGCTAAGAATATTGCTAATCTGACTGGTATTCCATTCGTTACAGCAGAAAATAAATTTGAAGCATTGGCGGCACACGATGCGATTGTTGAAGCACATGGTGCTTTGAAAACAGTTGCAGTAAGCTTGATGAAAATTGCCAATGATGTAAGAATGTTATCATCTGGCCCTCGTGCGGGTATTGGAGAAATCTTTATTCCTGACAACGAACCAGGTTCATCTATTATGCCGGGCAAAGTGAACCCTACTCAATGTGAGGCATTGACCATGATTGCAGCACAGGTAATGGGTAATGATGTAGCGATCAACGTAGGTGGTGCCATGGGACATTTTGAGTTGAATGTATTTAAACCGGTAATGATTTATAACTTTCTACATTCAGCTCGCTTAATTGGTGAAGGTTGCGTATCATTCAATGATAAATGTGCAGTTGGAATCGAACCATTGAAAGAAAACATCAAAAAGCACGTTGACAACTCTTTGATGTTGGTAACAGCTTTAAATACCAAAATCGGCTATTACAAAGCGGCTGAAATTGCTCAGACGGCCCATAAAAATGGTAGTACTTTAAAAGAAACTGCTATTAAATTAGGTTATCTGACATCAGAAGAATTTGATGAATGGGTAAAACCTGAGGATATGGTAGGTAGTTTGAAATAAATTTAAAATTAAATCATATTAAAAGCCTGTCTCAATACTATTGTAGACAGGCTTTTAACTTTATGGAATTATTTATTAAAGCTTTTTTGGAATATTACAGGATACTTTATTTCACCCGTTTGATTGTCATGAGTAGCCAAAACCCTTTTTTTACCTTGCTCTGATACTTTCTCAATAATTCCATTTTCATCAATATTGTATTTTAATTTATTATGCGAAATGTAGAAATAATTCTTATTTTTAAGTGGTTTTTCTTCAAGCTCTAATGAAATCACGTACTCTATATCCACAGACATATTAGCTGTCAATTTTGAATCTACCCTACTTAAATTTACAGGCTCATTAAAAGCAATTAGTGTTTGACTCAATTTCGTTTTTGTTTGATTGGAAAAAATCAACATAAAAATTCTACTTTCCAGATTATATTTCTCCATTACAAATAAAACCGTATATTTTTCTTTATTTACCTTTCCTAAATATTCATACCAGAAAATATTTCCTAAATCCTTTAATTTTCTCTCGCTTGTAGCATTAAATATATATGCTTTGGCAAATTTTAAATCAATTATTCTTTTACCCGGGTCGCCAGTACTGAAATCTTTCTGATAAATACTATAAAGTTCATCCGACGTTTTAGGTAGTTTAATTATTGGGAAGTGCGAAAAAAATATTTCCGTTTTTGCATTCTTACTATTTTGGCTAAATGCGAATATAGATGTACTCAACATGAAAAAAACAATAAAATCTCTTTTCATTTTCGACACTTGCCTTTAGTAAAATTAATTATTTAGTCATTAGCAATTTTTCAATTTTCCTTACGCCAAAACCTCATTTATCACCTTCCCGGCCACATCAGTCAACCTGAAATTTCTACCTTGAAATGGAAACACCAGTTTTTCATGATTAAAGCCCATCAAGTGCAAAATAGTGGCCTGTAAATCATGGATATGAGTCTTACCTTTTACTCCATAATAACCTATTTCATCAGTTTCTCCATGAGAATAGCCTTTCTTTAAGCCTGCACCCGCCATAAACATCGTAAAGGCATCTACATGGTGGTCTCTGCCTTTAAACGGGGTATTATTATCTCCTGCCCTATTTTCCATCATTGGTGTTCTGCCAAATTCTCCACCCCAAACAATTAATGTATCTTCTAATAAGCCTCTTTGTTTAAGGTCTAAAATCAAAGCAGAGATAGGTTTATCTACATATTCCACATTTCTCCGTAAGCCAATATCTACGCCACTTCCGGCGTCCGTACCATGATTATCCCAACGACGGTCGAATAATTGCACTACTCTTACTCCTTTTTCCAGTAATTTTCTGGCTAATAAACAATTATTGGCAAAACTGGCTTTGCCGGGGTCCGTACCATACATTTCATGAATATAAGCCGGTTCGCCTGAAATATCCATCGTACCCGGTACTTCTGCCTGCATACGATAAGCTAATTCGTATTGAGAAATACGCGTCAGAATTTCAGGATCACCAATTTCCTGATAAGTCAGTTCATTGATTTTATTAATAGTTTCAATCGATTTCTTACGCAAATTGCTATCTATCTCACTTGGGTTATTGATGTATAAAACCGGATCACCTTTTGAACGACATTGAACGCCTTGGTAAACCGATGGCAAGAATCCATTACCCCATAAATATTTCCCAGCACTCGGCTCTGAACCCGATACCAATACGACATAACCCGGCAAATTCTGATTTTCTGATCCTAAGCCATAAGTAATCCATGAACCAAGACTTGGTCTACCTACCCTACTCGCACCTGTGTGCATAAACAATTGGGCAGGAGCATGATTAAACTCATCTGTATGCATGGCTTTCAGAAAAGTCAGGTCATCAGACAATTTAGGCAAATAGTTAAAATAATCAGAAAACCAGTTACCTGATTGTCCATATTGCTGAAAAGTAGATTGCGGGCCAAGCATCTTGGGCACTCCTTTGATAAAGGCAAATCTCTTACCCTCTAATAAAGAAGGTGGGCATAATTGTCCATCGAGCTTGGCTAATTCAGGCTTATAATCAAAAAGCTCTAATTGAGAAGGAGCGCCTTCCATGTGCATAAAAATGATGCGCTTAGCTTTGGAGCTAAAATGAGAGGGTCTAACCGCCAAAGGATTTTCATCAATCGGTGGCTTGGATGATTCGCCAAAGCAGCCTCCTAACATGGATGAAATCGCCAGACCACCCAAACCAGAAGTACATTGTTTCAGGAAATGCCTTCTCGTATTAAATTTTGCTTCGTCAAAAAAAGCTTCTTCAGATACTGATATTCTTTTCATTTTGTCAGAAATTCATCTAAGTTCATCATGGCATTCGCAGTAAGTGTCAAGGCACCTAATTCTGCTTCACCTTTTTCTTTTTTCCTTAAATCAAGCAAAGCCTCCTGATACAACTGATAGAGAAGTTTTGTCTTGTCATCAGATGGCGCTTTTTGGAAAAGATATTCATACCCAACTTTCAACTTCTCTTCTACTCTTTTGCTCGGCACCTGTTTCATTTTCAAGGCAATATTTTGAGCAGCCGCATAATAAACCGTATCATTCAGAGTGGTTAAAGCCTGTAAAGGTGTATTGGTTCTGATCCGTCGAGAAGTACAAACATTCCTCTGCGGACTATCAAAGGTGATCATAGAAGGGTATGGATTCGTTCGGCGCCAATAGGTATAAACCGCCCTTCTGAACAGGTTTTTCTTAGGCTCATTTCTCCAGCTATCATCTGTTGGGTTTGGTGGCCGAACACTTGGCCCATACATTTCTTCATTCAATAAGCGACTCACAAAAAGTGCCTGATCTCTGATTTGTTCAGAAGACAATCTTACCCGAGGTCCTCTTGCTAAAAATAGGTTTCGAGGGTCTTTCTCTAATAATTCTTTACTCACCACTTCTGATTGTCTGTAAGTTGCAGACATCACCATCAATTTCAATAGTTTCTTTACACTCCAGTTCTGTTCGTCCATAAACTTCACTGCCAGCCAATCCAATAGTTCAGGATGAGTAGGCTTTGCTCCCATCGTTCCAAAATCCTCTAAAGACTCTACTATACCATTCCCAAATAATTGCTCCCAGAAACGATTGACCATTACGCGTGCCGTCAATGGATTATCTTTACTCACCAACCACTCCGCAAAGCCTAAACGATTGGCAGGAAAATTCTTCAAACCTGGCAATGAACCCGGCATGGCAGGTTTTACCTCATCTCCATGCGCAGTCCAGTTTCCTCTGATAAAAACGTGGGTTTTACGAGCCCTGTTTGGATTCATTTCCATAAGAACCGGTATACCAATACTTTCTACTTTTGCTAATCTATCTAAAGAATCTCTGAATGCCTTCGGATAGCTGTTCTTCAGCGGTTTTTCAGATTGAAAATCTATCCAGTCTAAATGAATCAGGTCTGTCCAGAAATTTTTCCCTTTTTTATAGACCAGGTATACATCATGTAATCCTTTTGTAGGTTTTACACTCCCTGTTGAAGTGGTATAACGACTCCATCTTGACCAACCTGCATTCACAGTTTCTTCACTACATTTGGTCTCAACTCTACTAATCAACTCTCCTTCCGAACTCCCCAGACGCATTTCTATGAACAGATTTTCCGCTCCACTCTGGTAGCCATATGTAACCTGCGTTACATCTGTCAAATCCACATCTTCATATACCGTATAAGCGCCGTCAGTAGTCTGCATAATGGTTTTCTGGTTATTCCATAATTCAATATGCCTGCTGGCGCTATCAAATTCTTCGGCTTCTATGCGGTAAATGCCCATTCGCTTCAGATAATCCTGCTTTTGCTTGTCTAAAGGGATATTTGGAGAAACTGGTGAAACGTCCTTTTCAACACTTTTCAACCAGGTTAACAATTTTCTCACCTCCTGTTCTTTTTCAACATCATAGGTTTTCAGCAGAGGTTTATCATTATATAAATCTCTGTCTTGGGTATTGTTGAAGAATGCAAAAGACTGATAAAACTCTTTATGTCGGAAAGGATCATAAGGATGGCTATGGCATTGCACGCAAGCCATCGTTGTTCCCTGCCAGACCTCCCAGGTTGTTGAAACCCTATCCAGCAGAGCCATGTTTCTGAACTCTTCATCATTGGTCCCTCCTTCATCATTCGCCATCGTATTTCGATGAAAAGCTGTAGCAATCAACCTGTTTTCAATTTCTTTAGCAGTGATATTATTTGATTTTGGTAGCAAATCACCTGCTAGTTGCTGAATAGTAAACTGATCAAAAGGCATATCTTCATTAAATGCCCTGATTACCCAATCCCGGTATTGCCAGATGCTACGGTCTAAATCTTTTTCATACCCTTTTGAATCAGCATATCGCGCAAGGTCAAGCCACATAGTTGCCCAACGCTCACCGAAATGAGAAGATTTCAAGAGCCGGTCAACCTGTTTTTCATAAGCATTAGGGCTATTGTCTTTGAGAAATGCCTGCGTTTCTTCAATGCTTGGAGGCAAGCCGATCAAGTCTAAACTTAATCTTCTTAATAGTGCAGTTTTATCAGTTTCTGGCGAATGTTTTAAGCCTTCCTGATTCAATTTGTCCAGCACAAACTTATCAATATCGTTGGCTATCCATTTATCACTCACATCCGGCGGACTAATAGATTTATCAGGTTTAATGTACGACCAATGGTCTTCCCAGTTAGCGCCTTCATTAATCCACCTTTCTATTTTACTGATTTCTTCATCACTCAATGGCTCAGCCTCAAGAGGCATACGTTCTTCTGCATCATGTGATTTTAAACGCTTGACTAGTTCAGAATTACTAGCATCATGAGGGATAATGGCAAATTTGCCTGATTTGGCTTTCGCAAGTGCTTCCTCTCTGAAAAGCAGGCTAAAGCCCCCACTCTTCTTTACGCCTCCGTGGCAGACAATACATTTCTTATTGAAAATCGGGCGAATTTCTTGATTATAGCTGATTTTTTCCCGTGTAAAATGATACACAGAAGCAACGGCAATCAATACTGCGGCAAATAGACTTATCCAGGTTAATCTCTGATAATTCATTAGTTGAGTTTAATGAAAATACTCTCGAATATCCACAAAAAATGGTATGAATACAAGTTTTTTTATCATTATACGATAGGCTCTAAAAAAACTCCTATCCTCCTATCCTTTTATATCAGCCTCAGTTGAGTATATTTGGGCATATGAATCAAAATCGTTTCAGATAATGGTAGATGAAGCAACTTTCAGAGAAATGGCGCTTTCGTTTCCTGATACAATTGAGCAACCACATTTTGAAAAAACCTCGTTCAGAGCAAAGAAAAAAATCTTTGCCACTTATGCGGCTTCCGATAAACGGGCTTGCCTGAAACTCTCTGAAATTGACCAGTCTGTCTTTTGTTCTTTCAATAAAGCAATAGTTTATCCTGTATCCAATAAATGGGGCAAGCAAGGTTGGACATTATTTGAACTGAACA
The DNA here is from genome assembly GCF_054779675.1 of Emticicia fontis. Classification (NCBI taxonomy): domain Bacteria; kingdom Pseudomonadati; phylum Bacteroidota; class Cytophagia; order Cytophagales; family Leadbetterellaceae; genus Emticicia; species Emticicia fontis. The sequence continues at coordinate 180,758 of NZ_BAAGXU010000011.1, forward strand.
GAATTGAGCAAGAAATGCTGCATGATGCCTTAGAAACTGCTTATAAAGAAGTAACCAAAAAAAAATAGCCTTAAAACGACACGACTCTATGAGAATCATCGATTATCCAACCATTATAAAAATAGCCTGGGCTAATTTTGACAATTCCAAAACCATTGCTCACGTAGAAGACATCAGCGCCAAGGTTTCAACCAACCATGTTTTCAGAGTAAAATTTGATAATGACGATATAATTGTTGCCAAACTATCATATTTTGGTACGTATGAGCATTTCAAAGAAGATCACCAGATTATTCATGCTTTATCAAATAATCTGCTTTATCCTTTTGAAAACGTTTTGGCAAAATCTTTGGTAAAAGATAATGAAGTCTACACTTATCGTTTTCAAAGTGGAGCCATAGATGCCTGGGTAGTATTTTATAACCCAATCCGACATCTGCACCGCCTCCCTCGCAGATTGGATGAAGAGCATATCAGAAAATTAGGGGCAGAAATTGCCAAGTTTCATAAAGCATGTGCACGCGTCAGTACAGTTTTACCCAAAGCCTCTAAAACACTTCGCTCCGATATTCAGGATCTATTAAATATTCTGAATACAGAAGTCGGAGAATTTGAGCATCGGATGCATATTGATGATCTGAAAACACAATGTGAGATTTTTCTGGAAAATCGACAGAAACTGGTAGCAAAATCCATAGAAACTATGCCTGTTTTTATGGATTGGAATATTGGAAATTTTTCTGTTACCAAAAACTTAGAATTGTATTCTCGTTGGGATTATGATTGGTTCAGAATCAGCTATCGGGTGATGGATTTCTATTTTTTTAGCAGGGTGGTTTCTGATATCGGCGATAGAACGGTATTCAGTTATTATATTGGCCCTTTGATGGAAGACCGCTTTATTATCTTTTTACAGGAATACCATAAAGTATATCCCCTGACAGAAAATGAAGTACGATTTATGAAAGAAGCTTATCGGTTCTTTATCTTAAACTATGTTATCAAATATGGCCGATACTTCTTTCATCGTACCTATGCTACGAAACTTCAAAGAGAAGCCTACGAAATTTACCTACCTTCTATTGAGAAAGTATTTGATGCCGAAAAGATATTAAAAGCCTTGAATATTTAACGCAATTAACCAAACAAGCTATATACATTACATGAAGATTCATGATTTTAAATCTGTAATTAAAAACTATAAGGTGATTTTTTTTGATGCTTATGGTGTCTTGAAAAATTATAAAGGATTAATTCCAGGTGTAGAAAAGACTTTTGAATACCTGAAAGAAACCAATAAGGAATTCTATATTCTAACCAACGACGCCTCACGAAAACCGCAACAATTGGCAGATTCTTACCACCAGTTGGGCATTGAAGACATTGTCATTTCAAATATTATTTCGTCAGGTATGCTAGCGATGGATTACCTGAAACAAAAGGTAAAGAGTGGGAAAGTAGTATTTTTAGGCACAGAAGATTCTGCTTATTATATTGAGACTTTGGGTTTAGAAGCCGTTCCCATTAGCGAACTTGATATTGATGACCTGACAGGAATTCGGGCTTTAGCTTTTTTAGATGACGAGGGTTTTGACTGGAAAACTGATTTGAATAAAACAATTAATCTACTTCGCAGAAAGAATATTCCTGTCATTGTTGCCAACACTGATGCCACTTATCCGGTATCAAAAAAGGAAATAGCCATTGCCATGGGAGGTTTATCTGATATGATTGAGACGATTGTAGGCAAACAGTTTGTAGGCTTTGGCAAGCCAGACTCACAAATGTTCATTTTTGCTTATGAACACATCAAAAGTGCTGGTATTGAAAAAAAGGACATCTTGATGGTGGGTGATACACTGCATACTGACATTTTGGGTGGCAATAAATTCGGGCTGGACACAGTGCTGGTTTTAAGTGGCAATACCCAGGCAGAAGATGTAGAAGTAAAAATCCAGAGTTCGGGCATTATTCCTACTTATATTTGTGAATCTGCGATTGTTGAATAATAATAAACAAATGAATCGAAATATATTTAAAGCTTCGGCTAAAACGATTATCATTTTCTTAATTGGCTTTAAAGGCTTTTGCCAAAGTATTGCCGTGCAAAATATACCGGTAGAAACACTCACAAAGTTTAATATACTTGGCGTTGAAGTAATAAAAAAAGTTCAGTTTAAAGATAAAAATGGGCTAAATTATCTGATTGCTACCACAGAAGAAAACACAAAAGACGATTATACAACCAAAAAACTCTGGGTAGAACATTTCTTAGAAGATGGCTCAAAAACGCCTAAATTACTAAGAGAAATTACCGATTTTGAAAGAGATTGCCCGGTTGATAATCAACTGAGTCTTATCACAGATTCATTTACCATCGCTGATCTGGATAAAAATGGCTATGCTGAAATAATTTTTCTCTATAAAACAGGATGCAAAGGCGATGTGAGTCCGTCAGGATTAAAATTGATGATCTTAGAAAATGGCAATAAGGCTGCTATCAGGGGTAGTATGATTATCAAAGAGTTTAAGACACCCAGAGAAATGGCGCCAGACGCAGCTTTTAAAAAGTTGCCTAAGGTGATAAAGGATAAAGCCTACGCGCTTTGGAGCAAATTTGAAAACGAGTATTGATTATGGAAAAAGAGACTATCAGTTGGCAGGATTTTGAAAAAGTAGAATTAAGAGCCGGAACCATCATTCAGGTAGATGACTTTCCAAAGGCTCGCAAGCCTGCCTATAAATTATTGATTGATCTCGGACCAGAAATAGGCATCAAACGCTCATCGGCTCAGATTACATCTCTCTATACTAAAGAAGAATTATTGGGCAAGCAGGTAATTTGTGTAACCAACTTCTTACCACGGCAAATTGCTGATTTTGTGTCAGAGGTACTTACCACAGGTTTTATTTTAGATGGTGGTTCAGTAGTATTGGCAGAGTCTGAAAGAAAAGTACCTGACGGGAGCCGGCTGGCTTAAATATTGCAAGTTTATCTTGGAAGTCTCGTGGTCATTAATTACATTTGTATGTAATTCACTCATACAATAATGAAAAAAGCATTATTCAGATTGTTCAACATTATGATGGCAGTAGTTGTGTTGCTAAGTAGCACCGGCTTTGGCTTTGTTGAACATTCTTGTATTGTGAAAGGAAAAACCACTTCTCTTCACAAAAAAGGTGATTTATGTTGTGTAATAAAAGACGGAAAGCATTTCCCGCTCAATAACAAGAATGCCGTTATTAAAAAGACTTCTTGTTGTACTGAAGAAGAAAAATATGAAAATGTAGAGTACTCTTCTTCTGCCTCTCAATTGGTTGCCAAATTCACACAAAGTACATTAGATTGGTTTAAGGCTACCGTCCATGAAATGGTAAAGACAATTATTGAAACCATTTTCAAGAGTCAGAATTCTTCTTTAGCCACTACAACCTCCCCTCCTGACCTCAATGGCCGTGCCATCATCATTACCAAGCAATCATTCTTAATTTGATATTGTTAAATAATTGAGTTTCCGCAAATCAACATGATTTGTGGTTTTTGTGTTTATGTTGCCCTTCCTGCAACTAAATCCCTCATTATTTAACAGAATATTTATGCAATTATTAATCAAAAACATGGTATGCAACCGGTGTATACGTGTTGTGCGTGAAGAATTAGAAAAGATTGGCTTAAGCGTTTCAAAGGTAGAATTAGGTATTGCTACAATAAACCTCACTGGTGAAACATTGCAATATGACCTGATACAAAATATACTGCAAAAAGAAGGCTTTGAATTAATAGAAGACCATAAAGCTGCTATCATTGAGCGTATTAAGCACTTAATCATTAACGAAATACATCATCATAAAGACGAAAAGCCCACTTCACAAAACTTCTCTGATTTTCTGGTCAAGAAACTAGGCTATGAGTACTCTTACCTCAGCAATCTATTTTCATCAGTAGAAAAAACGACTATCGAAAAGTATATCATTGCGCAGAAAATTGAGCGAACAAAAGCACTATTACTCAACGGAGAAATAAGCCTATCAGAAATTGCCTGGCAAATGGATTATAGTAGTGTGGCCCATTTATCGAATCAATTTAAACAGGTAGAAGGAATTTCTCCAAGTGAATTCAAACGAAATAACCTGAATACGCGTCTTTCTATTGATTCAGTCAAAAATCATGTAAGTCTCGTATAAAATTCTGTAACGCATGGGTAGAGCATAGCCCCTACCTTTGTATCATTAACTAATCAGAACAATGACACATACATATGAAGTTACAGGCATGACCTGCGAGGCATGTGAATATAAAATTCAACACGTTTTAGGAAATGTTGAAGGAGTAAAATCAGTTACCCCTGATAAAGCCCATAATACAGCAACTGTCGAAATGGATAAGCATATTCCAGTTTCCAAATTTCAGGAAGCACTAAAGCCTTATCCAAAATATTCCATTACAGAAAAAGCTATTACACCTGTACACACCATGGTATTTGAAGAAGAACCACCAAAAAGTTGGTTCGCCACTTATAAGCCATTGTTATTGATTTTTGGATTTATTACCGGAGTGTCAGTGTTGACTTCGTTTCATGCCAATATTTTTGGAACTGAGCATTTTATGGGTATGCAATTCATGAATCATTTCATGGCAGGCTTCTTTCTGGTCTTTTCATTCTTTAAGTTTTTGAATTTAAAAGGCTTTGCTGAAAGTTATGGTATGTATGATTTATTGGCTATGAAAGTTCCGGTGTATGGCCTTATCTATCCTTTTATTGAGCTGGCTCTTGGAATTGCTTATCTGATAAATTTTGAGCCACAAGCAACTAATATTGCCACAATTGTCGTAATGGGTTTTAGTTCTATTGGAGTAATTCAAAGTGTGCTCGACAAGAAAAAAATACGTTGTGCGTGTTTAGGTGCAGTTTTTAACTTGCCTATGAGCACCGTAACCATTATAGAAGATTTATTAATGGTTGGCATGGCTGCCATAATGTTGTTCATTTATTAATATAAAACGCTAAAGAATCACAAATGCTTTCGAAAATTTGAAGCGAATGAAAAGTTTAAAAGAATATATAAAAATTATTATCTGTTTTATACTGGTTTTGCTTAATGCTACGAGTTTCGCTCAAAATGTAACCGGAACAGTACTCGACAATTCCAATAATAAAGAAGAGGCAATTGTAGGCGCCACGGTCTATTGGTTGGGCACCAAAGTAGCTACACAAACAGATACAGAGGGCAAGTTTTCAATACCCCGCACTAAATCCAATCAATTAATTATCAGTTTTGTAGGGTATCAATCAGACACTTTGCGCATTACGAGTGAAACCGATTTGAAAGTATATCTGAAATCGGAAAATCAGTTGCAGGAAGTGGTTGTGAGAAGTGGCTCTACTGCTATAGACAGAATGTCGCCGCATCAGACCGAGATTATTACTTCCAAAGCCTTAGCGAAAGCCGCTTGTTGTAATTTATCTGAAAGTTTTGAAACTAACGCCTCAGTATCAGTCAGTTATTCTGACGCCGTAACTGGAGCAAAACAGATTCAATTATTAGGTCTGGCAGGTACTTATGTACAGATGAATGTTGAAAATGTACCTTCTTTGAGAGGTCTGGCAACTACTTTTGGTTTGAATTACATCCCGGGCACGTGGGTGCAATCGATTGATGTAGGTAAAGGAGCCGGTTCTATTGTGAATGGCTACGAATCCATGACTGGGCAAATCAATGTAGAGTTACAAAAACCGGATATCTCTGAAAGAATATATCTGAATACCTATGTAAATAGTTTAGGGCGTGGTGAGGTAAACCTGAATCTGGCAAAGATTCTAAAATCGAAAAATGGTAAACCTAGATGGTCAGTTGGTTTATTGACTCATGGATCTACTTTGCAAAGTAGCATCGACAAAAATCATGATAATTTCTACGACCTGCCTAAATATACCCAAGCCAATTTTATCAATCGCTGGAAATATGAATCCGATAAAATGATGGCACAGTTTGGTGTGAAGTTTCTGCACGAAGACCGTTTAGGTGGACAGATTGTAAAAAATCCTTTATCGTTAGATGATATTATTTATCGCTTTACCAATAATACCAATCGTGTAGAACTATTTTCTAAGACTGCCAAATTGTATCCAAACAAACCTTACCGTGGTTTAGGCTTGATACTGAATGGCGTAATTCATGATTCAAAATCTCAGTTCGGATTCAGACCTTATGATGGCCGACAAAATACGGTTTATGGTAATCTGATTTATCAGGATATTATCGTCAATACGAATCATACTTATAAAACCGGGTTGAGTTTCATGTATGATGATTATCGTGAGCGATTTGCTGATACCCTCATGAAAAGAACAGAGATAGTTCCGGGTGCTTTTTTTGAATACACTTATAAATATCTTGATAAGATTACAGCAGTGGCCGGAGCCAGAACAGACTTCCATAATTTATATGGTACTATTTTCACTCCACGCTTACACGTTTTGTATAATATTAATACTGATAATGCCTTACGCATTTCGGCAGGAAAAGGCTTCAGAACCCCGAATCCATTTGCAGAATACTTTGGCAATCTGGTAAGCTCTAGAACTGTAAGATTCCTGGATAAAATCAGACCGGAAATCTCATGGAATTATGGCATTAGTTATACCAGACATTTTGGTAAATCAAGCCTGATTCTGGATGTATATCGTACTAATTTTGTCAATCAATTAATCGCTGATACTGAGCATCCGCAGTTTCTTTATTTCTATAATTCATCTGGTAGCTGGAATGCTAATCGAAACTACGCCAATTCGGCACAGATTGAGTTAAATTTAGTACCGATTAATCGACTGGAATTTAAAATTGCTTATCGCTATACCGATGTCTGGAATACTTTGGGTAAACCTTTCAATCAGGATATTACCATCAGAAAAATGTTTATTCCAAGAGACCGTGTCTTATTCAATGTAGGTTATGCCTTGCCTTATGATAAATGGAAGTGGGATTTTACCTTACAATATAATGGAACCCGCCGCGTACCCAATTTATCGCCAGCTTACCAACACGTAAGCTACGAGACTATGCCTATTCAATACGCTCCGGCATTTATCAATATCAATGCACAGGTTTCGCGTTCGTTCCGTCGGTGGGATTTGTATGTAGGCGGTGAAAACCTGAATAATTATACACAGAAAAATCCGATTGTGACACCTGACACCCCATTTGGAACAAGATTTGACGCAGGTAGTGCATGGGGGCCGATTGTAGGTAGAGTTATTTATTTTGGTACAAGATATAAATTAGGAGGGATAATTTAACGTTCGGCCAAATACCATACAAAAGGTTTTGAACGTTAAAAATGAAAAGGTAATATACTATATGATGAAGATTTATCAGGCATTTTGTTACTCACTAATCCTACTGCTTTTTTCTTGTAAACCCAAAGAAGAAATAAAAAAAGAAAATATTGATTTCCCAGCTGCTTATGTAGTAAATGGTGGCAGTAATACGGTTTCAATTATTGATTTGAATGAAAGAGTTGTTAAGAAAATCATCCAGTTAACGGATTTAGGTCGGTTTCCGCATCATATTCAGATGTCACCCGATAGAGCAAAATTATCGGTTGCCCTTCCAGAATTTGATTTTACACAAAGCCATGACTTATTGCATCAGGCAACAGACAAGAAAGGAGGTATAGCGGTAATAGATGCCTTAAATGGCAAAAGTCTATTGAAAATCCCCTTAGAAAAAGTTAATTTCAACGCGATTTTTTCACCTGATAATACTGAGATATGGACCGCCTCAGCCAACCACTCCGGAGAAATGTATGTATATGATGTCAATACAGGTGTTCTGAAAGCAACCATTCCGTTAGGAGCTGATCCATCGGAGGTTATTTTTACAAAAAATGGAGATTATGCTGTGGTAGCTTTAGGCGAAAGTAGTTTTATAGTAGCTGTCAATACTAAATTGAAGCAGGTCGAAAAATTTGTAAAAGTTGACCCCTTCCCTACTAATGTATGGGCTGTGAGCGATGGGAAAATTTACGTAGAAAACAAGAATCTGAAAACCGTAAATATAGTTGACCCTGAGACACTGAATGTCGATGAGTTTTTAGATTTAGACTTTAAGCCGGGGCAAATGGCTTATAACAAAACCTTGAATGAATTGTGGATTTGCCAGGCTGGAGATAATAAGGTGGCCTATTTTGAGCGTAAGACCGATAAATGGGTACTGAAATCAACTATCCTCACTGGTAATGATGCACATGCAATTGTTTTTTCTAAAGATCAAAAAATGGCCTATATAGCTAATCAGCAAGGGAGTTCGGTTTCTGTAATTAATACCGTCTCTCATGAAAAAGTAACTGATATTCCAGTGGGACTAAACCCCAACGGAATTGTTTTAAGAGAATAATCGTTATATTTAACTAAATAATACACAAAAATGAAAAACATCTTATTTATCCTGTTTTTTGCGACTATTTTCAGTGGTTTTACCAAAGAAGATCCACCTAAAACGGCAGAAGTAAAATTGAAAACTTCGGCTATCTGTGGTATGTGTAAAAAACGTATTGAGAGAGACTTAGGCGTAACCAAAGGCATTGTAGGTTCGAACCTTAATCTGGACGATAAAGTAGTAACAGTTACTTATAATCCTAAGAAAACGAATCCGGAGAAAATTAAAAATGCAATTTCAAAAATCGGATACGATGCAGATGAGGTAGTAGCCGATCAAAAAGCACATGACGCCTTACCAGGTTGCTGCCAGAAGACCGCAGCGGCGCATAAGGATTGATTTTATAATTGAGTGATTTAGTGATTGTGTGAATGAGTGATTATGGTCAACAATCGTTTAATCACTAAATCACTCATTCACTAAATCACTAAATAGTTAATATTACGCTTCTTTCAATACTTTCTCCACCAATTCAGCTGCTTCTTTCAGAAGGATAGCAGAGTATACTTTCAACCCTGAATCGTTGATGATTTTTGCACCTTCAGCAGCGTTAGTTCCTTGCAGACGAACGATGATAGGTACAGGAATTTCGCCGATAGCTTTGTAAGCTTCTACTACTCCATTTGCTACACGGTCGCAACGTACGATACCGCCAAAGATATTAATCAGAATTGCTTTTACATTCGGGTCTTTCAGAATAAGTCTGAAACCAGCTTCTACAGTTTTAGCATTTGCTCCACCACCTACATCAAGGAAGTTAGCAGGCTCCCCACCTGATAATTTGATGATATCCATAGTAGCCATCGCCAGACCAGCACCATTTACCATACAACCTACGTTTCCGTCAAGTTTTACATAGTTCAGGTCATTTTCTGATGCTTCTACTTCCAATGGATCTTCTTCTAATTTATCACGCATTGGAGATAAATCCGGGTGACGATACAATGCATTATCATCTAAATTAACCTTCGCATCAACTGCTAAGATTTTATTATCAGATGTTTTTAAAACAGGGTTGATTTCAAACATTGATGAATCAGACTCTACATAAGCTTTATATAATGAGCCTACAAATTTCACCATTTCTTTGTTTGCCTCACCTGTTAAACCTAGTTTATCAGCGATTTTACGTGCTTGAAATGCTTGTAAACCCACGCGAGGGTCAATCCATTCTTTAATGATTTTCTCCGGATGATGCTCAGCCACTTCTTCAATGTCCATACCGCCTTCAGTAGAGGCCATAATTACATTGCAAGCTTTTGCACGATCTAATAAAATACCCATATAATATTCCTTAGGTTCGCTGTCGCCCGGATAATAAGCATCTTCTGCCACAAGCACTTTATTAACAGTTTTGCCTGCTTCGCCTGTTTGAAGCGTAACCAAAACATTTCCTAGTAGGTTAGAAGAAATACGCTCTACATCTTCCGCAGATTTAGCCAATTGTACACCACGTTGTTCGGTACCTACAATCTTACCTTTTCCACGTCCACCTGCATGTATTTGTGATTTAACTACGGCAAACTTAGAATTAGTCATTTCGGCGATTTGCTTATAAGCAGCTACTGCCTGCTCTGGCGTTTCGGCAACTATCCCACGTTGGATTCGTACACCATAACGGCTTAGTATTTCTTTACCTTGATACTCGTGAACGTTCATGTAAAGTGATTTTAGAGGTTATAAAATTTGCGCTAATTTAGTGAACAATTATTAATTATCAATTAAATATCATTTACTTTGCTTATCGATGAACAACGATTTTCCAAATCGTTCCTAGAATATTGAAATTCATAGAAAAGGTTATAAGATTCTAAGGAATCATGCCATAAAACGATATGCTACAAGCAAAAAACATACAAAAAAGCTACGGAAATCTGCAGGTATTAAGGGGAATTAACCTCACAATCAATCAGGGAGAAATTGTTTCTATCGTTGGCGCATCAGGTGCAGGTAAAACTACACTCTTACATATATTAGGAACACTTGACAAAGCCGATTCGGGCGAGGTATTGCTTGATGGGGTTAATTATAGTTCGCTTAAAGATAAAGAATTAGCTCGTTTCCGTAACGAAAAAATCAGTTTTATCTTTCAATTCCATAACCTGATGCCAGAGTTTACAGCTTTAGAAAATGTGTGCATTCCGGCATGGATTCAGCAGAGTAGAACAAATGGAAAAGATAAAGAAAAAATCGAAAAAAGAGCCACCGAATTGTTAACCTTGCTTGGATTAGGACAAAGAGTAAACCATTTTCCATCAGAATTATCAGGAGGAGAACAACAACGTGTAGCTGTAGCAAGAGCGCTGATTAATTCGCCATCAGTCGTTTTTGCGGATGAACCTAGTGGTAATCTTGACTCAAAAAATGCAGAAGAACTGCATCATTTATTCTTTGAATTAAGAAAACAATTCAACCAGACTTTTGTGATTATCACCCATAATGAACATCTGGCCGATATGTCAGACAGAAAACTGATAATGCAGGACGGGCAGATATTGTAGTTTATGGAGTAAATAGGGAATTGGTCTTGAACTTTGATTTACCTGATTAAATGATTTCAATGATTGACTAACCATTGAGATATAAATCCAAAATTCATGCAATCATTTTCTACTTAAGATCGCTTCATTAACAATTAAAGACAATAATTTTTCACTAAAATCATTTAATCAGGTAAATCATAGTTCAAAGACAGTTTAAAGACTGGTAATTCTTTTATGAAAAAACTCCTTTTAATTACTCTCCTTTTCCCTATACAATGGCTAACAGCCCAGACAAAGCAACTTCGTTTTGAAGACACAACTTATGAGCCCAATATCAGGTCGGTACAATTATATCCCCTAGTAGGCACTGCCACTGACCCGGCTAGAAGTTTGAACCCTCCGGTTGTGCAATTGAATGATAACAATAGTCTCTGGTTAGAATTTGATGATTTAAACACTGGTTATCAGCAATATCACGTGCGGATACTGCATTGCGGCATGGACTGGAAGCAATCAGTTTTATCTGAACTGGAATTTATGCCTGAATACAACGATTTGATTATTAATGATTATCAGGTTTCTCAAAATACCAAAGTGCCATTCTACCACTATAAAATCGAACTACCAAAAATGTTGATTTCGGGTAATTATCTGGTAGTAGTATGGAAAGACCGTCGTCGGGATGATATTATGCTATCGCGTAGGTTTATGGTTTATGAAAATGGTGTCAGTTCGATGGCTACGGTGCGGCAGGCACAAAATCCGGCAAAATATAAAACCCACCAACAGATTGACTTGCAGGTCAATTATGGGGCTTATAATGTCATGTCTCCCAGGGATGAGTTCAAAATTATCATCCGCCAGAATTATAGATGGGATAAAATCGTAAAAAACTTAAAACCTTTTAGTGTTAATAACTCTACCAATCAGCTCGATTTTCGTTTCTTTGATGATGAAAATGTTTTTCCCGGGACCAATGAATATCGTTTTTTTGATTCCAGAAGTACCTATAACCGAGGACTGTTTATTGATAGAATTCAAAGGGGAAAGGAAGATGATATGTGGGTTTCTCCACAAAGAGATAGAAGCGAAACAGCTTATATAGAATCCAATGATTTTGATGGAATGTATGTCATTGATAACCGTGAAGGCACTAAAGGCGAAACTGAGGCCGATTATATTTTTATGACCTTTGGTCTGAAAAGTGAGGAATTGAGTGCCAATGAAAAGGTTTATGTAAACGGTAGTTTTAACAATTGGCGCTTAGATAAAGTCAACGAAATGGCGTATGACAATAATTTTGGAGGATATACAGCAACTATACAATTGAAACAAGGCGTTTACAATTATGATTTTGTAGTGATGAAGGATGGTAAACCAGACGAGGTGGCCTTTGAAGGGAATTTTTCAGATACCGAAAATACGTATGAAATTTTTATCTATCATAAACCAGTTGCCGCTCGATCTGAGAAATTGATAAGTTATAGAATAGTTGATTTTAATAAGAGAAGATAGTAGCTTTATTCTAAATCTCAATACTATGAAAACAGCTTTAATTGTTGGCGCTACCGGGTTAATTGGCGGACATCTGACTCAAAAAATATTGAATCATCCATCTTATTCAAAGGTAAAAGTCCTGGTTCGCAAGCCTCTAAATCTTCAACACCCAAGGCTAGAACAGATTATTATCAATTTTGATGATTTTGATAAGTTTCTGGTTACGGCCGATGATGTATTTTGTTGCCTGGGCACCACTATGAAACAAGCTGGTTCAAAAGAAGCCTTTTATAAAGTTGATTTTATCTATCCCATTGAAATAGCTAAAGCAGCTCTTGAAAACGGAGCCAAGCAATATATGATTGTGACCGCTATGGGTGCTGATGCCAAATCTTTATTCTACTATAATCGGGTTAAAGGAGATATTGAAAAAGCATTAAGCGATTTACACTATTCTACTTTATTGATTTTCCGCCCTTCGCTTTTATTAGGCGAACGCAACGATTCTCGTGCTGGAGAAGGCTTTGCGACCATAATTATGAATACATTCAGCTTCCTTATCCCTAAAAGATATAAAGCCATTAAAGGTGAAACAGTTGCGAATGCAATGCTTGATGCCGCACAGAAAGGAATTAAAGGAAGGGAAATTTTTGAATCTGCAGATATGCAAAAATATACTTCATAAAATATAATTAAGTTCCCTTCTCACTTCTACTATTTCGAAGAACCTGAGGTTTTACGCTACAAAGAAATAATTTTTCAGAATTTATTTGCAAGTCGAAATTTTATTTAGATATTTAGACATATTTCTAAATATTAGATTTCGTTCAAATAAACTCTTACAAAAATGGGTAAAATTTATCCTAATAATAATACGCCTCGTATAGATATGACACCTATGGTTGATCTTGAATTTCTGCTTATCATTTCATTTATGATTAGTAGTTACCTTGCTAAACCAAATATGATGAAACTGAATATGCCTTCGAACAGGTTTTCAGATGACGAGGTTATTGGTTGTTTCCTCCATAATCCTTTTTTGCATCTGGTTCTTGGAAAAGACAATAGAATTTTCTGGTATGATAATGAGGCAGAATTAAACTCTGGCAGGTTTAAAGAAATAAGCTATGGTTTGGCATTGAGGAAATTAATTCTTCAACGCAGAAAGGAAGCACCAGATGAATATGGATTTAAAGTTATTGTTTACGCTACTGATGCGGCAAATTACAAGAATGTAGTGGATGCATTAGATGAAATGACAATCACAAAACAAGATAGATATGTATTAGCTGATATTCCAGCTAATGTACGGCAAGTATATGAGGACAAGCTAAAGTTTTGATTATTAGTCTTAAAAGTAAAAATCTATTCAAGCAATTAATATATTATTTAGACATACTTCTAAATAATAGAATTTCGTTCAACTTAAACTCTTACAAAAATGGCAGAAATTACTACAAACTCCCGTGTAGCACGGGTAGACATGACCCCTATGGTCGATTTGGGCTTCTTGTTGATTACTTTCTTTATGATTACGACCGTCTTTAGTAAACCATTTATCATGAAGCTAAATATGCCAGATAAAAATGGTAAGCCACCCATCATGAAAGAAAGTAATACGCTAACGCTTATTCTCGGAAAGGATGATAAAATTTTCTGGCATCAGAAAAACGCTGATGCACTTAATACAAGTCTACTTAATGAAGTCAATTACGGTCTGGAACTACGGAAACTGATATTCCAAAAAAGAAAAGAAGCAAAAACAATCGAAAACTTTACGGTTATCATCAAGCCTGCAGATGACTCAAATTATAAAAATATGGTAGATGCACTTGATGAAATGGGAATAACGAATCAGAATATATACATGCTGGCCGATATTACACCAAAGGAAAAACAGGTGTATGAAGCCAAGATAAAACCTTAAATATGTTTGTGGCTGAAAAAATGTTTATCCACACAACTATATAATCAAAGCCACGAAAATTTTACTATATTCGTGGCTTTACTAAACTATATGAAACAAAAATTTTACTTCATCCTGTTATTATTTACCCTATCTAATCCTTTTCTTACTTTTTCGCAGGTATTAAAAGAAGATTTGAAACTTAAAACCAAACTACAAGAGGCTATTAAGGGTTTTAATGGTGATGTGGGAATTTACGTGCATAACCTTAAAACTAATAAATTTGTAGCCATCAATGCTGATACTATTTTTCCGACGGCCAGTATGATTAAAATACCAATCATGATTGGCACGTTTGATAAAATCAGGCAAGGGGCATTAAAGTATGAACAGGAATTGGTATACAGAGATTCTTTACATTATGACAACGGCATTGTTGGATCATTGAAAGACAGCACAAAAATACCTTTGAGCTATGTAATGATGCTAATGTGTACCATAAGCGATAATACTGGTAGTTTGTGGCTGCAAGCTTTGTCAGGTGGTGGAGTAAGAATAAACGCGATTCTGGACTCACTGGGATTTCAGGCAACAAGGATGAACTCAAGAACACCGGGAAGAGAAGCCAACCGCAGCAAATACGGTTGGGGACAAACCTCACCTAAAGAAATGGCGAATCTGTTGACCATGATCAGACAAGGTAAAATCATCTCCACTGCTTATTCTGATAGAATGTATCGGAATCTTGGTCGCCAGTTCTGGGATAAAGAAGGATTATCTCAATTACCTGAAACAGTTAAAGTAGCCACCAAAAATGGTGCTGTCAATCGTTCTCGCTCAGAAACGGCACTTGTTCATGCACCGCACGGTGAATATGTATATAGTATCATCACAAAAAACCAGAAAGATGAATCCTGGATACGAGAAAATGAAGGATATGAATTATTGCGAAAAGTAGGCGCTTTGCTTTGGCATTATTATGAACCAAAATCTGGCTGGAAACCAGTTGAGGGGTACGAAAAATTCTAGCTAAATATGATGATTCAAGCATTTCAGAAAGACCAGCAGCTGTTACAAGACATTCAGCAATCTATTCACCAAACAGAGGGTTTCAGGGTTTGGTGGCTTGGGCAAAGTGGATTCCTGATTCAATATTTAGGCAAGCATTTGCTTTTTGACCCATATTTATCAGATTCACTGACCAAAAAATATGCTGATACAGACAAACCACATACCCGCATAAGTGAGGTAGTTATTGACCCCACTGATTTGGATATGATTGACGTGGTAACCTCTTCACACAACCACACTGACCATTTAGATGCAGAAACCTTGCTCCCGATTTTTGTTAAAAATCCTGCTATTACCATGGTAATACCGGAGGCTAATCGAAAATTTGTAGCAGACCGTTTAAAATGTAAGGAGGATTTTCCGGTAGGGCTAAATGATAATGAGCAGGTAGAAATTTATCCTTTTAAATTATACGGAGTTCCTGCTGCGCATAATTCAATCGAAAGAGATGAAGCCGGAAAGCTGAAATATATGGGTTTTATAGCTGAGTTCGGCCCCTACAAAGTATATCATTCAGGTGATACACTTTGGTATGAAGGAATGGTTGATATTTTAAAGCCATTCGAAGTAGACATTGCCTTTCTCCCTATTAATGGAAACAAGCCGGAAAGAAGAGTAGCCGGTAATCTGAGTTTTGAGGAAGCAGCCAGATTGGGTAAGGAAATTGAAGCAAAACTGGTTATCCCTCATCATTATCATTTATTCGAATTCAATACGGAAGACCCTGAAAATTTTATAGCCAAAGCAGATGAATATGGCACACCTTATAGAGTTTTGAGACTGGGGGAAAGAATAGAAATTCTAAAATGATTCACCAAATCACTAAAACAATGAAAAAACTGATTATCCTTGCAACGGTATGTATTGCTCTTTTCTCTTGCAACAAACAAACTGCTCAATCAGAAACCAGCACGCCAGATAGTACAAGTACTGTATCTACTATCACAACTACACCTAAATCAGGTTTAGGTAATAGTATTTGGGTAAACGCAAAATATCTTGAAACCCTCGAAAAGACAAAATCACCATTAAAAGCTAAAATATACGCTGATACAGTTATGGTTTCGTTCAACCTAGCTGCAGATACAGCCAATCTGGTTTGGAATTTTCACGAGGGTTCTGCTTATAAAGTAAAAAATGGCGCTCAACTTGAATTATTTAATGTCTATGAACCTAAACCAACACCAGAATATTCCGGGAGTGTTGATGCGGCAACTTTAAAACTAGGAAATACTACTTTTACCAGAGTTGATACGATTGGATTCGTAGAGAAGAAATTCTGGGTTGGCAAATTTGACAATAAAGGTAAAACCGTAGAAGTAAGAGCCGACAACCAGCTATTAGGCTTTGATGGTTATGATACTTATCGCGTATGGGTTGATTATGTAACTACTCAAACCAATATTGATTTGATAGATTTCGGCAAAAAAGACAGCGATAACACCAAAACTTATGGATATAAGTTTGAAGGCAATGATATTGTATTGTATGATTTTATCTGGAAAGAAGATGGTGTGATAGGGAAAGCAGGCAAAGAAGTTTTCAGATGGAAACGGTTATAAATTTAAAATCCCCATTTCTCAAGGAAGAAATGGGGATTTTCTTTATTAGGCAATCTCCATCATTTTTGTTTCCCAAACCTCATTCAGTTTTATTAATTCTGCTTTGATTTGCTCGTAATCGCTGGTTGTTTTTTGCAAAGTATTTTTATCATTAAAAATCTTCGGGTCTGCTAGTTTTTCCTCCAGAAGTGTTTTCTTTTTCTCCGAATCAGTAATTTTCGCTTCTATTTCGCCAATTTCACGTTCTAATCTTTTAATCTCGTTCTGATTCTTCGTATTAGTCGCAACCACCGGAGCCGGTTTTTCTTCTTTTTTAACTGGTGCAGGTGGTGGCGTAGGTGCTGCCTGTTTATTATTCTTATTTTCTTCTACCCAAGTTTCATACTCATCATAAGTACCCGGATATTCTTTAATCTGGTAATCTTCAATATACCAGATTTTATTAGCTACCTGGCTCACAAAGTGACGGTCGTGGGATACTACCACATAAGTACCTTCATATTGATCTAAAGCCTGAATCAGAATATTAACCGACTGCATATCCAAGTGGTTGGTAGGCTCATCCAGTAGCAGGAAGTTTGCTTCTGAAATCAATACTTTTGCCAAAGCCACACGAGATTTCTCACCTCCTGAAAGAACCTTAATTTTCTTGAAAACATCTTCACCCTGGAAAAGGAAACAGCCAAGAACCAATCGTAATTCCTGTTCAGTCTTAGCCGAATCCGCATATTTCAACTCTTCCAGAAGAGTCTCATCCATATGTAAAGATTCTAATTGGTGCTGCGCAAAGAATGAGAAATTAACATTATGTCCCAACTTCCGTTCACCATTGATTTGCTCCGTTCCGGCAATGATTCTTAATAAGGTCGATTTCCCTTTACCATTCGCACCAATCAAGGCAATTTTATCTCCTCTTTCAATATTGATTGTCGAATCTTTCAGAATCACCTTCTCGCCATAGGCTTTGTTTATATGCTCCAGTGCCATTACATTACGTCCCGGATTCACACTAAACTTAAACTTGAAGTGTACACGTGCGTTGGCATCAATTACATCATCAATCAATTCCAGTTTGTTTAATGCTTTCACGCGTGATTGCACCTGACGAGACTTAGAAGCCTTTGCTTTAAAACGCTCAATGAAACGCTCTGTCTGACGAATCTGCGCCTGCTGGTTTTCAAAAGCACTCTTCTGAATCTCACTTCTAAGCGCTTTCTCTTCTACAAAGAAAGAGTAATTGCCCGGATACGACCACAATTTGTTCTGTGTTACCTCAACAGTTGTATTACAAACATTGTCTAGGAACTCACGGTCGTGGGATACTACCACCACCGCATTTTCGTAGTTTACAATATATTTTTCAACCCACTGGATTGACGGTAAGTCCAAGTGGTTGGTAGGCTCATCGAGTAAGAGTAGTGATGGTTTCTGCAAAAGCAATTTGGCCAGCATTACACGCATACGCCAACCTCCTGAAAACTCTTTCAAAGGTTTATGTAATTCCTCTGTTCTGAACCCTAACCCTTCTAATATTTCCTCAGCTTTCGACTGAATGGTATATCCACCTAAATGGTCAAATTCTTCTTGCAGATGACCCAGCTTATCTACCAGTTCATCGCGATAGTTGACTTCCATTTCATGAAGTACCTTATCGATTTCGATTTGCAGGTAATTTTCACGCTCAAAAGCCTGCATGGCTACTGCCAGAATTGAATCCTGAGTCTGGTATGATAATAAGTCCTGATTCAGGAAGCCGATAGTGGTATCGCCCGATTTTGAGATACTTCCAGCATCTGGCTGATATTCTCCGACAATCAATCTCAACAAGGTTGATTTACCCATCCCGTTCAGACCAATCAGTCCAACTCTATCTTTAGGCTTAATTTGTAAACTTGCGCCATCAAAGATGGCCCTTCCACCAAAATAAAACGATAAATTATTAATTGTAAGCATCTAAAACTTTATTAAATCATCGGAGTTCCGATGTAATTTTCTTTGGATATGTTTGGTTATTCGTCAATATATCTTTTCAGAATCGGGCCATAGCTATCGATTCTTCTGTCTCTTAAATATGGCCAGGTAGTACGGTATTTATCTGTTAAAGCTAAATCTATTTCCTGTACATGCACCTCTTCTTTATCATGTGATGCCAGATACAATAGACTGCCAAAAGGATTGGCCACAAAACTACCACCCCAGAATTGTTGGTCAGCCTCACGCCCTACCCTATTAACCGATACGACGTGTAGGCCATTAGCTACCGCATGGCTACGCTGAATGGTTTGCCAGGCATTGTATTGCTCAATATTAGCTTCGTTTTCCGTTTCATTGGTATCCCAACCGATAGCGGTAGGATAAAACAGTATTTCAGCGCCCATTAGAGATGTAATACGGGAAGCTTCAGGATACCACTGATCCCAACAGATAAGGACCCCAATTTTGGCGAATTTTGTATCAAATACCTTATAGCCTAAATCTCCCGGTGTGAAGTAAAACTTCTCATAATAACCCGGATCATCAGGAATATGCATTTTACGATACTTACCTAAGTAAGTACCATCAGCATCTATTACGGCTGTGGTATTATGATATAATCCGGCGGCACGTTTTTCAAACAATGAGGCGATAATGACTACATTATTTTCTTTGGCTACTTCTGCCAAAGTCGTAGTAGTAGGCCCCGGAATCGATTCAGCTAATTTAAAATTGTCGTGGTCTTCTACATCACAAAAGTAGAGAGAAGTGAATAGTTCTTGCAGACAAACAATGTTTGCTCCATTTTCAGCTGCTTTCTTTATTCCTGCAATGGCTTTGTTTGTATTTTCGGTCACATCGGCCGAACAAGACATCTGTACTAAGCCAACCTTAACTTTCTTCATGCATTATGAGTTCTGTGAACTGCAAAATTACGAAAAAAATATCAGATTATTTCAGTTCATCTAATGGTTAAGCAATCTTCTGAAAACAATTATTCGTTGTTAAAATCGCACATTCTTTAATTATAATCAATTCTATGGATTGTAGCTTAAGAATTGAATTTAATCCGTTCAATGTTTTTACATTATAAGAAATTATTATTTTTACAAAAAACAATTGAGAGCCAACGTATTACACACATTATTCGTCTATAACAATACCAACCCTTATACTAAAACACTCCTTTAATTTTTAAGAATAAAAACACTGTATGAATTAAGAATTTTAGTCTAACAGATACCCTGCCATGAGAAGAATATTACCCTTATTATTCTTTATTCTGTTTATTAATCCGCTAAGCAATGCTCAAATGATCGATTGCTCGAATATTGGTTTTGAATTAGGTAATACAAATGGTTGGGTTATGTCTTATGGGAGTGTTTATGATTTTAACGAGAAATTCTTTTACGGCGTTGATAACCCAGGCACAAGAGGGAAAGAACATTATATTACCAGTGCAAGTGATGGGAATGACCCCAAAATAACTTCTTTTCCTATACCGATGGTTGCTCCGGGCAGTACTCACTCAATCAGAATCGGAAATACAGAAACCGGCAATACTTTTTCAAGAATCAGCACTTCATTTCGGGTTACCGCAGATAATACCCTATTTCAATATAAATTTGCTGTTGTTCTTGAAAATGACCAATCTGGTCATACCGCTTACCAAAAGCCAGGCTTTACCATAATTATCCGCAACCAAAGTGGTCAGGAATTAGTCTGCAATTCTTTTGATGTACAATTATTATCTAATGGCACAGCCGACGGGTTTAATTCGCAGGGTTTTTATCAATTCAAAAACTGGACAACCGGAGCAGTGGATTTACGGAATTATCTCGGTCAGATTATTTCAGTGGAAGTAACCTCTCATGGATGCACTAAACGCTCTCATGAAGGTTATGCCTATTTTGATGCCGAGTGCTTAAAATCTGAAGTTAAAGCTACCTCCATCTGTCCTGACCCGGATGGGAATCTGATTCTAAAGGCACCTGACGGATTCAAAAAATATACATGGAATACAGGCGAGACCACGCCAACTATTAAAGTAAAAGCCAAATTAGGTGACCAATATCATGTAAAAGTGGTGCCTTTGGGTAGTATTAGTGATGATTGTGAGCTACAATTGGATTATACAATAAAATATCAGGATGGTAAGAGCGAATTACATATTTCTATTTGTGATGGTCAGAAATTTACCGTTGAAGATCAGGATTATACAACACAAGGACAGTTTATTAAGAATATTAATCGCTTTGGTATTTGCGATAGTACAGTTACGCTTAATCTGACGGTCAACCCCTTGACTTTATATACCCAGAATAAAATCATCTGTCAGGGAGAGGTACTGAAAGTAGGTACTATGAACTATTCCACAGCAGGGACTTATGTCACGAGAGTTTCTAATCCCTCAGTTTGTGATAGTATCATCACTACTCACCTCATAATCAGGGATTTTAATTTACCAGTTCAATCGCACGACCTCAGTATGATGTTAGGAGATAGTGTTGAATTACACGCCTTAGCCAGCCCGGCAGGGAACTATATCTATGAATGGTCGCCGGATGACAATACCGTAATTTGTACAAATTGCGCAGAAACATGGGTAAAACCTACAGACAATACAACTTATAAGGTAACTGTGAATGATGATTTATGTAAGAAAGAAGACTCTTTTAATGTAAAAGTGAACACTTGTAGCACAGTTTACGCCCCACAGGCTTTTTCACCCAATGGCGATAGTGTTAATGATATTTTTTTTATTTATGGAGCAAAATGTGTCAGACAGATCAAAGAATTAAGCATTTATGACCGTTGGGGAGATGCCATTTTTATCAAAGAGAACATTCCACCATCGAATGCAGAACATGGGTGGAATGGGACGTATCATGGGCAAAATGCTCCGTCGGGGCTCTATACTTATAAGGTTTTGATAGAGCTAAGCGACGGAACATTTGTGAAGAATCTGGGTTCGGTTACACTATTAAGGTAATTCTTTAAAATTTCACCTGAAATCTATCTCCCAATCCTTTTAAATCTTCAATTACTTTTTCATTTAATGGGATTCCATCAGCTCTTCTGATTTTTTCCAATTCTCTTTCTGGGTCGCCCGGAATCAACACAGGATTTCCGCTGATATGTTTAGCCTCTCTGAAACGCTTAATCCATGTATCCATGCTCTCCTTAAATTCTTCCTTCGGACGGAAACCATCAATACGCATAGCGCCTAAAAAATGGCCTGTACCATTACCCACTTGCTCAGCCGCAACTCCATGAAAACCTGCCGTAGCAAATGGAGGCACCCAAGGCCCGAAATTAGCCCCAGACAAAACACCTGAAAAAATATCAACGATAGCCCCCAAACCATAACCTTTGTGGCTGCCATGCTCACGGTCTCCGCCTAAAGGTAAAAGTCCTCCCCCATTTTTGATTGCGTTCGAATCATCAGTTGCACCACCATTAGCATCCTGTACCCAGCCGATTGGTGCAGGTAGCCCTTTGCGCTGTAGAATTTCCAGTTTACCATAAGCAACAGCTGTAGTGGCAAAATCTGCCACAAATGGTGGTTGTTTTCCGGCTGGAACTGATACGGCTATTGGGTTTGTTCCTAGCATTTTTTCAGTAGCAAAGGTTGGAACTACTAATGGAGCAGCATTGGTCATTGCCCAGCCAATCATATCATTTTGCAAAGCAAGCATCGAATGATAACCTGCAATACCGAAATGATTGGAGTTTTGTACCGAAATCCAGCCTGAACCATATCTTTTAGCCTTTTTCATCGCTACTTTCATGGCAAAGGGTGCTACGACTAACCCTAATCCTTTATCTCCATCAATAACAGCCGTTGAGGGTGTTTCGTGTATGATTCTAATTTGAGGTGTTGGATTTAAGCGACCATGGTCGTATAATCTCACATACCCTGCCAAACGAGCCGTTCCGTGCGAATCTACGCCTCTTAAATCGGCTGATACCAATACATCAGCAGCAAGTCTGGCATCTTTCGATGAACAGCCAATGGCGGTGAATATTTTTTCTGTAAAACTTCTTAATTTTTTCTCTTTAATCATCTTACCAATCAGTAAATTCAGGCAATCTCTATCAAATTGCTTTTAAAGAGCGATTCTGTATATAGATTACCCATTTATTATTTTTCAGCAAAGGAAAATAAAAAACGGCAAAGCGAATATTTTTTCTTAAAATTGTCTTCAAAATTGATTAAATTTTTAGTCTGTAAAATCGTTAATGGAATAATTAAATATACCATTCAACCACCTTTGTTTCTAAACCTATTTATTATGAAAAAATCTTTTTTCAGAGGTTCTCCTTTTTTCATCGTTTTTTTGCTTGGCATGCGAATCTTTGTTTTCTCTCAGAATCAGGTTCGCGTAGAGGCTGAAAACCAACACATTACAGTATTCCTGAATCGGGCTCAGATTGATGCAAAAGTAAAAGCAACAGTTCAGGCAGGCACTACTAAGTTGATTATCAGCAACGTAGCTTCCACAATCGACCCAAGTAGTGTTCAGGTAGGTGGTAAAGGTGATGTGGTAATCATGGGTGTAAAATTCAAACATAATTATCTGGGCAACAAAAAACGAAATGTACTGGAAGATTCCATCAGAATTATCACTACGGAGGTTCAAACTATTGATATGCTGATAAAAGTAGCAGATAATGAGCGGAATATGCTGATGGCGAACGCTAATATCAAAAACGAAAAAGATGGCGTAACACCAGAAGATTTGAAAGAAATGCTTGATTTTTTCCGTACGAAACTGACTGAAATAGGTACCCGTCAGATGCAGTTGGCTCGCCAGGCAAAAGAAGCAAACGACAAATTGACGCGCCTGCAAAATCAGTTAAACTCACAAGGAGGTAATTTGAATCAGCCTGCCGGAGAAATAGAGTTAACAGTATCTTCAAAAGCCAATGCCACTTTAGAAATCAATTTAAGTTATGTAGCAAATGCAGCAGGATGGTCACCAATTTACGATATAAGAGCAAAGGATACGCGTAGTGATATTGCATTAGCTTACCGAGCTAATGTATTTCAGAATACTGGTATTGATTGGAAGAATGTAAAGCTGACGCTTTCGACCTCTAATCCATCAGAGGGCGGTACAAAACCGGAATTAAGTGCACAGTACGTCAGTGTTTATGAGCCAATGCCCGTACGAATCAGAGGTGCATCTAGTCAATTCAATAAGATAAATACGGAGTCTGCATTAGCTGCTCCTGCTCCAATTGACCAGGACAAATTGGCTACGACGGCTGATTTCGTAAGTACAGTCCAAACTACTTTATCAGTCAACTTCGACATTTCAATGCCTTACTCAATTATTTCAGGCGGAAACCCTGAAATGGTTGATATTCAGAATTTTAATTTACCTGCTACTTATAAATATTATGCTGTTCCAAAATATGACAGAGATGCCTTCCTGACAGCTATTATTACTAATTGGGAAAAATATAATTTGCTTCCGGGGAGTGCAAATATTTACTTTGAAGGCACATTTGTAGGTACTTCAGATATTGCTAATAGTGATACTAAAGACTCTTTATTGATTTCATTGGGTCGTGATAAGAAAATCATTACTAAACGAGAGACTGTTGAAGCCTTTAAGTCGAGAAGAAATATTGGTTCAAATGTAAAAGAGTCTTTTGGTTATAAAATTACATTAAGAAATACCAAGAGTGAGCCTATTGATATTGTGATTGAAGACCAGGTTCCTATCTCACAAGATAGCAGAATTGAAGTGGAAACCGAAGAGTTGCAAGGAGCTGATTATAATAAAGAAACCGGTAAACTTATCTGGCGTTTAACGCTTCAACCATTAGATAATAAGGAGATTCTTTTAAAGTATAACGTAAAATATCCGAAAGGGAAGAATATACAAGGTTTGTAAATATTATGCGAGCAGGAAGCTCGCGCCAAAGAAAATATGAATTTAGAAAAAATCTGTCAGGAGGTAATTCTTGTAGCACAAGAGGCAGGGCAGTTTATCGCCACTGAAGCAAAGAAATTCAGCACAACCTCTGTTGAATACAAAGCAGTAAACAATGTAGTATCATACGTTGATAAGGAAACTGAAAAACTAATCGTCAGCAAATTAGCAGAGATTCTGCCGGAAGCTGGGTTTATTACCGAAGAAGGCACTGCTGAAACCAATGATATAGCCGGGCTTAACTGGATTATTGATCCATTGGATGGTACTGCCAACTTTATTCATAGTTTGCCCAATTATTCAGTAAGCCTAGCCTTGGCAAAAGGAAAAGATGTATTGGTAGGTGTAGTTTATAATGTCTGCACGCAAGAAACCTTCTCCGCTATTAAAGATGCTGGTGCTTTTAGAAATGGTGAGAAAATCAGTGTCTCCCCTAACAAGCACTTAGGAGAAAGTCTGCTGGCTACCGGGTTCCCCTATTATAAATTTGAGAATCAGGATAAATATCTTAAAATTCTGGAATCGCTGATGCAGAAAACGCATGGTTTACGCCGTATGGGTTCTGCAGCTATTGATTTAGCTTATGTAGCTTGTGGCTACTTTGATGGATTCTATGAATATAATCTGAACTCATGGGATATGGCAGCAGGTATTTTATTGATTACCGAAGCAGGTGGAGTAGTTACCGATTTTTCAGGAACTGACGAACATCTTTTCAGAGGTGATGTAGTAGCAGGTTCAGCTGTTCATGCAGAACTTTTGACCGAAATACAACAATACTGGAATTGATAGATATTAATCGAATTCATGGCATAAATTATCACAAGTATTTACGCCGATTACAATTAACACTCACTATATAATCTAAACCTGACTCATGACTCTTGAACAATTGAAATATCCGATTGGTGACTTTGTATATGGCAATAAATATACTCTGCGTGATACCAAGGCACATATCAAAGTTTTAGAAAAACTCCCGCAACGCTTAAAAGTATTGACTGCCCAACTGAGTGATGCAGAATTAGATACTCCTTATCGCCCTGAGGGTTGGACAGTCCGTCAGGTAGTACATCATATCGCAGATAGTCATATAAATATGTTCACGCGAATTCGTTTTGCTTTAACTGAACAAAATCCGCCAATAAAAGGTTATGATGAAGCAGCATGGGCACAATTGCCCGACCATCAACTGCCTATCAAACCTTCTTTACAAATTATAGAGGGTGTGCATAAGCGGATGGTGTTTTTGTTCAGGAGTTTGGATAAACAAGCTTTAAAAAAGACTTATTACCACGGAGGTTATCAGAAGTCTTTTGAGATTCAGGAGGTTATTGCTTTGTATGCCTGGCATTCAGAGCATCATTATCAACACATTTTACAAGCCTTAGGAAGAAGATGATAGAGAATATTGTAATCGGTGTCGTATTTTTAGGAGCTTTAGCTTATCTCGGAAATACCGTAAGAAAACAGTTCGCGGTCAAAAATAATGCAGGATGCGCAAAAGGCTGTGGTACTTGTCAGGTCGATATGTCGAAATTTCCAACAATAAAAGAGCAGTAGTAAACTGCTCTTTTATTGTTTTAGAATTGTTCTTCCACCTCTAGCTTACATGGGCGTAAATGTAGCTTCATCAATAATTTTATGCGCATGCTCTTTGCCTAAATATCTGTCAATCAGATTATGTGCCAGATATATAACCGGCGTCAATAACACCGCTACTGCAAATTTATAGATATAGTTATTCGTACCTGTGGTAAATACCTCTGTCAACGTCCAGTTATTGAATACATAAAAAGCAATAAATACTACTACATAACTATCAATTAACTGTGACACAATCGTTGAGCCAGTTGCCCTTAGCCAAATCATTTTATTGTTTGTATATTTTCTTAGCCAGTGAAATACTGTGGCATCTAA
This sequence comes from Emticicia fontis, assembly GCF_054779675.1. NCBI lineage: Bacteria > Pseudomonadati > Bacteroidota > Cytophagia > Cytophagales > Leadbetterellaceae > Emticicia > Emticicia fontis. Next base: position 207,555 of record NZ_BAAGXU010000011.1, read on the forward strand.
AATTTGCCCTACCAGAAAGGCAGTAATCGAGCCCAAAATAATTCCCAAGCCTTGTCGGAATATAATTTTATAAGCATCATTGATATTCAATGGATTACCTGATAAATCTTTATTATTATGGTTAACCCAGAATTCGGCAGGCATAACAATCGTTGAAAGATAGATGATAATAAAGGCATATGCTATCAGAATGGCCGTCAGATAGGAGATTTTCCTAACCCCGCTTTTACCAAAATATTCATTGATAATATCAGAAGTAATAAATACAAATGGCCAGTTGAGTACCCCAGCCGACATATTAAAATCAAATCTCTGACCAAATAGGGGTAATTGCATGGGAGAAATTCCTAATGTTTGTTCAACTGAGAATATTTTTGAGCCGATAATTTCTGCCACAATCGCATTCGTCAGGAAAATGCCGCACAGGATTATATAAAGCGTTTGTTTTTTAGAATTAATAGAGTCTGTTGACATGGCTAGTATTTAGTGATTGAGTAATTGTTAAAATTAATTGTAAATCTCTTTTTCTCAAATAATCTCGTAATTTTTATTGGCTTATAGAGGTGTTTTTTAATATTCAAATAAAACAAAAATCCCAAACGGAGTAAACTTCGTTTGGGATTTTATATACTGAAAATAGCAATTATGCTTTCTTTTTCTTTGCTGGTGTAGTTACTGAAGGCGCAGCTACCGGAATTTTCGCTTTCATATCAGCGATTCCTTTTTCGATACTGTCTTTGAAGAATGGATAGACCCCATCGCCATTACCTAGCGTTTGTGCTTTTAAAGCAAAGCCTAGCGCTTCAGATGGTTTTCCTAATTTATCAAGGATCTGTGCTTTAATCCAGTTATTACGGAAGTTTTCGCGTAAGGCCAAAGATTTGTCAACCAAAGCTAAAGCTTTGTTTAAATCCAAGCCTTTTGCAACCATATATTCCGCCGCTTGTTGGAAAGCATTGGCAGTTTCATTATTTTTTTGATCTAAAGCCACATCCATGGCAGAAATATTATCTACTGTAATAGCCAATGAAACTTTTGTTTTCTCCCACGAGATATTCAAATTAGCTGCATCATCTTTTACATCTGAGAAATCAAAAGTAAATGATTCAACAGTTGGAACTGATTGCACCGGAGCAGTAACTCTCAATACATCATTTGATTGGCTATAACTTTGCTCACTTACGTTCAGGTCTTTGCTGAAAATAACTGTCCAGTTAGAGGCACCAGGGATAGACATGATAGCATATTTACCAGCTTTCAAGGCTTTTCCTTGTACATTAATATCAGACGATATTTCGATTTTTGTAGAAGAGTTGGCACCTGTACGGTACACTTTATCAAAAGGAATTAATTTTCCGAAAATTTCGCGGCCTCTTAACATTGGACGAGAATAATCGATTGAAATTTTTGAAGTACCTACTACCTGAGAAACCGAAGCACCAGGACTTGGAGCAGGAGCTACCTGAGCAAAAGTATAAGTTGCTGACAATAAACAACTTACCAAGAGACATGCAATTTTTTTCATTTAATTGTGATATTTCGTTGTTTTAATAAACTAATTTTCGCCGCAAATTAATAATAATTGTTGAAGTATGCACCGAAAAAAAATACTTGAATTACTTAATAAACATATTGGCATCGACTCAAACGAGCAATCAATGACACAAAAAACCATTGACTTCGTGAATACTTATACGAATTGTTTTGACAGAGAATTATTAATTGGGCATATAACGGGCTCCGCCTGGATTTTAGATAATTCCGGACAATTTGTTTTAATGATGCATCATCGGAAACTTAATAGATGGTTTCAACCAGGAGGGCATTGTGACGGAGACAGTGATGTATTTGCAGTTGCCTTAAAGGAAGCCTTAGAAGAAACTGGAGTAAGCGATATTCAGGTAGTAAATGAGAGCATATTTGATCTGGACATTCATACAATTCCTGAACGCAAAGGTATTCCTGAGCACTTTCATTATGATATACGCTTTATGTTTAAAGCTAATAAAGATTTACCTTTATTAATTAATGAAGAGTCAAATGATTTAGCATGGATAGAATTAGCTAAAGTGAAAGAATTGAATAGTGAGGAATCAATGATAAGAATGGTTAGAAAAACAGGACAAATAACAATCTGATGAAAGTTACAGGATTTACCATCGTTCGGAATGCAATTAAGTATGATTACCCAGCCATTGAGGCCATCACTTCAGTATTACCCATGTGTGATGAGTTTGTGGTTGCGGTGGGTAAATCAGAAGATGATACGCTGGCATTGATACAATCCATTAAGTCGGATAAAATACGAATCATTGAAACTATCTGGGATGAGTCTTTAAAAACAGGTGGAAGGGTTTTAGCTGTTGAAACCGATAAAGCTATTGCGGCCATCAGCCCGGATACAACCTGGGCATTTTACATTCAATGTGATGAAGTAGTGCATGAGAAGTACTACGATACCATCCGGCAAGCGATGCTAAAGTATGAACATGATTTAAAAGTTGAGGGCTTACTTTTTAAATACACTCACTTCTACGGCTCTTTTAATTATGTAGCTGATTCAAGAAAATGGTATCGGAATGAGATAAGAATTATCAGAAATACGAAAACTGTAGCCTCCTATCGTGATGCTCAGGGGTTTCGGAAACTGGACAATACCAAATTAAATGTAAAACCGATCGACGCCTATATCTATCATTATGGGTGGGTAAGACCTCCAAAAAAAATGGCTGAGAAAGTCCGCAATTTCCATGCCCTATGGCATACGCAGGAAGAAATTGATAAAATGCAACTAGATGAGGTGGACTTTGATTATTCAAAAATAGATTCGCTTCGTATTTTTGAAGAGACCCATCCAAAGGTTATGCAAAAGCGGATTGAACTAGCTAGCTGGAATTTTATATTTAATGTAGCAGAGAAGAGGTATAGCTTAAGAAATAGAATCCTGCTCTTTATAGAAAGCCTTACGGGCTGGAGACCCGGAGAGTATAAGAATTATAAGATTATCTAGAAATTCAGAGTTGTCCTGCAAGATATAGAGTGTAAAATTGAGTACTTTGTGAACATTGTGGCAAAATCTTTAAGGCACAATGTTCACAAATGGCACTAAGTTTGGCAATCCAATTAATATTAATTCCTTGCAACTTTAGTAGTAAAATTAAGGTTATCAGAAGTAACCTTTAAGATATAATTCGTTTGCCAGTAGTCAATCTTAGTAGGTAATGAAATATTTTTATCTGTGGTTTCCATCGACCAGATTACCTTGCCTGTCATATCAAATAATTTATATTCAAAGTTCTTTCCGGCATCATCTTTCAATACCCACACTTTCATCGGGTCATTCTGGGTATTAGATGGATTCGGAAATACCACCACATCCTTTCCTTGTTTTTTCAAGCTATTTATTAACTTCTCTAATTCCGCGATCTCATATGCCTTTTCAAAATCAGGAATACCAAAACCTATTCTATTGTCAGGGTTTTCATACTGACTAGCCGAACGAATCAGATAATCTCTCACCTGCATATTAGTCAGCTCAGGAAATGCCTGCCAGAAACCCGTTGCAAAACCAGCCATTAAAGGCGATGAAAACGAAGTTCCATTACTATATCCTGTTGTATTACCAGGTGTTCCTACCAATGTTCCCTGACCTTGTGCGGCCAATTCCGGTTTAATTCTTCCGTCTGCTGAAGGTCCATAAGAACTAAAAGTAGCTACACTTCTATTACCTGTTACAGCGCCTACTGCAATAATAGAATCGGCGTCAGCCGGTGTACCTATATATTTCCAGGTATCACTTCCTTCATTTCCTGCTGAGGCTACCACTAGTATTCCTACTTGCGCTGCCCAGTCTGCTGCTCTCGTGGCCAAGGCACGATCTCCATTCATATCAGAATATTTATAGTCCTGAGCCGCATTATCAAAAGTAGAATAGCCCAACGAAGTATTAATCACATCAACCCCTACGCTATCTGCCATTTCAGCGCCAAAAAGCCAGTTGGCTTCTTCACGTTTAGTTTCTGAATAAACATCTTCAGTACGTAATAATAAATAGCTGGCTTTATAGGCAGTTCCTACAATTCTTCCGCTTTCATAAGCTGCCATACAAGAGAGTACGCTTGTTCCATGCGTATGATCGTTATAAACGTTTAATTCTCTATCTACAAAATCAAAAGTGCCAATCACTCGTTTATCTGCAAATAAATCTTTAAAGAAGCTTAATTGATCCGCGTTCTGAAAACCTGAATCTAAAACACCTATCAGCATCCCCTCTCCTTTGAAACCTTTTGCATGCATTTTATCTGCTCCCAGCATAGCTAATTGGGTTTGAGAAAAACCATTATCTGTAAGCTCTTCCGAACCAAATTTATTTCTTGTAGTTTTATACTCACTGCCTTCACCGATGCGTGCGTTTCTAATATCTCCAGCCCCCTCTAATCCTTTTACGAACGAAAGTTTTAAAACCTGGCTTAAAACAGCAGGTGTTGCCTGAATCAAGGCTGCATTCAGCCAACGGGATTTATACAAAATCTTGGCTCCGGTTTTGCTTACTTCACTCAGATAAGCAATATTGGGAGGTAAATCGCGCTCAGTAACAGCTATCTTTTGCTTAGCACGTCGTTGAATAGAACGGTCAGAAAGGAATTGTTTCGGATTAGAAACAGAATAGGTTGAATTAGCTTTGTCTTTAAACACAATCAAATATTGGTTCTGAGCCAAAGCCGGCAATTGAAGCAAAAGCAATAAAATTACAAGTAAATTCTTCTTCATAGACTATACGGATAATACTTCAAATATAACGATAGGGGCTGATATTTGTTACTTCCAGATATGAAAAAAGTGCCAATCCTTTGAAAAATTGGCACATCATTATTTCTCTATTAATTGATAAAAATTTTCAGAAGTTAACTAAACAACCAAATCATAGAAAACTTTCGGCTGATTGCTTAAAACTCTTCAAAATCCAGCCCCCTCCTACTACATCATCTCCTTCGTAGAAAACTGCCGCCTGACCTGGTGCTATACCTGTCACTGGCTCATGGAAAATGACTTTCATTTTTTCGCCTTCCTGCACAATTTGTGCTGGTGAGCCTTCATGTTTATAACGTACTTTGGTAACTGTTTCCAGAGGTCGGTCAATCAGGTTTTCATATTTCTGCATCACCAGTTTACCTACCATCATACCGTCTCTTTCCAGGTCTTTTTCTTCGCCCAATACTACTTCATTGGTATCTTTTCTGATTTCTGTTACAAAAACTGGTTTGCCTAAAGCAATTCCTAAGCCTTTTCTTTGCCCGATAGTATAAAAAGGATAGCCTTCATGTTGGCCAACTACTTTACCATCCTGCATTACAAAGTTTCCACCTCTTACTCTATCCTCCAGTCCCTCGACTCTGCGTTTTAAGAAACCTCTGTAATCATTATCCGGCACAAAACAGATTTCATATGATTCAGACTTATTAACCAAATCAAAAAATCCTTTTTCGGTAGCCATTGCTCTGATTTCTGTTTTTTTCAGATGCCCGAGTGGCAATTGCGTGCGGGCAAGACTTTCTTGTGATACCCCCCATAATACATAACTCTGGTCTTTCCAGGTATCAACGCCTTTGGAAATGATATGTCTTCCGTTTTCCTGTCTTATATTTGCATAATGCCCTGTAGCTATAAATTCGCAATCCAGTTTATCTGCTCTTCGTAAAAGAGCATCCCATTTAATGTGGGTATTACATAAAACGCATGGATTAGGGGTACGCCCCTCCAGGTATTCACCAGTAAAATGATCAATTACATAATCACCAAATTCATTTCTGATATCAAGAATATAATGCGGGAAGCCCAGGTTCACTGCTATGTTGCGGGCATCATTAATAGAATCAAGGCTGCAACAACCTGTTTCTTTTTTGTTTCCACCTGATGAAGCATAATCCCATGTTTTCATGGTCATACCAATTACTTCATATCCTTGTTCGTGAAGAAGAACAGCTGCAAGAGAGCTGTCAATACCGCCACTCATGGCGACTAAAATTCGTCCGTGTTTGCTCATGTATATAACTGTCGCAGATTCAAAGTCTGCCGTTTTAGTGAATTAATATGCAAAATTAGTGAACAGAATTTGATTCTGAATAGTTCTGAACTAATTTTGAGGCTCGTTTTCAACAAAATTTCAGAATGGCACTACAAACACTCGTTAAAGTAAGTAATATCACCAATTTATCTGATGCACGATACTGTGCAGGTATGGGCGTAGAATTAGTTGGTTTTGTGATGGATAAATTTTCGGATGACTATATGCCAACTGAAAAACTGAAAGAAATTAAATCGTGGTTGGCGGGTGTACAAATTGTCGGAGAAACCCAATCATCAGATTATGATGAAATCGCTGCACTATTACAAACTTATGAAATAGATATACTTCAAATTGCTGACCCTGCCTTATTACCCAAAATAACCAACCTGGGTAAACCCATTATTCTGAAACTGGATGCTGACAGTGCGTATCTTGAAGATTACCTGAAACTCTACAATTCTTTTATTACCTACTTTTTGATTGATGGGCAGGAAATGACTGATTTCTTTCTCTATCATTTAAAAGAATACGCCTTTGATAATCCCGTTATTTTAGGATTTGGCGTTACACCAGATAATGTTCAACAGATTTTAGAAGAAACTCATTTGAAAGGCATAGCGCTGAAAGGTTCTCACGAAATACGCCCCGGTTATAAAGATTATGATGAATTGAGTGAAATCCTGGAGCAATTAGAGGTAGATTAAATCTTGTTTTTAAATTAGATTATCTATAAATATAATCAATTAGCAATCATCAATCAGCTCTCAATCATTGCGATTTAAGCTTATATTTGCTTTATATGTGGTTTAAAAGGGAATTTTAGGATTTAGCATTGATAAATCGTCATACAATTTATCCCTTTGACATTGAAAATTTCCATTCATGTAGTTTGCTATACATAGTACCGTCTTTCGCCTATATCTTTGTTTCATCAATCACACAGAAGTGGTTGAAATGAAAAGAAAAACAAAACATATAAATATTTAAAAAAATGAGAAAGCAATTGTATAGAATTAAAAGTAGCAAAATGTTAGGTGGTGTAGCTTCCGGTTTTGCTGAATATTTTGATATAGATGTAACTTTGGTTAGATTACTATTTGTGATAGCATTTTTTGCACCCATCCCTTCAGTTATTCCTTACATCGTTTTGTGGGCTATTATGCCAACGAAAGAGTCTGTGATGGCAAATAACAATATCGTGGTCAATCCATAAGTGAGGGCCACACGAGGCAAAGTGGAGTAGATGATTCAAAATATCTCAACGAGGCAAACAGCTTGTTTGCCTCATAACCAACAAAAAAATGCAAAAGAGACTATATCGTATCAAAAACAATAGTACCTTAGGTGGAGTAGCACAAGGATTAGCCGAATATTTTGAAATAGATGTAACACTTATTCGCGTACTTTTTGTATTATTATTATTCACACCGTTCCCATCAGGTTTAACTTATATTATTTTATGGATAGTATTACCTGTAAAGGACTCATACGGTTATGCTAACGCAACAATAAACGAAACTATTAATTCTGAAACCTCAAACTTTACAACTATGCGCAATCGCAATCAAAACAACAATTTGGTTGGAGGAGCTGTCCTCATCATTCTAGGTATTATATTTTCTTTCAAAACTTTCTTTCATATTAACCTATTTAGATATATCGGTCAGATGTGGCCTTTAATCCTGGTTGGTTTAGGTGTTTGGTTAATCGTGAGAGACCGCAAGGATGATAATTTTCCAAATTATCCAAAAAATGATATAGACACAAATCTTTGATAACCCATATCTCCCTACCCTTTCTCGTTCCGGTTCAACCCAAAATGGGGAAGGGTTTTTATTATCATAGCATCAGGCAAATGTGTAATATCGGGGAGTTCTAAACTCTTAAAAAAATGGAAAGAAGAACAAGTAATATTTTCTGGGGTGCCGTTCTTATTGTGATTGGCTTCCTGTTCTTAGGAACAAATCTCGATTGGTTTGATTTACATTGGTCATTCGGCGGAATCGCCCGTTTCTGGCCACTTCTCCTGATTCTAGCCGGTGTTTTTGCCTTCCTGAATCGCAGCCGTACTTTATACAATGCCACGTCTGCTTTATTAATCGCCTTTGCTATACCTCTAGGCATTTTCACATGCGTGGATGATGGCGTAAACGATTGGAAAGATGATATGAAACATGATTGGCACGTTGATTTTGATGACGACGATGATGATGACTACGACCATAATTCGTCAAGTTCGGATAGTTCTGATGGAGACGGCTACAAAAACTTCTACTCTGTTCCCATGGCATCGGGTATCACCGAAACCAAATTAAAAATAGGTGGTGGTGCCGCTGAGTTTGACCTGGAAGAATCAACAAATAACCTTTTTGAGGCATCTACGCATCTTCAATACAGAAGTGGATATGTACTTACAGAAGACCTGGCGAATGGCGTAAAAACCATTGAGTTTGAGCAAAAGGGTAAAAAAGGAAATTTCCATTTTGATAGTGATAATAATTTCAATAATGATGTAGTTATCAAATTGAACAAAGGCACTATCTGGGATATTGATTTAGGCATTGGCGCAGGCGAAGTTGACTTCGATTTCAGCGATTATAAAGTCAAAAAGCTAAACATGAACTCAGGTGCCGCTGATATTGATGTGAAATTAGGGGATAAAGTTGACAATGTAGAAGTTGATATTAATTCAGGTGTTACCAGCGTAAAATTGAGTGTTCCTCAAGGTGTAGGCTGCGAGTTCAGAATGGATGGTGCATTAAGTTCAAAAGATCTGGACGGTTTTGATAAAATGGGAGATGGCGTATGGAGAACACCAGGCTATGATAATGCTACCAAGAAAATCAAGGTTGATGCAGATACAGGTCTATCATCCATCAAGATTGTCCGTTATTAATAATATTTAACAGTAGTAAATTGGCGCACAGGTTTTGAAACCTGTGCGCTTTTATTTTACCTTTGCAGCAAAAGAAAACACTATCCTGCATGAAAAGATACGCCCTGCTTATACTCTTTGCCTTTATTTCTCTTCTTTCTTCGGCTCAAATGCTTTCGCCTTATGCAACTGTCAGTTTATTAACCATCGCTCCCGGCGATGCTCTATATTCTACGTTCGGGCATAGTGGTATCAGAATCAAAGACCCTATGCAAGCACTGGATATTGTTTATAATTATGGGGCTTTTGAGTTTAGAACCAAAGGATTTTATCTGAAGTTTCTGAGAGGTACCTTGCCTTATAAAATCAGCGTCGATTATTATGAAAATGAGATTTATGGATGGAGTTATGAAAATCGTCTGGTAGGTGAGCAAGTATTAAATTTATCGCAACAGCAAAAACAGGATATATATGCTTTTCTTATAAAAAATCAGTTACCAGAAAACAGATTTTATTCTTATAAGTTCTTTTATGATAACTGTTCAAGCAGATTAAGAGATGTGCTGAAAACTGTTTGCGGAGATAGTCTGACATTTCCAAATAATGTGCATGCAGATAGCAGTTATCGACAGTGGATTGATGTATATGCCCGGAAAAACAATAAACTATGGGCAGATTTTGGGATGGATTTAGCTATCGGAGAACCCTCTGACCGTATAACTGGTGCCAGTGGTGCGATGTTTTTGCCGGATAATCTGCGGGATGCTTTCGATAAAGCTAAAATCAAAAGAAATGGCGTTTGGCAACCTCTGGTTTCTCAAAAAAAAGATTTAAATCCTGAGGTTCTCAACGGTGTGATTAAAGAAAAAGAGACCATCACCCCAAATATACTTTTCTGGGGACTTTTTGTGTTAGCAGGTGGGCTTACTTTCCTTCAATTAAAGAAATATAACAGCAATTTCTTATTTGATAAAATTTTATTTACCATAACGGGTATTGTAGGTTGGGTAATCGTTTTCTTATGGTTCTTTACCAATCATGGCGTTACCGAGTACAACCTGAATATCATCTGGGCTTATCCCCTCTTATTCCCAATTGCTTTGCTTATCAAAAAAGATACTTCGCGCACCTGGTTAGCAACGCATTTTATGGCTTATGGTGTCATTCAGATATTATTATTATTAAGTTGGGCTTTTCTGCCACAAGAAATTAATAACTCTTTGATTCCGGTAGTCCTGATTTTAGCCATGAGGTCTTTCTTTGTCTGGTGGAGATTACGAAATAAATTGAGTACGTTTTAAAAACAGACCTTATAATCAAAAAGCCAAATCTAAATGATTTGGCTTTTTGATATGGACTTATTCAAGAACTTATTTCTTCTCAGGCAACAATACGAATTTAGCGAAATTATCCCCCAGGAATTGATTAGCTGCCTTCTTCACACTTTCTACACTTATTTTATCAATCATTTCTTTACTGTAACGATTGATAAAATTCAAATCATCACCATAAAAATACTGGTCTGACAGATACGAATTCCAGAAGCTATTTTCTTTCACCTGCAATTCTGTCGAGCGTTTTTCTTCGGCTTTCACCTTATCAATATCTACCGATTCTGGGCCGTTGGTTTTGATTTTCTGAATTTCATCTAAAGCAATTTTAGCTAGTTTTTCAGCATTGGCAGGCGAACAACCAAAAGAAATCGTCAGATTGTACTTTGGACTTGGCAATTTACTATAAGAAGCGCCGATGCTTGGTGAGTAAACACCAGCCGCCTCTTCACGAAGTTTTTCTGTGAGTTTAATGTCCAGTACTTCCGCTAAGGCATCCAGATTTAACCTTTCTTCCTCAGTATAATTAAATGTTCCATTAAATTGTAGATTCACAGAAGCTTTATCTTCCAGGCCTTTATAAACTGTTTTCTCTACTTTGCCTTTTACTTTATCAATGTGCAGATCTTTATACGATTCAACACGTTTGGTTGATGGTAGCCCGCCAATATACTTCTCTAACAAAGGTTTTATCTTTTCTACTTCGAAATTACCCACGAATACAAAGGTAAAATCACTTAAATCACTGAAACGGTCTTTATAGATTTCAAAAGCACGATCCAGATTTACTCTGTCAATATCTTCCGGTTTGGTTGGGATACGTCGGAAGTTCTTCTGATACAAAGTTGTAGTAATGGTATCACTGAAAACCTTTTCAGGTGTTAATGTTTTAAGTGAATTGGCAATCAGTTCTTTCTGATTCTTAAGGAAGCTTTTTACTACTTCATCGTCTCTTCTGGGTTGTACAATATAAGCGTACATCAATTGCAGAGCCGTTTCAAGATCAGTCGGTGTCGTATTACCGGAAACGCCTTCATTGAGCTCGTCAATATAAGTATAGACACTCACAACCTTACCCGACAAGAATTTATCTAGCTGAATATCAGACAGTTTGCCTACTCCTCCCTGCGAAACAGCGGTGGAAGCCAATTCGGCTGAGTAATAATCTGCGTCTGAATATAATGATGTACCACCTTTACTCACACCAGAAAACAGAATCTGGTCATTTTTGAAATTAGTTGGTTTTAAGGCAACTTTAATTCCATTACCAAATGTCAATTCTGTTACCCCGATCTCATCGATTTTCTTTTCTGACACTACTTTAGTGCCTGTTGGGATCTGCTCCAGAATTGCCGTAGCTACTGTTTCATCTTCATAAGGCTTCAAATCCGGGCTTTTATACTGTATCAACTCCAGAATCTTCGCTTCTGACGGCAGCTTATCTTTATCTTTTTCAGAGCCGATTACCATACCAATGCGGTTATCTTCTTTTATTACCTTTGTCGCAATTGCATTTACTTCTGCCAGCGTGATACCATCCAGATGTTTTTTTACGAACTCATACCTAAAATCAGCATTGGTATAAGGCGTGCCTTGCAGATAATTCTGAACCAGACCATTCACAAATGCTGCCGATTTGGTTTTATCTTTCTCCTTATAACCTTTCTCTATAGTTACCATATAATCTTTTTTGGCTCTTTCCAATTCACCTTTAGAGAAGCCAAATTTCCTCAATCTTTCCTGCTCATCCATTACCGCTTTAATGGCAGTTTCCAGACCATCAGCATTTTTTGGTAGAGTAATCACCTGAAAAGCATTTAGTCCGGCTAAAAATGGGCTATAAGCCATAATAGCAAATACAAACGGCGGATTAGGTTTCTTGGTGATTTCCTGTAAACGAGTACTTATCATCTGATTGAACAGGTTTTCAACTACGTCAGTCCGATAATCAGCCTGTGTTCTGGTTTTCTCCTGCGGCATTCTGGTATACAACTGAAAAACTGTCTGAGGAATCTCCTTATCCACCAATAATGCTGACTGCGTACCCTTTGAAGGAGCGATTTCATACTTGACACGCTTCGGGCCGCTCTTGTTTTCAGGAATATTACTGAATTTCTCTTTGATCAAGAACTCTACCTGTGCAGGGTCAAAATCACCCACAGCAACCACTGCCATTAAATCCGGGCGATACCAATCCTTGTAGAATTTAATAATTTGTTCAGGTTTGAAAGATGTCAGAATATCTACTTTCCCAATCGGAATACGTTCTGCATATCTTGAATTATTCAATAAAAGCGGAAGCAGTTTTTGTTGAACACGTCCTTGTGCATTTTTAAATCTGGCTCTTTCTTCTTCTAGTACGATGCCTCTCTCGTTATTGATTTCGGTCGTATCAAGGGTAGCATAGTGCGACCAATCTGCTAAAATCTGGAAGGCACGCTCAAATAACTTAGCAGAATCCGTTGGCACTTGCAATTGATAAATCGTTTCATCGAAACTGGTCGAGGCGTTCAAATCCGCACCAAATTTCATCCCCGATTTTTGAAGAAAATCTACCAACTGGTTTTTAGGAAAATCTTTCGTACCATTGAAATTCATATGTTCCATAAAATGGGCAAGACCTAATTGCTGGTCAGTTTCAAGGATTGAACCTGCATTGACTACCAGACGAAGTTCCATCCGGTTTTTAGGCTCTACGTTTTTCAGGATATAATATTTAATCCCATTTTTCAATGTTCCGGTTTTTACGGCAGGGTTATTCGGAATCGGGATGTTCAGGTTCTGTGCAAATGTCTGTGAAGTCACGAGCAAAAGCAGGAGCAGATTTCTCATCTTTTTCATAATGATCATGAATTAAAATTCGGTTTTTATATGTAATTAAGGTTTGTTAACTTCAGGAATACAGCAAATATGGTTGGATGTTTCCTTTCCAGTTTTTTGCAAGAGTAATACTTTTTATCTCTTCTTCAAAATCTTTTAATGGTAATTCAAATAATGACTCACTATAAGGAATTCCTAAAAGTAAATCAAGATGTTTGGTTCCTGTCGGGTTAACGTTTGTAGGATAGGGTTTCCATGCAAAATATTCCGGATGCTGATCTTTTATTAACTTGATTAGCATTAATCCATTAATGAGCGTATTAAATCCTGCAAAATCCTTTACATGAAAATTTATACCGCTACACACTTCACTTTCATATTTGCTTTCAGTTGGCACAAACGTAATGGGCTGCATTTCCAATTTCGAATTAAATAACTTTTCTGACAGCAAATTATTGTTTAACCAGGGTGCCCCAATGATAGTAAAGGGCATTTCTGTACCTCTACCTTCGCTGATATTAGTCGCTTCCAGCAATCCTAATCCGGGATATAACAATGAGGACTGAAAACCTCTCATGGCTGGAGAAGTTGGTACAAAGGGTATTTCCCAATCAGGCTGGTATGTATTCCTTTGCCAGTTCTCACACCGAATAACCTCAATATTCGCATTTATTCCTTTCGATTCATTAAAATACATTGCTAATTCTCCCAAAGTACAGCTATGTCTTAAAGGAATACCCCATCGGCCTATGAACGAAGAACAATGGCTCTCATCAAGCATCACTCCTTCTGCCCTATCTAAATTCGCTGAGATAGGATTAGGTCTATCAGCAATGATTAAACATTTATTAAATTTACCACAGGCTTCTAAAACATAAGAGAGTGTCCATAGATAGGTATAAAACCGGCAGCCAATATCAGGAATATCAAATAGCAGAATATCTATGTCAGCTAAATCCTGCTCATTGGCTATTAATTTTTCTCCATATAGACTGATAACTGGTAGCTGGGTCAGTGGATCAATACTATCATACATTTTTGCACCATCTGCTCCTGTGGTATCTAAACCATGCTCGGGCGAGAATAATTTGACTATATTAAACCCATTTTCAAGCAAGGCTTGCCTTGAAGGTTGTAAATTATTCGTTGTCGCAGCGTGGTTAGTTACGAGACCAATATTTTTACTTTTCCAATGAGGATTTTGTCTTAATAGTATATCAATTCCGAATTGAATCATATTTATTCTAAATAATTAAGCAAGTGTAAAAAGCCAATACTACTACCTTCAGCATTACCTGATTTTCTGGAAACCATCCCTGTGCTGCTTTCCTCTTTCAAAAAGGTTTCGACCATATGGGCCAATTTTTGGTTTCGTTTGTGTAGGTGATACGCTGATATTCCGAAACTACCTGCTCGTAACGATAGATAATCGCTATTTTAAACCGATTTCCGGCTAGCTTCATATCAGCAAGTGCTTTCCCTCTTCTCATAAACTCCCCAAAAACTGGATATATCTTTGCCATTTTTTTATAATTGTAGAAAATAATTCCTCTATCCGGGTTGCAATGTAAGCCTACGCTTCCCTGACTAGGTGTCTCCGACTGTGCTTCCCCTAAATTTCCGACTTAAATTAGTGTTTTCAAAAGATTGTGAGAGCTTTTTGCTATAATCATACTGGTAAAACCAATATAATATAAGTTGTTAATAGTAATTTTAACAAAAGAAAAGAATGAATCATTCGTAGCAAATATCAAGAAAGTATGCTACCCTTTTCAATCAGAAAAACAATATTTAAACTTGCCCTTACAAACTTTTACTTTGACATTAGCGTTTCAATTAATAGCTACGTCTTAATCTTACAGGCATTACCTTATATTACTAAAATTCCTTTTCTATGACCGGCCGAACTATTCTGAGTCGTTTGTTTTCCTATTTTATACGTGGATTACTTTTTGTTGCTCCTCTCGGATTTACCTTTTTTATTTTACTAGGCGCTTTTGATTTTGTTGATAACCTTATTCGTATCAGAATTCCAATAGGCGACCCCGATCGGGAATTATTTATTCCGGGTTTAGGCTCTTTAATTATCATAACCGGAACTATGCTGATTGGATTTGTTTTTTCGGTACTACTCCCACAAACCATTCAGAATATAATCGAAAATGCGATTAGTCATTTACCTTTAGTCAGGATTTTTTACTTTGCTTTTAAAGATTTAATTTCGGCTTTTGTTGGCGATAAACGTAAATTTAATCAGGGTGCGATAGTACTCATCAATAAAGAAGCACAAGTTTATAAAATTGGCTTTATTACACAAAATGATTTGAGTAATTTAGGCGTTAGTGACTTAGTGGCAGTCTACTTTCCGCATAGTTACGCCTTTTCGGGAAATCTGATATTAGTACCCAGAGAAAACGTACAAATGCTCGACTTACCAATTGCTGAAATCATGAAGCTAATTGTTTCAGGAGGTGTGTCTGTGAATGATAAGCTTTAAAACCATACTGACAGACACCAAACAACATGAATCAATGCTTGCCATTTGAAAGAAGCAACACATATCAATAAAAATATCTATTTATCCCGCAACGGAATACGATTCCGTGCTACTATATAAATCCTATGACTCGATTAAGACCATATTTACTGCTATTTTTTCTTTCTCTGACACTTGGCTGCTTTGCACAAGACATACATCAGCGTGAAGCAAAATCAGTAGAAGAACTCATCTACCGAAAAGACCCTTCACAGGCAAGGAGTATGTTTAATAAAGATAAATATCTGGTTTTAGAAAAAGTAAGAACCGGTAGACGTACAAAGTTTTATAAAGGTGATGTTTTCAGATTCAAGACCAAAGATGATATGGTTTATGAAGACAATCTTTATGACATTACTGATTCGTCATTCGTGATTACTTCATTGAATGAAGTAATGAATCGCTATGAATATGTTGAAGTCAAGATTAAAGATGTAGCTCGTATTTATAAGCACCCTAAAAGGCCCATTCGATTTGGAATTGCCAACTTCTCCCCTTTTTCATACATTCTGATAGAATGGGCAGCATGGGGGGTAAATCCTGTAACAAACCCCAAATTAATTCTGGCAGCCGGATTAACGGCAGCTTCTCCTCTATTTACTGTTTTGCAGAATGCTTTGAGAAGTAAAAAGCTAACTGAGAATTACCGTTTGAGGGTTTTTCAGAGTTTTTAGCAATCTAAGTGTAAGGATTAACCAAGGAGTTACACTAAGTTGTGTACAGAGTTTCACTGAGGTTTAAATTAATCACTAATTCACTAAATCGCTCATTCACTCAATCACTAAATCAGCTTTGCCCCAATTCCGAATCGTATCCGTCATGGCTTCGAACTCTATTAAGAAGCCATCATGGCCGTAGAGCGATTCTATTAAAGCATATTTTGCTTCAGGAATATGCTGTGCAATAAATGCTTGCTCTTCCGGTGGGAATAAAACATCTGAAGAAATTCCAATTACCAGCGTTTTTGATTTGATAGTCGCAAGAACCTCCTCTACTTTACCTCTTCCTCTACCCACATCATGTGAATCGAACATTTTAGAGAGAGTCCAATACGAAAAAGCATTAAAGCGTTTACCTAGTTTCTCACCCTGATAATTCTGATAGGTATTGGCACGAAAAAAATCTATCTGCCCTTCGTCTCTGGATTGAGTACGGTTATACGTAGCATAGTTGCGATAAGATAATAAGGCAATTGAGCGGGCTACTTTCATACCAGTCATACCGGCTTTCGGGCTTCTTTCTGTCCACGATGGGTCGGCAGCAATAGCCATGCGTTGAGATTCATTAAAGGCAATTCCCCAAGGAGAATGAATAGCATTCGTTGAAAACAAAATCAGGTTTTCAATCAGATCTGGTTGTAGCAATGCCCATTCAAGGGCCTGTTGCCCACCTAAAGAGCCGCCTAAAAGAGTATTAATTTTATAAATACCCAGTTGTTGACGCAGCAAGTCTAAGGCTCTTGCCACATCGCGTATACTGATAAAAGGGAAATCATGATAATAAGGCTCACCTGAAATCGGGTTTTTACTAAGCGCATTAGTTGAGCCATAATGAGAACCAATAATATTGGCACAGATAATAAAATGTTCGGTTGGGTTATATAATCTTTTTTCACCTATTAAACCATTCCACCAGTCAGTCGGATTCGCATTACCTGTAAAAGCATGACATACCCATATCACATTATCCATTGCGGCATTGGGTTTTCCGAAAGTAGTATAAGCCAGCTGAAATTCAGGTAACCATTGGCCTGATTCTAATTTGAATGGTTCGTCGTAGCGAAATATCTGTTGGTTTTCCATTGTTTATGAGTACAAAATCTTTAGCCTAATCTCTGATGTACAGAAAATCAGGTGACACAAAACGCATACCCCTCGGTAATACGGTAAACAAAACCAATTTTAAAACGATTGTCTATGATTGGTTTATAAGTCCGAATGGTCTGACCCTTTCGGTAGGTTTTGGCACCTTATCGCAAGTAGCGGGACAGGTTGCCCGAGATTCACAGAGCCTATTCTCTCCTCTCGTCTGTATAAATCAATCCATTAGCTACGGAAAGTATCTGTTTGAATTGATGATGCAAATATGGAACTTGAATTTGTAGAAAACAAGATTTTGAATTCCTTTTTTATTGACGCCGACACTAGAAGTATTTAAGATAGTACTCATTGATGTCCTTAATATCGTCGGGCAAATACTTTCTGTTTACTGATATACCGTGCAGGTGAAGCTCTTCCATCAGGTCTCTGGTACCTGTTTGTCCGGCAGTATCATTATCAAACCATATCCAGATATTGAATTTTCTAAAGAGTTTTATCCATTCCTTTTTAAAGGTTTTGGCACTACCAAGACTCACGGCAATCATCCCGTGTTTAACTAAAGTCATGCAATCAAATGCACCTTCTGTCAGGTAGACTTCCGCATTTCCTCTCAGATTCTTCAAAGAATCAATATTGAAAACAGTTCTCGGGATACCTGTTAAGAACTGATATTTATTTGTACCCTCTGGTGGATTGTCTATGGTTCTACCCTGTAAATAAACGATACGACCATTCTGATAATAAGGGATAATAATAGGATGCTTGAAGAAAACCAGATTTCCCCTTTCATTGACAATACCACTCGCGATCAGGTCTGCTGTGGTATATTTTTCTTTGAGGTAATCGTTAGCTAAGCCGTAATTTTTGATCACAAACAATTTAAAATAACGGATTGTCCAATCATCTATTCCCCTTCCCCGCAAATACTCAGCAGCTTTTCTTGCTGATTCAGTTGCAGGTTGGCTTATACAAAACTTCTGAAAATCTTCGTAGATATCGCTGAATTTTTCGTGAAATACAAAAGTTTTTTCTTCTACCGACTTTCGGGTATAAATACTTTTAACATCAATCTTTCGTGTTTTTTTTGAGCCAGTGCCATCATAATTCGGGATATACCTACTAGCTAACTCTTCCAGAGCAGTCTTGAAATCTATCTGGCAAACATTGGCATACAAATTAATTACATCACCGCGTTTGCCACAGCCGAAACAGTGAAATTCATTTTGTGGAGGCGGATAAAAAACCAGCGAGGGAGTATCTTCTACATGAAAAGGGCATAGCATACGTCGGGTTTGAATCACATCAAATCCCAAATCTCTCGCTACCTGCCTGATGTCAATTTCTTTAACCCTTTGTAATAAATCGTTCATGCTATTTTCTATGAATCACCGTTGGTGCCGATTGCGCACCGGCATATAAAACAATATCAGCAATGGTTACCCTTGGTGGTGTATTAACCGCATATAAAATGGCATCAGCTACATCTTCCGGTTGTAAAGGGTCAAACCCTTCATATACTTTTTCTGCCCGTTTTGCATCACCTTTAAATCTTACCAAAGAAAACTCTGTTTCAACGGCTCCCGGAGCGATATTGGTTAATTTTATACCATGTTGTGTTAAATCCAGTCTCATACCTTCGCTTAAAGCTTCCACTGCTGCTTTTGATGCACAATAAACCGCTCCATTCGCATAAGTATATTTTCCGGCTACCGAACTCAGGTTCACTATATGACCCTTCTCACGTTCCACCATGCCTGATATTATGGCCTTTGATACATATAGTAAACCCTGCACATTACCGTCAATCATCATGTCCCAATCATCCACATCACCATCCTGAATGGGTGACATTCCATGAGCATTGCCTGCATTATTTACTAGAATATCAATACTCTTCCATTCATCCGATAAAGAATTAATGGCGTTGAAAACTTCTACTTTATTGGTAACATCAAATTTCAAAGTAGTAACCAATACCTTCTTAGAGAATTGTTCCTGCAAATTATCTAATCGCTCTTGTCGGCGACCACATAAAATAAGATTAATACCATTGTTGGCAAAGGCTGATGCTGTTGCTTTACCAATTCCGGAAGTTGCGCCGGTGATAAGTGCTATGCGAGACATATCTTGTTGCTAAGGTTTAGTTTAATAACTGATTATCATTAATAATCATTATCTATATTTTTATCATCTGTTAAACTAAAAAGTGTGGTAGCTGGTTGTGCTAATTCTACCTGATTTTTTTCGAGTATATGCAGAATTGCTACATTCACTTCTTCTCTGATACTTTTACTCTCCCAATAATCGGCCGTAGCAGCCATAAATACTACCAGGATATTGATTGAATAATCTCCGATGGCATCCAGTTTTACATGACCGCCAGTGCTGATTCTTTCATGATTATCCAATATCGTTTGCACCTCTTCAATTATCTGCTTAATCTGCCGGATTGAAGCTTCTATTTTTAAACGTATAAAAAACTTGTGCCTGCGTTCCATCCGTTCAGAGATATTGTTTAATGATTGTGAGACAAGCATCTGATTTGGAACAACAACCAGACTCCCATCTACATTGCGGATACGCGTGCTGCGAAAGCCCACTTTTTCAATTTTACCTACCATTGTACCTAATTCTATATCATCGCCTACAATAAATGGTTGCTCGGTAAAAAGTGTAAATGACGCGAATAGATTTTCTAAAGTAGCACGAGCGGCCAGAGCTAAAGCTACCCCACCAATACCCAAGCCAGTGATAAGACTGATAACATCCTGCTTAAAAACAAAGCCAAGAATCAGAAAAAAAGAAGAAAAGGCAATCAGAACGATGATAATATCCCGGAAAAAAGGTACTAACTGTTTTTCTTTATTAGATTCAGTTTCTTCTGCTTTTTTGAGGTAGACCAAGGCAAAAAAGCGGATCAGCCGGATGATAAGCCAGGTAATACCTGCTACAAAAAGCATATCCAAAGTACGGTCGACGAAATCAGCAAAACGCATCTTTCCGAAAGGAATAATACGCCATTTACGTGGAAAAACAATTTCGTTAACTGCACCATATATGATTAATAAAGCTAAAAGAAACTCTAATGGACTTCTCAGTAGATTTACGAAATCAGCTACAGGAACACCTTGAGTCTCCTTTTTCATGATTCGATACACTATCCGGCTTACCGTCACTGATAAAATCCGTTTGAATAAAAAACCGACAATAAGTATTCCGAAAAACCAGAGCCAGTTTTCGGCAGTATTATAAAAATAAGTAGTTCTGAGAAATTTATCCATTATAAACACAAATTACGAGCCCATTTTCAGGGGCTATATCAAAGTTTGAATACCATTCTGCACAAAATCAAGTACTCTTCTTTCCACCCATGTTTCATTCGAATCAGGCAACATAAAGCCTACATGGCCACCAAAATGTAATAATTGCAGATATACGTGAGGGTTCAGTTCTGCATCCCCTAAATCCAGACATTCGGGTGAAAGAAAAGGGTCATTTTTTGCCTGAACGATTAAAGTAGGCTTCAAAATATTTTTCAGATAAGGCTTTGCTCCTGCCTTCTTATAAAAATCATGTGCATCTTTAAAACCATATAGCTTGGCTGTATAGCGATTATCAAACTCTTCAAAGTCTTTTATCTTTTCATAACCCTCATGATTCAACAAAGGATTATTCGGATGCTGAACAGCCTTCTGCTTGATTTTCTTACCCAACTTATTGATAAACCGAGTCATATAAAAGCGTCGTCCGGGCTTATATAATTCATACACAGAAGTAAATAAATCGAGTGGGACAGAAACTGCTATTCCGCATTTTACCTGTTCCGGCAATCTGTCAGGCTGGTCGCCTAGTAATCTGATAGTCATGCTTCCTCCCATGCTGAAACCTACCAGAACCACTTCTTCGTATTGATGTTTCTGAATGGCATATTCCACTACAAATCTAATATCCTCAATATCACCATGATGATAAAACCGAGGTAGACGATTCATTTCTCCACTGCAACTGCGGCAATTCCAACCAAGTCCATCGTAACCATTATCGTTAAATTTCTTTATCATTCCAGTTACATAATGGCGCGTTGAATCTCCCTCTAAGCCATGTGTAACAATCACAAGTTTTTTAGATGGCTGCTTGCCGGCATAGGACCAATCCATATCCAGAAAATCGCTATCTGCTAATTCAACCCGCTCGCGTTGATAATTAACTGGTATTTTTCGGAAAAGACTCGGGTAAATGGTTTGAATATGGGCATTAAACTGCCATCTGGGAGGACGGTAATCGGTATTAACTGGTAAAACTGGCATAACACTAAAGGTAATTTGATAAGTCTTGCTGAATAAGAATCAGCAATAGTCTTAATACAATAACATCATTTAGAACATGTTTAAAAATTATATTTGTTATAATTCATAATCGATTTAGAATAATTTGGC